>JANQQM010000186.1 GCA_028289365.1 Salaquimonas sp. | reverse complement strand
TCAGAGAATGCCATCGGGAAGTCATCGCGGCCCCAATAATCCTCGTTCCGGGCCATAACCGTCTTGACGTCAGGCTCACGGCTGACGAGCTTGTATGCTCCGGTGCCATTGACATTCGTGGTCGCAAAGGTGATTTCGCCGCCTTCAAAATCCTGGACTTTGACCGTATTATTCGCTTCGGTCCAGTCCTTGTCCATAATGAACAGGTCGGTGAGATTCGCGTCCAGGATAGGATTCGGACCATCCGTAACCATTTCAACCGTATAGTCGTCTACTGCACGAATTTCGACAATCGAGTTCAATAGTTCTTTCATGTCTGAGGTTGGCGTCTTTGCGCGCTCAAAGCTGAAAACGACGTCCTCTGCCGTAAAGTCGGCGCCGTCATGGAACTTTACACCTTGTCGGAGGTTGAAAACCCAGACATTTGGGTCATCGGGGCTTGGCGCCCAGTCCGTGGCAAGTGCCGGTTCAAATGCCCCCGTGACATCACGAATGATCAGCGGCTCATACATTTGATGTCGGATCGTATGGGTCTGGCCTTCGTTTTGCGAATGCGGATCGAGGGTCAGCGCGTCGCCGGCGCTTGCCCAACGCAGTGTCTCGGCGCTTGCCGGAAGTGCAATGGTTGACGCCAATGATATAATGGCAACTTGCAGTACGGTTTTCATGTTTCCTCCTTTATATGTTGTTATTGGCCGACAGTGTTCGCCAACTTGCAGCAAAAGGCAAGACTGTGATGGCGGATTGCTTGGCCTTGCCTGATCGGTAAGCCAAACCCAAAGCACCGGTTCAAACTTGTTGCCGAGCCTTTCTCGATCCAAATGCATGTCGTCTGCCTTCTAGCGCGATGTTTTCCCAACAGTATTTGCCATTGCCACGTCGTCTACAACGCTAGTATTCGGCCAACCACATCCATGTCTGCATTGGCCGTTTGCTGTCACTAAGCGCATGTTCGAAAGCTGTTTTCTTTTGGGTTTAGTTCAGACATTCATAGAATACCGGTCTGGCTGCAGCTTTTGGGTGAAACCGTACGTTTGCTGCGGATGCGATTAAATCCTGTCTAATTTCCAATAGCTGACTTCGAGCTGCTGGCTTCATTGGTTCGCTAAGTACCAATTGCAGTCATTTGCATCTCTTAGGCATATTAGCTGGCCTCAGTCTTGATTAGCGAAGCGTTAGCGCCAAACAAGTGACGGTCGATCGGTCCTACTGCCACGGAAAATCTGCGAATAAATTTCGGAAAGGTGGCCATCTTGTTCTAGTGGTTGGGGCGAACGTTTTGGAATGCCACTAAACCATCAAGGTCCCCGCGCTCAATCTGGCGCGGTTCTTTTCAGCGGTTAGCGGTGCAAGCCCTATGCGCAAAACGTTGAGAAGGCGATGAGTGCTCGGCAATCCGAATTTTTTGGAAATCTCAACGCGCGGACCTTCAGCGTCGGCCAAGACCGCCATGGGCCATGTACTAAATCCCGCGGCGGCCAGTGCAAGCAAATACTGGTAGTAGGCAACGCCACTTTCTATCGGATCCTCTTCAACGGGGCGATGAAACAAAGCGATTGCACTTGCGGTCCGTGTCTTTTTGTTTTCCGAGACAATCGCTTTCGCCAAACCCATTCCATCAAGAATTTCGAACGCTGGTGACCGCAATACAAAGTTCGCGCCGATGGCCTCGGCGCGCGTCATGCCGAGTGCACGGGTGCTCAGCCCATCTGACGCCCACCTGGAATCTTTGGACGAAAAACGCATCCAGCTGATCAATTCATTACGGTATGCTTTATCCCGGAAAAATGAGAGGCTGGCATTGTCATTTATGTCGGCGAACCAAGTTATGTCGTCGACATCGTCGATTACCGTCAGGCTATCCGCTTTTTCTGTGACCTCAACCAATCCGTGCTTCAATTCAGAAGACGCAGGTAAAAAACCGCCTCGCCAGGTAAATCGTTCATCTACATATTTTGAATATTGCAATGGCTCGACATTGTTGTTCGGTTTGCAATCAAGATGAAGAACTGGTTGGAACTGATCGCATTTTTGATTACCTGCCGCTTCCATATGTCGAATTTCGACGCCGATCTCAGAAAGTGCCAGCCTTGTCCCCTCTAGTGCGGCACCAAGACTTAATCGTGCATCTCGCCCTTCGGGATCGCCGATGCTTAAGATCCGATTACTATCCAACATCAATGTGATAATGCCGTTCCCGTCGATCCGCCAACGGGTTGGCTGTGTGTTGTGAACCGACGGCGCCAGATTCGCGCGTGCAATCGCATTCGACAAGCTTTTCCTGTCGATCCGCATCACAAGTCCTTTCGAAACAAGTGGAGCCGATGCAGAGGTTTCGCGCCGCTTTTTTCTGTTTGCCGAAGGCTTGCGACATTCTCGTCGGCTATCCATGTCCCACCGACAGTTTCATATCCAGCGCGTTTCATTGCCCTCAGAATATGTGAGAGCATCAAGGGATTTACGCCCATACCTTGATATTTTGGGACAACTCCCTGAAAAATAACAACCGCCCGCTTTCGGGTCATCCGATAGCGAATATAGTGCCAAGGCAATGTTAATCCCAGTCTGGAACCAACTGCTTTGAGCAATTGATTAATGTCCGGAATAGCGATTACCGCGCCAACGACTTCATCACCTTTGCGCATCACTGTCGAAATACGCGGATCAAGTACCAGCTTCATATCTTTGGCTTGAAATTCGAACTCGGCGCGGCTCACCGGAACGAACATCGGATTATCGATAAAGCTTGTATTGAGGATCTGGCGCGCGTCCTCAAGTCGATCCGCCAGCGTTGACCTATTCACCGGCGCGAATGTAAACCCGCCTTTTTTCAAAGCTTCGGTTTCGCGTGGATCCGTTAGCTCATTTCCGTCAATCTTGCTGATATCCAGCGAAAAAGTTGTCATTGGAAACAGCCGACTATACCCATTCTGTTCCAGCAATTTCGGCAAATGTGGCGCACCCCAAATTTGGTCTGTGAATGGCTGGTGCTCAAAACCGTCGGTCATTATGCCGGCTTGCTGCATTGCCGTAAGATTGAAATTACCTACAATTTCATCAAAACCGCAATTCTTTGCCCAGGCCTCTGCGGCGCCCAATAGCGCAGAAGCAATCTGCGGATCGTTGGCACAGTCGAAGAAGCCAAATGAAGCGCGCTTCCAATTGTGACGCTCATTGGATGCACGGTGAGCATGCGCGGTTATTCGACCCAGGGGCCTGTTGTCTTTCATTGCCGTCAAGAAGATAAAGTCATCTTCGGAAGCAAAAAGCGGATTGTCCTTTGCACTCAAAAAGCGTCTTAAATCTGCCTTCAGTGGCGATACATAATTGGATCCATTCCCATAGGCCTCAAACGGTACTTCAAAAAAACTGTCCAGGTGTTTTTCGCGCAGCTCAATCATGTCGCTGCCTTCTGCTTCGAAATTAGGGAAGACATTTTCTGAAAAACTTCCAATTCCAGTTCCGCACCTGGAGTGGATGACAAAGTGGGCATCTTCAACGCCAGAAGCTTGATCGGTTCTGGCGATGCTAGAAGAACATGCGTTGATTCATACTTTTCAAAGAACCAGGCCAATTGTTCGCGCCTGCGATCATCCATGTCTGCGGTTCTTAAATCTTCCAGCCGCCTAACCGGCTGCTCGGAAAATAGATCATGAAGCTGTGTCAAATCGAAATCTGTTAAGTCCGTTTCATGTAAAATGAGCGCATCATCAATCACCACATGATCCTGCAACCCGCCCAAAAATAAATCGATGTTTGAGTTATCTCCGCGCGCAAGATGGCGCATCAATGTATCGCGTCGATCTTCGGCTTTAAGACTTACGCTGTCATTGTAAATCGCCGCTAAAATACTGGCAGAAAGGCACAATGCGCTTGCTCGAACGATATCTGCCAGGCCAAGCCCAATTGTGCCACCCAATATCACGCCCGCAAATATCGCTGAGACCGTAATTACCAGGAATGATCTGACCGTGTCGCGGTGACTCAATTGGGTGCGTCCCAATCCAACCGAAAGCCAGCACAAGTAAAGAATTGCGAGGCCGCCAAGCCGAATGGGCACTGGGAAAAAATCGGATCGAAAATCTGTAGCAAACGCCGGTATTATTAGAACAAGCGACAGTGCGATGCGCTCGACCACTCTGTTTTCAGTTGACGAAAGGCTTTCTTTGTCGCGGTTCAGCACCAGCCATCCCGCTGAGAAAAACATGATCAACTGATAGGAAAACAAAGCCCAATAAAGCCAGGAATCTGTAAGCGACGTCGGTAAAAATCCAACAATCAGAAAGAATATCGTGCCGCAAAAGGCGATTAATTTAAGCGCTGTTGGTGCATGACGACGAAGCAATCCCTCGGTCAGCAACAATACCGCCAATGGGATTGTGCCGGCCGCAATAACAGTGGTGATATCAAAAAAATTGATACTGGTTGCCCAGAACAATGTGCGGCTTGCCAACATTATGGCGACCAACCAAAGTGCGAGCAAAAACCTCTTGTTTAACTCATTGGCGGCTCCGCGACCGCGGACAACGCCAATCAATACAAGCGTTCCCAGCAATGCAGCGAAAGATATGCCCATGTCAGCCAATGGCGCAAACTGCATCATCGATTCAACTTTCGATCATCTTGTTCAGAAAACGACGAACAATTGGTCGCAAAACAGCTGCAACTAATGGGTTTTTTGGGTGTTCGACTCGCGCCTTGTAGGGATTAAAGAACCATCCGCGATGGTCCGCGCCATGCGGATTTTGGAGACACCCAGCGATTGCCTCGTAAGACATCAACATGCCAGTACAAATCACCATAGGCGCAAAGGACATGCGCGAGCGTCTTCCGGCCGCTACCTCACCAGCAAGCGCAAGATCGATATGGTGGCGCGATGATGAATTGATCATGATGTATTCCGCTTCGGACAGAAAAGATTGTTCGCGCTGCGTCTGGGTGACGGCATTCCATTCAGTGCCGATTGTTGGATAACCAAGGCGCTCTTCGGGCGTCGGTGCGCCGGCTTTGGTCACGTAAATTGAAGGTAAAGGTGATGCATAGGCGTCGATTACTGTTCTGCCCAATTTCCTGGCCACTCTGTAGAGCAGGAGCGACGCAGCCAAATCGTCTGTCCCATTGATGACAATTGCCGCCTGTGTGATCGCTTCTTCAACGTGCTCCGGCCATTCTTCATGATACACGGTGATGTCGATTTCCGGATTAATCTGCTTGCAAATTGTGCTCGTTGCTTCCGCCTTGTGAACATCAATATTGTGCATGAATGCAAAAACCTGGCGGTTGAGATTCGACACTTCAAAGCCATCAAGATCAGCAATTATCAACCGACCTATACCAGCTCGAACAAGCCCCAAGATCGCAGCACCGCCCATACCACCTGTGCCGCAAACAAAAACGGTAGCACCTTTGAGCTTGGCCTGTTCGGCTTCGGTGACAAAACCGATGTTACGGTTGGTAAATTCCGCATAGGAGAATTTTTCATTGCTCATGATCGCGCCCTCAAAATTCCCCATTGCCGATTTGCGTCCATCCAATACCAGAGCGGCAAGACCATGCGTTGAAGAACCACAGAACCTGCCGCGACACCAAGCGCTGCCAGTGAACCACGCGGCACGGTTTGGGTGACATAAGTGATTGCGGCGTGATAATTCAGCTGACCTAATTGCAGGAAGTCATCACCGCGATGATAGTCTAGGTGTGCTTCGCAAAATTTATTGAACGCTTCATCGCGGTGTTTTGGTGCCTGTTCAAACGTCTTTTTCAGATTGTCAGATCCGCCGGTATAGGCATTTTCTATGACAAATTGCTCTTCATTGAAGTGCGCATCATTACCCACGCCGAATACATGACGATGATTTTCCATAATTTGCCGCGCGAGAAGTACGTGGGTAAGCGATTTGTTTCTTTGGCGGTCCGGCGTTGGGTAGACGTTGTCAAAAGTTTCCGAAACCATACCGATGACGGCTGGTACTTGCGTCACATTGCTGATCCAGATCGGACGCATTTGATTTCGAAGAAACATCAGGAAGCAGGTCAGGCCGTACAATATCCAACTTAGCCCTTTGCTTCGTTCATTGGGGTCCACCATTACCAACCCCATGTGAAGAACTTCCTGCGACTTTCGGCCCATTTCCAGCCACATGATGGCCAGCGCATTAAACGCGACAGGCCGACCGTCAGGTCGACGATATACGACTGTTATGACCGAGTTTTCAAAATGTGTTTTCTCCGCTAAAAATACCCCATAAGTAAGGTCACCGGCTGGAATCGTCTTGCTGGCAATTTCGTGGATGTCAGATGAAAGCGAAGCCAATGCTTCATCATTCATCCAAAGCCCAGGGCGTTCTATAACCCTGGTTCGGTAATCGGCAGATGCATTTATATCTATATCCATGTATTTGCCTGGCATCATTTGCATGATCGCACTTAACATCGATAGATCCGCCGCGTTTCTAAAGCCATTTAATTGAAAACAATCTTGCAACAACTTGATTGCGATTTAACTAATGGCTCGTAGGTGGAGGTTTGTATTGCCAGATTATCGCGTGGGAAGTGTCGTTATTGGTCAGTGGTCCGTGGAACCAAATGGCAGTTGCGTAGTCATCCGAGAACAGACGGTCGCTCAATATCCAAAGTCTGAATTCATAATCTGGATATGCTCTTGGGCTAACAGCGAATGACCTTCTCTCGGTCATTTTTGAACTTCAATCCCAATGTGGGTACCAGCCCATTGCAGACCTTCGCAAGCGACGAGCATCACCGCAGTGCGTCATCGAATAACCGCCTCTCGACAGCGGCGATTAAGGGACAGCACCTGGTGGCGAATAGCGAAGTTCAACTCAGAGCCAACCTGCTCAACCGTATGGATGCAGCCAGCGAGGGACCATATTTGCGCTTCAGGTAGCGGCATAACCGCTACCCGGAATTTGTCAGCTGGAATTACCAGTCCAGAATTGATCGCTGTCCGACAAGGCTAATTGTCGAATAACATGGACTGCTATTTGGGCTCGTCGTTTTGGTTGTCAAATTCCGCTTCCGACAATGCGCCGTCGCCATCTGAATCGGCGGTGTTAAACGCTTCTTCAGTCAAGTTGATGCCTGAGGCTCTCAGTTCATCAATTGTCACTTGGCCGTCCCCATCGGCATCGATCTTGCCAAAATCACTGGCCGCGATTGCGACAGCTGGAGCGGCAACCAGGATGGAAAGTGCGATTACGAGCTGCTTCATGAATCAACTCCTCGAATTTAAGTTGCGTAAATTAGGTTGATGCTAGGTTTGATGCTGGCGTAGCAAAACGATCAAAATACGGTGTCGCCGACCGAAACGTCGCATCCGCTTGTCGCCGGTGCGAAACCCGAAATCGCGTTGCCGAAACAGCCGATCTGCGACGAGAAACCGAGATCTGCGATGCCGGCATCACCGGGCGACGTATTGAGCAGACGATTACGAGATATCTCGGCACGTGTAATGGACACGACAGATATCCCGTTCTTTTGCGTGGCATCCCTAATTCCGAAAACTGAATTGTCGCGCACCGATACGGACGCGCCGTACCCAACGGCAATTCCGTATGCCGATGCAGATTCGGATATCGAAGAAACGACATTTCCTTCAATGACAGAATTTTCGCCAAAGACCAGTGTAATGCCGGTGGACTCGCTGTCCATATCTCCGGGTCCAGCATTGGTAACATGGTTATTTCGGATCACACTGTCTTTGCCGACCACAAACATTCCGCGATAGTTGCTGTTGTTGGCGCGGATGTTCTCGACGGTGGACCGCTCTGCAAACAGGCCGCCGAGCAGCACAGCAGTCGAAAAGCCTTCGATGTGACCATTTCTAACGGTCACATTCTGTGCGTGGAACGCCACGATTCCATTCATCCGGTTTGCCGGGCCGGCAAGGTCGTTGGTGAGCGAAAAACCGTTTAGGTCCACGGTCACATTGTGGGACTCGATCTCGATTGCGCCAGCCAGAAAGCTGGGCGCAGGATCGGTTGTGTTCACCAGATTTTGCTTCAGGCAATATTTTCCAGGCGTGGTGATCGTGAACGGCACACTGTTAATCTCGGTGCAGATCGTGACCTCGGCCCGCGCCAAGGAAAAAGTCAGAAGAAAAATAAAAAATGCGAAGATGCTTACGGTTTTGGGCATAGCTATCTCTCTTTTAAGTTTAGCCCGCATTGCCCGAAATAATAGTAGCATGAGTTCTGGATTTCACCTAGCGCTATTCTATTCTGTATTCGGCTGATCTTGTAAGATTTACGATGGCGTATCGACGTACACGATCGCCCAAATCTGGAATGCGCCACTCGCCCATCCGATCTTTCGAAAAACCAAACGGATCACCGCATCTGGCAGAGAAAAATTTCAAAATCCATCGTGATCATAACAAAAATGTTGGATCAAATCGCCCGCTTCGTTTGAATTGCTGATATCCGGCCCAACTGACAAGTGCTCTGCCTGTACGGTATTGCCGTAAACTTCCGCTCCGAGCCCAATTCTATGAGATGCTGCGGATTGACCGAGCGCTGGCATGGGGCGAAAGCCACACTAGGCTTTTAGCATTTGTTGCGGAGTAGGGGAGTTCTGCTGAGAGCCTAAAGTTGTAAACTATCACGCCCGTAGAGTAATGGCTGTTATTGTATGCCTGCGAATTATTTGGGTAATTGTATTACCTGCAACCTGTATCAGGGATCTTTGAACCATGCTTAGTGATGCCAAGACCCCTTCGGAATATATAGAGCAGCTTCAGAATGATTGGCGCTGCGAGAAACTGCAGGAAATCCGCGCCCTTATCAAGCAGCATGCGCCGCGAATAGACGAGAGTATTCACTATCAAATGCTGGGTTTTGGGGAAGCGGATAGATACGTCTTCCATCTCAACGCGCAAAAACAATATGTCAGCCTTTATGTTGGAAATGCCTCAAAGATTGATCCGGATGGCGAGTTGTTGAAAGGCTTAAACGTCGGCAAAGGCTGTATCCGTTTCACCAAGACAAAAAAGGTAACCGAAACGCGGATCGACGAATTCATTGCCCGTGCAATTGAGATGTGGCGCGATGGTGAAGACATCGATTGCTGAGAACTACGAAACTCCCAATTCCGAAATGAAAGAATATTCCATTTTAATCGATAGCGTCGTTCCTCATTCCGCCATCTATGTGTCCAGCAGCTAATGTCCTGAGCGAGTCCAAGGTGAGGAATACCTGGAAATGATGTGATGTCTGCTTGTCAGTTTTCATGTATACCGTCAGGGAATTTGAACGGTAGCTACATCAATTCCTAGAGTTTGGCATTATGAGAAAACAAGCAGTACTCGTCGTAGATGTACAGCCGTGTTTTAATCCGCCTGACCGGCTAGTGTCACGCTCGCAACTGCTGGCTGACCACTTTCCCTCAATAGCCACTGTCATACGATATAACGAAGAGATAGTTCCATTTTTCGGTCAGCTTGGCTGGAAACCATCAGCAAATGATGAAAGCCTGGTTCGTACAAAGGCGATGTTTGTAAAGCACGGTTATCGGCCAACGAACGAAGTTATCAACTTGTTCAAGGAATGGTCTGTAGAGCAAGTTTTCGTTTGTGGAGTCCAAGCCGAAACATGTGTTTTAGCCGCAGGGTTTGCATTATTTGATGAGGGCTTAAATCCGACGATTGTATCCGATGCAGTCGTTGGTTCTAAATTGGATCGATCAGGCCAACTGGGTGTTGACCTCTGGAAACATCATTTCGGTAATGTAGTTGAAAAGCACACCGACCTGCTCTGACCAAGCCTTTACTCTGCAGATTCCGGAAACGCGAACGAGGTGACTAAGCCTAATAGACAACCCACAGGATGACTGAATTGACCTTATTTGGTGCAATGTTGCGCTCTGTGCATCTGCTAGGATAAGTGGCGACAACCTGCTCAAAACCTTGCTAGGCTCTGTTGGATCCAAGATGCTGGCAGGGAATCTGCTTCCGGGAATTTGAACGCTATGATTTCGATTTATGCATTGACGTGGCTGGGTGTTCTGGCCGCCCAGATTTCTCCAGGTCCAAACCTGGCAGCGGTAGCTTCAGTTGGTTTGGCGCAGGGTCGACGCTCAGCGCTATTTGTCGTGACAGGCATTTCTTCGGGGATGCTAGTTTGGTCGATGGCGACAGCGCTCGGGCTTGGTGCACTCATTGAAGCATTTCCGTGGTCACTTCTTGTGCTGAAGTTTGTAGGTGGAGGATATCTGCTATTCCTAGGTCTCAACGCCGCACGTGCGTCCTTGCAAGGAGGCGCTGCAACCACGTTCACGCCCGACGCTCGATCTTTGAGCGACGGTCATGCGTGGCGGCTCGGTGTCCTTGTGCTGCTTACCAATCCCAAAGCTGCGCTCATGTGGGCGGCTGTCGCTTCCTTCCTTTTCGGCCAAGGGCTGAGTGCGTGGCATGTTTTGGCGTTCGGTCCCATGGGTGCGCTATCGGGATTGTTAATCTACGGAATTTATGCCTGGCTGTTCTCGACAGGTATGGCAATGCGTGGCTACAGGCGTTTTGCACGATGGTTTGAAGGTGTTTTCGCCGCTGCTTTCGGAGCAATGGGCGCAAGTCTGCTCTGGGCAGGAGTACGAGAGGCTCGCAACTGAAGGCCATTCTTGGATTGGGTAATTCACCAACTTTGATCGAATGGTCTTACTGTCCGCAAGACTGACATAAGATGCAAATGTCACCTCATTTCATTGAAAGTCTGCTTTGCAGGTGACGCTATGCGGCGATTGTTCCGCCGGCTCCCATGCTCCGCACGATCAGATGTTTTTGGCCTAGTGTTTTTTGGTTTTTCGCCGCTAACTTAGATGCTACGCTTATAGCGCAGAAAGAGGCTTGAGGTGAAAGTACCCAGGGATACCAAGAGGATCATGGAACTGGAGAGGGAACTGCATTCGCATCTTCCCTCAGATCCGGCGCTCAGGGTCAAATCGCTTGAGAGCCTGCTGGTTGAAAAGGGCCTGCTCAACAGCGCCACGGTCGATCGATGGATTGAGGTATTCAGCGACGAGGTAGGCCCAAAGAACGGCGCGCGTGTTGTTGCCCGGGCCTGGGCCGACGAAGCCTTCAAAGAGCGGCTCATGGCCAACGCCACAAAGGCAATCGGCGAACTGGGCTATCCCAAACTCGAAGCCAACAATCTGGTGGTGGTTGAGAACACGCCCAAGCGACACAACGTCGTCGTCTGTACTTTATGTTCCTGCTACCCGTGGGCGGTCCTGGGTT
>JANQQM010000185.1 GCA_028289365.1 Salaquimonas sp. | reverse complement strand
TTAGGAAAAGCTGGGTATTCAGTCCCTCATTCATCTCTTAGTGCCGGTTACAGATCCGGCAGGCTCAGCTTTGCCATTCTGCCGCCGTCGACGGTCCAGATCTGGCCCGTTACAAAAGCAGCCTCTGGTGGGGCAAGCCAGGTGACAAGGTTGGCGATTTCGTTGGGTTTTCCGGTTCGCCCTACGGGGTGGATGTTTCCGATCTTTTGCCGAAACTGTTCGGGATCACCCAGGCTGTCAATAAACTCGTCATTGAGATCTGTATCTATCCAACCCGGTGCGACCGCGTTGCAACGTACACCGTCGGGTCCATGATCAACGGCAATTGCACGGGTAAGACCGTGAAGGCCTGCTTTTGAAGCACAATAGGCGGCATGGCGCGGATTGGAACCAAGCCCTTCAATGGAGCCGATATTCACAATCGAGCCACCGGTTTTGATCAGGTGGGGCAGGGCATATTTGATCAGGAGAAAAGGTGCGGTGAGATTGACCTTTATCGTCTCCGCCCAATCCTTTTCGCTGAATTCAATCGCGTTACCTTCCCGCATGAGGCCGGCATTATTGACCAGAATATCCAATCTGCCGTGACGTTCTACTACATCGGCTATTACAGATGATGGCGCATCTGGATCCAGGAAATCAGCCTCGATGGATTCGAATGTCTCATCTTGTCCGCGTTGGGCGGTTATGACTGTTGCACCATGGCTTGCAAATCGTTCAGCGCATGCCTTGCCGATGCCCGACCGGCCACCGGTTATGAGCACGACCTTGTCAGCAAAATCACTCATCCGACCGGTTTCCCGCCGCTAACCTCCACCAAAGCGCCGCACATGTAGCGGGCATCATCTGAAGTCAGGAATACCACCACATCAGCGATATCCTCCGGCTCGGCGATCCGGCCCAAAGGCACCGAGGCGTTGAGTTCCTCAATCGCCTTGTCGGGATCGAGGCCACGTGTTTCAAATCCGGTTCGTATCATCGGGGTATTGACCTCGTTGGGGCAAACGGCATTGACGCGGATTCCCTGATGGGCGTGGTCCATGCTCAGGCATTGGGTCAGGGAAGCGACAGCTGCCTTCGACATCACGTAAAGGGGGTGATTGGGACCCGGGTGGACGCCCCAACATGAGGAAGTATTGACGATGGCACCGCCGCCAACTTCCGCCAAAATGGGAATCGCAGCGCGGCAGATCCGAAACGGTGCTTCGACGTTAATTGCCATAGTGCGGCGAAAATCGTCATCGCTGGTCTGGTCAATCGTTCCGCGGGTTATAATTCCGGCATTATTGACCAGAATGTCGAGGCCATCCATTTTTTCTCTGGCAAGCTCCGGCAATCGGTCACAGAATTCCGCTTCAGTCAGGTTGCCGCTAATGCTGATATCTGCCTGACAATCACTAATATCGGAACCGGCGACGATCGCGCCCTTGGCTTGCAATGCTCTGACAATTGCCTGCCCAATTCCCCCGTTTGCGCCGGTGACCAGCGCTTTCTTTCCCTCAAGCCCAGACATTTCCGTATCCCAATTTTAATTCCATCCCAGATTAAAACTGTTCCATGGACGGAGGCTGCTTTATTCGCGACATTGAAATTCCAGGTTTCGTTGCGCATTTGAGGAATTGTCTACTTGCTGCTCAATTGATTTTTCAGCACGGATGTATTGTATGTATCTGTTTTTGGACAAATGCCGCTTTCGAGGATGCCGGACACTTCATGCAACGCCTGATCGACAACAAACTCATCTTTGGCCGGTTGCTGGAGATATCAGAACCGCATTTGGTGGAGCGCTATAAGCAGGCATTGACCGGTTTCGGTATCAAACCGCCAAAGACAAAAAAATTCCGCATCGATATGGCAGGGTTCTCGCCCGAGATTGCCGCAGCGCTTGGTGACGAGGATTATCTTGATCCCAACGGGGTCAACCGCCGGTTTATCATCCTGACGCCCGATCAGATGGACTTGCCGGTCGTGCGGACCGCTTTTTCGAACACGGAAGATCTGCTGTACCGGTTTTTTGAAGCCAATGCCCGCGAATTGCTGACCATCACCATCAAGGATGTCCTATTCGGCGAGATCGAGGATTCGGTCTACGAGGTTACCGATATTGACGATCTCCTGTCGATCGAGCAGGTGGAGTTTCGTGTCCAGACCGCGTCAGATTTGCTGGGTCAGACCGCCGAGCTGCGTCTGCTGATTGATCGTCTGCTGAAAGAGCCCGAAGCCTGGCGTGATGACAAAATGCTGAACCAGATGGTCGATTATGCCAAAACCACAGGCGATATTCGTGAGAATGCGCTACTGCCGACAGAAGTGGTGTTTCGCCAGGACACCTATTGGACTTCTCATTTTGGCGGGGTCTATGTCTTCATCGAAGACCGACAAACAACGGTCATCTGCGATCCGTCCGCTGCCGGATTTCGAAGGTCACGACCGTGGCAGGTCGCCTATATCGACATCAATGATCATCGACAGGTCTATCGCTTTCTGTACGAGTCCGGGCGGATAGATTCGCCCCGGGGATCGTGGATCGAGCGCAGCGGATTGCTGGAGAAGCGGATGATCATGCTGGTTGCCTGGCTGGCGATGCATGAGGATTCTGATGTTGATCTGAGCCGGGTTGATGCCCAATGGGCAGCGGGGTGGAGTGCCCGACACCCTGATGTCATCATGCGCGAGGGGTCGGTGCCGCTGATAAGCCAGGTATTAAAGCAGGTTACAAACTGGTCGAATATCGACATCAGGGACATCGCACCGCATCAACGCTTCCTGATTTCCCGCGCAAATCCCGAGCACAAGGATTTTTATATCGTCAATCGGCTGATTTCGGAGTATCTGCCTTTCGACTACATGACTCGCTTTGTGTTCAATAAACCAAGGTTTTACGATGACTACAGCCATTGGCCGGCAAATTATCAGGAATTTGTGGTCAATGAGATTCGCAGTTCCTATCTGAAAGACAAGAAAGCGCTGCGTCGGCAGTTCTACAAGTAACAGTTACTCTCTCGAAAACGTCCAATCGGTAAGGGGTGCATAAATAATGTTCGACGGGATTATCGGATTTTTCAGCCGCGTATTCGAGGCAATTGGTCGGGGCATCGGGCGCTTTATCGCAGCGCTTTTGTATCCATTTGTGGCCATTGGCAACTGGTATCAAAAGCGCGGCTGGATCTTGCGGGCCACGTTGGCGGTTATTGTCGTGGCCTGGCTTGGAAGCTACCTCTACTTCCTATGGAACACGCAGCGCTGGACCGGATTTGACCCGGATTACATCGCCGAATATTCGCTTTCGGGACGGACGGTTGAGCCGGGCGCAGCCGGCGCCGAAGCAGGACGTTGCGGTACTTCAGCAATTGTCGAAGTTGAAGCGAGCCTGATCAATTTCAATGTCAACGAAAATGTCTGGATTCCCGCGACCTTGCTGTACAAGCTCGGATTCTTCGGTATGGACTGGAAATATACGCCTTACTTTGACAACAAGGCAGCGTTTCAGCTTGGCGTGAACCAGGTCCTGAGGCGAACAAGCATCGAGCTTGTCGACCGGCTGGGCCGTGTGCGGGGAACATCGCAGATCGATCAGAACCTGCAGGATGCGCGGGGTGATCTCGCCTATGACGAGCATGCCTGGTATTGGAGCATGAGCCCTTTCGGCCCGCAAATTCCGGCTTGGAGCAAGTATCGCAGTGCGCGCGAGAATTTCTTGAAGTTCAATGACAGGCTTTCACGGTGTGAGGCGACGTTTGATGCCCGCGCGGACAATCTACTGGAATTTCTGGACCGGGTTGCCAGCGATATCGGGTCTACTTCCGATATTCTGCGTGCCCGTATGGAGACCTCAAATGCCGGATGGTTTGATCCCCGGGCTGATGACCGTTTCTGGTTCGCCTATGGTCAGCTTTATGCCTATTACGGCATCCTTTCTGCAGCTCGGCAGGATTTCAATGTTGTCTTTTCCGATCGCGGCTTGGGGCAATTGTGGGCGCGAACAACTGAGCAGTTGCGTGCTGCGCTGAATGTCCAGCCGATGATCATTTCAAATGGCGGGGAGTCCTCATGGATCATGCCATCGCATCTGGCGATCATGGGATTTTACCTGCTTCGGGTTCGATCCAACCTGGTCGAAATCAGGGATGTGTTGAAGCGATAGTTTCTGCAAGGCGCGGGATCAGAACAGATTCCGCGCCGCTGCTTGACCATGCATGTCAGCTATCGCCTCGGCAAAACCTTCGGTATTCCACTGGAGTTCATAGTGCCGTCCGTAGCGATCCGTCAGGGCAAAATAGAGTTCGCCCTTTTCTTCCATGGCGCTCAGCAAGGTTTCAGCTTCCGAACCTTCGAAGATGCACTTCAGCGAGGGGCAGTTGGCGGGGTTGAAGTCCCAGATCGGCTGACCGTCGACGAGAACTGCAAAACCACCTTCGTCAAACTGGGTTCCTGTTTCGAAACGAAACTCCAACTTCAAACTGTTTCTTTCCTCAGGCGTCACGAACATGAAGGCTGCCGCAAATTTCGGGCGCGGCGCGAAAACATCGACATGCGAAACATAGCAGCGTTGCAGCTTGGTCCCGTTGTCATCGCGATGATCACAAACCGAATCCCATATGCCGAAGCGTTCAAAATGGTCCACTGTCCAGGACCAATCCTCGACTGTATTTTCCACCTGCGCAGAGCTGTTGGCGGTTTGCAGGCAGAGGATTGCAGCGAGCAGGATATAACGAAAGGTTTTTTGCAATTGAGTATAGACCTTTGGGATGGGCAAAGCTTGTTTGGGGCATATAGGCACAATTTACAGCAGGCAAATTGGTATGGTGATCACTTAATTTGTGGCATTAGAATATTTTCGTGATTGACCATACGATGATGTTACCGGGTCCTCCAGTTTTTGAGGCCGCATATGTGAGTTGGAGTGCTGTCGCAAATCATCCAATTTACGACCGATTCAGAACGGGGTGTCCGATCAATACTGGTATTTCACGAATATTTTCCGCAAGGTAGACCAACCTGTTTCACGCCGGGAGTAGATGATGACTGTAGTAAAATCCGATATAGAAATTGCCCGTGCAGCGGACAAAAAACCGATACAGGAAATTGGCGC
This sequence comes from Salaquimonas sp., assembly GCA_028289365.1. Classification (GTDB taxonomy): domain Bacteria; phylum Pseudomonadota; class Alphaproteobacteria; order Rhizobiales; family Rhizobiaceae; genus BOKV01. Next base: position 27,419 of record JANQQM010000185.1, on the reverse strand, counting down.
AAAATTGGGAATTGCTGCCGAGCACCTGCTTCCCTACGGACATGACAAGGCGAAGATTTCGGAAGAATTCATTCAATCGGTCCAGTCGCGTCCCGATGGAAAACTAATTCTTGTTACCGCGATTAATCCTACGCCTGCCGGTGAAGGCAAGACAACCACAACCGTCGGACTCGGCGACGGGCTTAACCGGATCGGCAAAAAGGCTGCGATCTGTATTCGGGAGGCGTCGCTTGGTCCCTGTTTCGGGGTAAAGGGTGGTGCGGCCGGTGGCGGCTATGCCCAGGTCGTCCCGATGGAAGATATCAATCTTCATTTCACCGGTGATTTTCACGCAATTACCTCAGCCCACAATTTGTTGTCGGCGATGGTCGACAATCACATTTATTGGGGCAATGAGCAGAACATCGATATTCGCCGCATTGCCTGGCGTCGGGTAATGGACATGAACGATCGGGCTTTACGTGAGATCGTTTGTTCCCTGGGTGGCGTAGCGAACGGATTTCCGCGGGAAGGCGGCTTCGACATCACCGTGGCCTCCGAAGTGATGGCAATTTTGTGCCTGGCGACGGATCTGAAAGACCTAGAGAAGCGCTTGGGCGACATCATTGTCGGATATCGCCGAGACAAGAGTGCTGTCTATGCGCGGGACATCAAGGCTGATGGCGCGATGACTGTCTTGCTGAAAGATGCAATGCAGCCTAACCTTGTTCAGACGCTGGAAAATAATCCCGCATTCGTCCATGGCGGACCGTTCGCGAACATTGCGCATGGCTGCAATTCCGTCGCGGCAACAACGACCGCCCTGAAACTCGCCGACTATGTGGTGACCGAGGCGGGTTTTGGCGCTGATCTTGGTGCTGAAAAGTTTTTCGACATCAAATGCCGGAAAGCCGGCCTTAAGCCGGATGTTACCGTGATCGTTGCAACCGTGCGTGCCATCAAGATGAATGGTGGTGTCGCCAAGGAAGATCTGAGTATCGAGAATGTGGCCGCGGTTGAAAAAGGCTGTGCCAATCTCGGGCGGCATATTGAAAACGTCAAGCAGTTCGGCGTTCCGGCCGTGGTAGCGATCAACCATTTCATTTCGGACACTGACGCTGAGATTGAAGAAATCAGCAAATTCGTTACCTCAATGGGCTCAGAGGCGATTGTCTGCCGCCATTGGGCAGATGGTTCTGCCGGTACCGAAGAACTTGCAAACAAGGTTGTGCATATGGCGGAATCGGATGCTTCTCAATTTGCGCCGCTCTATCCGGATGAAATGCCTCTGTTCGAGAAAATTGAGACGGTTGCAAAACGCATCTACCGTGCAGAGGAAGTAATTGCCGACAAATCCGTTCGTGACCAGTTGCGCGATTGGGAAGCCAAGGGCTATGGCGGACTGCCGGTCTGCATGGCGAAAACACAATACTCTTTCAGCACCGATCCGAATTTGCGCGGTGCACCGACAGGCCACACTGTCCCAATCCGGGAGGTTAGGTTGTCGGCAGGCGCCGGTTTTATTGTCGTGGTTACCGGTCAGATCATGACAATGCCCGGTCTGCCGAGGTCGCCATCGTCTGAACGAATCTACCTGAATGATGAAGGACAGATTGAAGGTTTGTTCTAATAGACCCTACATATAGAGCTGGAGGATGTGGCGCTGATCCGGTGCAATCGGGTGAATCAATTGGTCACCAATCCCAGGTTGTTGTGATTGATCCTGCATTTCGATGGCGCGATGAACCCACAGTTTCCCGGCATCGTGTTTTCTAATCTGTTAAATTACTGATATTTAAAAATAAAACTTATCACCAGGCTTCCGAAAAAACCGACCTTGGGGCGTAACGAAACATTTACAAATACAACCTATGATAGTAAACATGGGAAACACACGCAGCATCAAGCTGCGGAAGAGACACGACATACCGTTCCCCCTGCTAACACTCGGTGTGACGTGTACCTGCCTGCTGCTCAAGAGCATGAGGCGGGTTTCTTGCAGAGGAAGGCCCGATCCAATCCGCCCGGTTCGGGCCTTCCTGACATTTGGGAAGACTATCAAGAGCGAGATATTCTGGAAGGCTTTCTGGTCAAATTCAGGCGAATTGTTAGTGCCGACCTGATTCCAGCCAGGTGGCGCTTGCGCTTTGGGCGGGCGGGCGTTATTAACGTCACATGATGATTTTGCGCAAAAAGAACTGGTGGTGGCGGGATCGCTGAGGCGGCCTGTGACCATCTGTGCGCAAATGGGAAAAACGAGCCGCTGGTAGCTTGCCGGGCGGCTTTTTTATTTGCCCGCTTGCCATTGGCGGAATTGACAGGATAGGAACCGGGCAATGACTTCCGAACCCCTAGAATACGTCACCAAAGGCGGCATCACCGTCAATCGGTCAAGCTTTGCCGACGACTATTCGACAGCGATAGACAATGTCGTGTCGCAGGTCGATAGCCGTCGTGGTGCGGTGTTCTCGTCCAATTATGAATATCCGGGGCGATATACGCGTTGGGATACGGCAATCGTCAACCCGCCATTGGGGATCGAAGGGCGAGGCCGGCAGGTTTCGGTCATCGCCTATAATGAGCGCGGCAAAATCTTGTTGGAAATGGTCCTACAGCATTTGACCGGACACGAACATATTGCATCCCTGATACCAGCAGAAGACCGGGTGGAAATCGAGATCAAGCCGGCTGGGAAAATTGTTTCCGAGGAGTTTCGCTCCCGCGCGCCCACGGTATTCTCGGTGGTCCGGGCGATTGTCGATCTATTCTATTCGGAGAATGATGCCAATATCGGTCTGTACGGCGCATTCGGATATGATCTGGCATTTCAATTCGACCCGATCGAGCAACGTATTGAGCGTCCAGAGGGCTTGCGAGATGTCGTCTTGTATCTGCCGGATGAAATTCTCGTCGTCGACCACCATCAGGCAATTGCCTGGCATGACCGATACGACTTCTCAAATGGAGAATCCACAACCGAAGGGTTGAGCCGGGAGACCGAAGATCAACCCTTTGAATTCACGGATGTCGAGCCGCCGAAGGGCGATCATCTTCCTGGTGAATATGCTGATATCGTTCGTCGGGCGAAGGAGAAGTTCAAGCGCGGTGACCTGTTTGAGGTTGTGCCAGGCCAGACATTCTTTGAACGTTGCCTGACCAAGCCATCGGCAATTTCGCGGAAGCTGAAAGAGATCAACCCGTCTCCCTATTCGTTTTTTATCAATCTCGGACAGAATGAATTTCTGGTGGGCGCCTCGCCCGAGATGTTCGTGCGGGTGGTCGGTCGAAGGATCGAGACCTGTCCGATTTCAGGGACAATCCGGCGCGGCCGTGATGCGATCGAGGATTCCGAGCAAATCCTGAAGCTCCTGAATTCCAAGAAGGATGAATCCGAACTTACCATGTGTTCGGATGTCGATCGGAACGACAAATCGCGGGTGTGCGAGCCAGGAAGCGTCAGGGTGATCGGTCGCCGTCAAATCGAGATGTATTCGCGCCTGATCCATACGGTCGATCATATTGAAGGCAGGCTGCGTGAAGATATGGATGCGTTTGACGGGTTTCTCAGCCATGCCTGGGCCGTGACGGTGACCGGGGCACCGAAGCTTTGGGCGATGCGCTATATTGAGGAGAATGAGAAAAGCCCGCGCGCCTGGTATGGCGGTGCGATCGGCATGATTCATTTCAACGGGGACATGAATACCGGGCTTACGCTCAGGACCGTTCGCATAAAGGATGGGATCGCCGAAGTTCGCGCCGGCGCAACGCTGCTGTTTGATTCCGATCCGGACGAAGAAGAGCGAGAAACGGAACTGAAGGCTTCGGCCATGCTGGCCGCCGTTCGTGAAGCCGGGAAGGCCAATGATCAGGCAGGTGAACGCCAAGTGGCCAAGGTCGGCGACGGGATACGAATTCTGCTCGTCGATCACGAGGATAGTTTTGTTCATACGCTCGCCAATTATTTCCGGCAGACGGGCGCAGAGGTTACGACAGTCAGAACACCCGTTCCTGATTCAGTCTTTTCCGATCTCAAACCCGATCTGGTGGTGATGTCGCCCGGTCCGGGAAATCCCGGCGATTTCGACTGTTCTGCCACGATTGAGAAAGTACGTGACCGAAATCTGCCGCTATTTGGTGTCTGTCTCGGATTGCAGGCGATTGCCGAGAATTATGGCGGCAAGCTGGTCGAATTGCCAATTCCGATGCACGGCAAGCCTTCGCGGATTACGATCGTCAAGCCCGGAAAGGTGTTCTCAGGCCTGGAAGACAAGGTGACGGTAGGCCGCTACCACTCAATCCATGCCGATGCGATCGAACTGCCCAAGGAGTTCATCATAACGGCGCAGACTGACGATGGCATTGTGATGGGTATCGAACACATGGATCAACCGGTGGCAGCCGTGCAGTTTCACCCGGAATCCATCATGTCGCTTGGCGGAACAGCCGGAATGCGCATGATCGAGAACGTTGTTGCGCATCTGGCAAGGCGGTCAAATAGCGGTGGCAATATCTAGATTGGGCGATTCCAGCCTAATCTTGTCACTCTTTGCTATTGCAAATCGGTAAAGGTGAGGCTACCAATTCCGATTATGACCATGATCGGAAACATCGACAGACTTCCCCTGGGCCTCGAGCTACTTCTCGGCCTTATTGGCGATCGTCGGATCCGTAGTTGAAGGGCGTCCGGCGGTCGAAGCGACCGTATCAAGGTCCTGCCCCTTTTCGTGACAAACAGATTTTTGAATAATGGCTGCCGTTTTTGCTGAAAAACATCGGCTTCGAGCAGCGTCAGGAAACGGATTAAGAATATGTCTCCAGTAATGGAAAATGCAGCAAAGAAATACCAGCCTTTCCCGGCTGTCGGTTTGACCGACCGGACCTGGCCGAACCAGGCGATTACCGAACCGCCGATCTGGTGCTCTGTCGATTTGCGGGACGGAAACCAGGCATTAATCGACCCGATGGGGCAGGACCGCAAGGAGCGAATGTTCAAATTGCTCCTGGATATGGGTTTCAAGGAAATCGAGATCGGGTTTCCGTCGGCTTCGCAAACTGATTTTGACTTTGCACGTTGGTGTATTGAAGAAGGTGATGTTCCTGAAGATGTTTCCTTGCAGGTGCTGGTGCAGTGCCGCCCGGAACTGATTACGCGAACCTTCGAAGCACTGGACGGCGCGCATCGGCCAATTGTTCATTTCTATAATTCGACTTCCGAGCTTCAGCGCCGTGTTGTCTTTGGATCAGACCAGGCAGGCATCCGAACGATTGCGACTGATGCTGCCAAGATGATCCGCGACATGGCAGAAGATGCCGGTGGAGGCTATCGTTTTCAGTATTCACCGGAAAGTTTCACGGGAACCGAGCTGGAATTTGCGCTTGATATCTGCAATTCGGTGACAGAAATCATCGAGCCGACGCCCGACAACAAGCTCATTCTCAATCTGCCGGCAACGGTGGAGATGTCAACGCCGAATATTCACGCGGACCAGATCGAGTGGATGAGCCGCAATCTGGATAATCGTGACAATGTAATCCTGTCGCTGCATCCCCATAATGACCGCGGGACCGGCATTGCCGCGACCGAACTTGCATTGATGGCGGGTGGGCAACGCGTCGAGGGAACCTTGTTTGGTAATGGCGAGCGGACCGGCAATGTCGATATCGTGACGCTTGCCTTGAACATGTATACCCAGGGTATCGATCCAGCGCTGGATTGTTCGGATATTGAACGGATCAAGAGCGTCTACGAATATTCCAACCAGCTGCGTATTCCAGAACGGCATCCCTATGTTGGCGAACTTGTTTATACCGCGTTTTCCGGGTCGCATCAGGACGCGATCAACAAGGGCATGAAGGCAATCCGCCAGTCCAACAAGGAACTGTGGGAGGTTCCGTATCTGCCAATCGATCCGCAGGATGTAGGCCGGACCTATGAGGCCATTATCCGGATCAACTCACAATCGGGCAAGGGCGGAATTGCCTATATCATGCACGAAGATTACGGCATCAACCTGCCCAAGAAGATGCAGGCCGAATTCAGCGGTGTGATCCAGAAGATTACGGACAAGGAGGGAAGGGAGCTACCTTCCGAGCGAATTCATCTCGAATTCCTGCGCGAGTATATTGAACAGCCGGACCAACCCATCCGGTTTGTCGATCATTCGACCATGAGTGATCCTGCGGGAACGCGTGCCAGGCTGATTACTGCCGAGATCACGCATGACGGAGCCAGTCATACAATCGAGGGACGCGGTACCGGCCCCATTGACGGTTTTGTGGATGCACTATCGCGTCATCTGGGTATCGAGTTCACCGTGGAGGATTATTCCGAACATTCTCTGCAACACGGATCGGATGCTGCAGCTATCTGCTACATGGAGATCGAGAGCGAGGGCAATCGTATCTTTGGTGCCGGCATCAACAAGAACATTGTTGCAGCCTCGCTTGAAGCCATTGTTTCAGCGGTCAACCGATTGATAGCAACGAATTAGTGGCCGATTAGGGCGTAGATCGTTCGGTGACCGGCTCGAAGCACAAACTGCATGCTGTGCAACAGGGAAGCGGTGGTCCGCCACTGCTTCTCCTGCACGGATTTGCGGCTACTTCGGGATGCTGGCAGCCGATCCTGGATCGGCTGAACGACAACCGTTTGGTCATTGCCCATGATCTGCCGGGGCATGGGAAATCTGCCAAGTATCCAACATCGGGACGAACTGCCGAAGCTGCCGATGCAATTCTGGATGACATCGTCAGCCGAGGTATCGATGTAGCCCATCTTTGCGGCCACTCCATGGGGGGTGCCATTGCTTGCCTTATTGCGTTGAAATCGCCCGCCCGCGTTCGATCGCTGACCTTGCTGGCGCCTGGCGCATTTGGACCGGAAATCAATGCAAGGCTGTTAAGGCGGTTCGCAGTTGCCGATCGTGAGGAGACCTTGAGGCCGTTGTTTGAACAATTCTACGGATGGCATTCCGATGTCAATGAAATGGCCCTGGCCAACCTTTTGGAAGATCGAAAACGTTCCGATGCAGGTGAAATCTATTTGAAATTCGCCGAGAAGTTTCTGGATGGACAGCGTCAGTATGAGATTTCGCGTGAAGCGCTAAACAAGTTCAACATTCCGGTAAAAGTCGTCTGGGGAACCCAGGATCGAATTGTTCCGACGCGGCAGGCACATAAACTACCGGGTGAGTTCGCGGTCCATGTGTTTGAGGGGGTCGGGCACTCAATTATTGATGAGATCCCTGACCAGATTGTACGACTGCTCAATGAGCAAACCGTCAGTTGAATCACTCGAAATGTGGTTGATCTGGGCGTCGTCTGATCGCTTAGGACTCTTAATCTGCGCTGGGCAATCTGCGCATGGTAAATTCGATCCTGTCGTCGGGCAGAACGCGCCAAGTTTCCACTTCGCTCCAATAGGCAGCACGCGGATATTTCTTCAGGAAGGCTCGTGCAGTGGACCTCGCTTCATCTCGCGGCAGGGTCCAGGTCTGGCGCTTCCAGGCTGCCGAGGCGGGGTGCTCGGCTTTCCTCTTGTGGTTCTGTACCGCCCAATCCCGGTTTTTCTGGCGGGCATTTTCTACCGAGGTTGCTTCCCTGTTTCGCGATCGCGAATTACGCTTTTCAAATCCGCTATTCATTGCTTTTACCGAAATACTACCTGAATACCAGGCGGATCTATTTGTCTACATTTCAACTAGATTTTGTCGATTTCATTTCAAGCGAAGCGGTTAGTCAAGTGCAACATTGCAGGGGCAGGCGTGCATATTCCTCCGGTTGTGCATTGTCGCCTATCGTTTTATTGACGGGGGAAAGTCCGACACGGTAACAATCGCTGAAAGAATGCGGAGCGTTTTTCCATGACCAGTTCCAGACAGGATTTGCCGAAAGGTCTTCCGCCGGAGATTGATGCCAAGAAGTTGCAGGCTGAATTCTGGTTTCGGCAGCTCAGGGACCAGATTTGTGCAAAACTGGAAGAGGTTGAATCCGAGCTCGAGGGCCCTGGTGCTGATCTTGACCCGGGGAAGTTCGTTCAAACCGAATGGTCCCGTGACAATGGCGAAGGCGGCGGCGGGGTCATGTCCATGCTTCATGGCCGTGTTTTCGAGAAGGTAGGGGTGCATACGTCGACGGTGCATGGCGAGTTTTCGGAGGAATTTCGCAAACAAATTCCCGGAGCTGACGAAGATCCAAGCTTCTGGGCCTCTGGTATCTCGTTGATTTGTCACCCGTGGAATCCAAATGTTCCAGCGATCCACATGAATACCCGAATGGTTGTGACGACATCGCAGTGGTTTGGTGGCGGTACAGATTTGACCCCGGTGCTAGACGATCGCCGGACCCAGGAGCACCCAGACACTCTGGCCTTCCACAAGACCATGAAGTTTGTGTGTGACCGGCATGAGGTCGCGGATTATCCCAAATTCAAACAATGGTGTGACGAGTATTTTTTCCTGAAACACCGCAATGAAATGCGCGGTATTGGTGGAGTTTTCTATGATTATCTGCACTCTTCGGACAAAGAGGGGGGATGGACAGCCGATTTCAAGTTTTCGCAGGATGTTGGACGTGCCTTCAATGTGATTTATCCCATGCTGGTTCGCCGTAACATGAACATTGAATGGACCGAGGCCGAGCGCGAGGAACAATTGATCCGGCGCGGGCGTTATGTGGAATTCAACCTGCTTTACGATCGCGGCACGATATTCGGGCTGAAGACCGGCGGGAACGTCCATTCCATTCTTTCCTCCATGCCGCCGATGGTTAAATGGCCATAGTCCGGGCCAAGCCTTGTTATCCGCAAAATCAAGGTTTATTTTTAAGGTATCAGCCACGTATTAAAGGAGGATCGTTATGCGAGAATTCCAATGCGGGACGCTGGTGCCGGGATGCGAATGGCATACCAGCGCGGAAGATGACGCAGAGATTGTGCGCAGAGCAGTTGGTCATCTCAGGTCAGCCCATGGCGAGACATTGATTCGCGAAACAATGATTGAAAATATCAAGAAGCGGATAAAGCCGGCTGCGGACGCGGCCTAGCGGCACTTTTGTATTTTATTCGGAACTTTCGCCCGCAAGCTCAATAAGTTCCGCCTTATTCAGACTGAAGTTGGAATCGATCCAAGCCTGTTCCAGCTGTGACAGTGTCTTGCCGATTTTCGGTCCGGCAGGCAGGCCCAGATTGATCAAGTCGCGGCCCTGAATCGGCAATTCGGGCCGAACCCATGTTTTTGCATAGGTTGCAAGCTTATGGGTTTCGGATGTTTCTTCCTGCTTTGAAGCCTGATTGGCCATCTGCAACCACAATGCATCCTGCGCTGCCTGGTTGCTTGAACGATACATCAGTTTGGCAAGCTCATTTTCGGACATGACCGATGACAAATCCGGCAGGTCTGCCCAATTTTTCAATCTCGCCGTTTCGTCATTGGACAGTTTCAGACGTGCGGACAACTCTTCGATCCGTTCAATTCGCGGCGGAATGATTGCCATCAATCGCAACAATGGATCAACCGGTTCTTCCATCTGTCGCCGGATTGCTACCAGTGCCGGCAAAAGGTCGATACCCCAATTCTCGGTCTCCGGCACAACAATGGAGAGGATCTTTGTTGTGCGCATCCAAAGCAGGGATCGGACAGGATCAGGGGCGGACAATAGTTTCTTGAATTCGCGCCAAATTCGTTCGGCCGACAATCCCTGCAATCCGTCTCGATTACGGACACAGGCCTTGAGCGAATCAGGATCCGGTCTGTCGGAGCCATACCAGGCAAAAAACCTGAAAAACCGCAGGATTCGCAGCTTGTCCTCTGCAATCCGCTGATCCGGGTCGCCAATAAAGCGGACAATCCGTGCTTCAAGATCGGCATATCCGTCAAGCGGATCGTATAATTTGCCATTTCTGTCGCAGTAGAGGGCATTCACGGTGAAATCCCGCCGCATGGCGTCCGCCTTCCAGTCTGAACCAAACTGCACTGTCGCCCAGCGGCCATCGGTTTCGATATCTTCGCGGAGCGTCGTGATTTCGTAGGGTTCGTGGCCCGAGATGATGGTCACCGTGCCGTGCTCGATCCCGGTCGGAATGACCTGAAGTCCGCAAGCCTCGCCGAGCTTGGAGACTTGCTCAGGCACCAGGTTTGTCGACAAATCGACTTCTTCGACCGGTTCGCCCAGCAGGGCGTTTCTTACGGCGCCACCATTTACCCTTATCTGGCCTCCGGCGGTCTCGATCAGGTCGAAGACCTGCTGAAGATTTGGATTTTCCAGGAATCCGGCTTGCTTCTTCTTCAATCTCTTGGGGATTTTCATTTGAATAATTTCTCATGCATCATGCGCACGATGCCGGCGGTCACGCCCCAAATGTAATGCTCCCGGTAGGGCATCTCGTAGAAATATCGATCCGAGCCCTGGAACTTCCGGCTGCCCATGTGATGATTATCGACATTCATCAAAAAACTCATCGGTACTTCAAAAATATACTCGACCTCGTCGGGATTAGGATGCATTTGAGTGTTGCCGTCTAGAAGTGCCAGGACAGGTGAGATCCGGTAGCCGGAACCGGTGAAATAGTCCGGCAAGTTTCCAATTATTTCAACGTGATGCGGGTCCAGATGTATTTCTTCCTGTGCCTCTCTAAGTGCCGCACTTACTGCATCTTGATCCTGCGCATCGATCTTGCCGCCGGGAAAGGCAATCTGGCCGGAATGCGATTTCAGGTGGGCGGTACGCTTGGTAAAGACGATCTGCAGATCATCCCTTCTATCAACTAACGGGATCAACACGGCTGCGGGCGTGACAGCCTTTTTGACAACCCATTCGCTAAAACCTGGATTCAGCAGGTGGTCGCCATGTGTGGTTTCCTTGGTTTCGACGAGTTTCTTGCGCGCAAGGCGCCGCAATTCTTCTGCGCCGATTGCCAATTCGGGCGATATTTGTTGATCGTCATTCGTTGTCATTGAAAATCGATCCACCTCATGTGGAACCCGACAGGCGCGCCAGTTCCTCGGCGGGCATGATGGGGAATACCGCGCCATTGCTTCTGACGGCAAACATCAACTGTCCGTCAACCGGATATTCCTCGCCGTGGGCGATCAATTCATACATGACCGGTCGGGCCAGCACGGCTTCCAGTCTCCCCCTCACCAGCAAATACGGCTTTACCCCCTCGTTTCTGGGTACGATTTCATAGCGCAGCGGATGGTCCGGTCCCGCTTCCACCACGTCGCCAGTATTGGTCCTGAAAGTCAGGACCTGTTCGCCATCCTTGGTGCTTGCATTCATCTCCACGGCGATAAATGGCGCATCTTCAACGGTGATGCCGATCTTTTCCACAGGTGTCACCAGATAGGTGCGACCATCGGCATCTTTTCGCAAAACAGTGGAAAACAACCTGACCAGCGGCATGCGTCCAATAGGCGTACCCATATAGAACCAGGTTCCGTCGCGCTTTATTACTATGTCCAGATCGCCACAGAAAGGTGGATCCCAACGCTCAACAGGCGGAATTCCCCTGTCATTGCTGCCGGCGCGCTCCACTAGAGCCTGGAGTCCGGACAAACCCGACCCTATATCGGGTTTTGGTGCACTTTGATTGGCATTTTTGCTGGTCATGAGATAGTGTCCAAATCTGGCACAAAACTGCACTGGCAGGTGTCACAAAGTGTTTAGCATAGTTACGGCCTTGTAATGGCCGTGATGTCTTCTACCATGATAACCTAAATAATGAGTCACAGTGTAAGCGACAATCCCAACGGGCGCTTGAAACAGGACGAGATGGTTCATTTTAACGGCACGCCGCATTTGCGGCCATTCTAACAGGATTTTCTAGATGAGCGCAGTTGATCGCAGTCTTACCAAAAAGGAAGAAAATGCCATTATCAGTGCTGCCGAAAAGGCGGTTACGGATGTAGAAAACGCAAAGAATGCAATCGCATCCGTCATCTTCGGACAGGAAGATGTTGTCGAGCGCTCCCTGATCACGCTGCTTTCAGGCGGACATGGTTTGCTGGTGGGGCTGCCCGGTCTGGCGAAGACCAAGCTTGTGGAAACACTGGGTGTTGTCTTGGGTCTGTCGGAACAGCGTATACAGTTCACGCCGGATTTAATGCCTTCCGACATTCTCGGTTCGGAGATTCTGCGTACTGATTCAGACGGAAGCCGGTCGTTTCAGTTTGTCAAAGGCCCGGTGTTTACCCAGCTTTTGATGGCTGACGAGATTAACCGCGCCAGCCCCCGAACCCAGGCCGCGCTGCTTCAATCCATGCAGGAATATCATGTGACGATTGCCGGCAAGCGTCATGACCTGCCGGCACCGTTCCACGTACTTGCCACGCAAAACCCGCTTGAACAGGAAGGGACCTATCCCTTGCCGGAAGCGCAGCTCGACCGGTTCCTGATGCAGATTGACGTTTTGTATCCGAGTGTAGAAGCTGAAAGGCAAATTCTGTTTGAAACAACCGGGGCGAATGAGGAAAAGGCCAAAAAGGTGATGACATCAAAGCAATTGCAGGAAATGCAGGCTTTGGTGCGGCGCATACCAGTTGGTGAGAGCGTTGTAGCGGCAATTTTGGAACTTGTGCGTTCGGCACGGCCGCGAGGAATCGACGATGAATATGATGAGCTGATTGAGTGGGGCCCAGGTCCCCGGGCCAGTCAGGCGCTCATGTTGACCTCCCGTGCTCGCGCATTGCTGCATGGGCGATTGGCGCCTTCTGTCGACGATGTTCTGGCGCTTGCCGAGCCGGTCTTGCAACACAGGATGCAGGTATCGTTCGCGGCGCGTGCCAGAGAGCAGAAAGTGACGGTTCGCGACATCATTGCAGATCGTAAAGGACGGATTGGCTAATGGTGCCGCCTTTCGGCTCGCGCGCTACCCGGGAGACCAGCCGGGAGACCATGGCTCGAGCCCGTGCCAGGGCATCGTTGATGCCGGATCTTCTAGTCGAAGCCCGCCGGGTCGCCAACAACGTGTTTGCGGGTTGGCACGGCCGGCGCAAGCGTGGCGTGGGAGAAGATTTCTGGCAGTTCCGTCCCTATGTAACCGGGGAGAACCTGGCGGCGATTGACTGGCGCCGTTCTGCTCGCGACGATCATCTTTATGTCCGGGATCGCGAATGGCAGGCCGCGCATATGGTCTGGTTATGGGTCGATGAATCTCCGTCAATGTTGTTCAAGTCGAGCCTGGCAACAGTTTCCAAACAGTCACGAGCGCTGGTGCTTGCCTTTGCCATGGCAGAACTGCTTGCCCGGAGCGGTGAACGCCTGGGTTGGCTTGGTGTTTCAAAGCCCATTGTAAGCCGCCATGCAGCCGACAAACTTGCCGAGGCGTTGCTGGCAGCACCGGTCCAGACAGAAATTCCCGATGGCAGTACTGTCCGAAATTTCTCGGAGGTGATCCTGTTTTCTGATTTTCTGCAGCCTGTGGAAGATACTGTCTCCAAACTAAAGGAAATTGCCCAACGCGGTGCAAGGGGCCATTTGGTGCAACTTGTCGATCCTGTTGAAGACGAATTTCCCTATTCCGGAAGGGTGGAGTTCAGTGATCCGGAAACCGGGCAAAAATTGACGGCTGGCAATGCCCGGGCGCTGCGAGAGAATTATGAAACGCTGTTCAGCGACCATAGTCGTCATTTGCGTAGCATCGCCGAGTCCCTTGGATGGAGTTATACGCTTCATCACACCAATCGGCTGGCGTCTGATGCGCTGATATCACTGCATATGTATCTGATGCATACGCGCAGGGGAGCGGCTTGATGTTGGGTCTTCCAATTGCCTTTGCCTATCCCTGGGTCTTGTCTGCCCTGATTCTGCTGCCGGTAATCTGGTGGCTGTTGAGACTAACACCGCCGAAGCCGCAAACCGAAATATTCCCTCCGCTAGCAATCCTCGCCAGGTTGATCACCAAGGAGGAAACACCGGCAAAGAGCCCATGGTGGTTGACCTTGCTCAGGCTGCTATTGGCGGCTTTCGTGATTTTTGCGATGTCCGGTCCGGTGCTCAACCCCGAAGAAGCACGATTACAGGGTGACGGGCCGGTTGTCGTTGTCATGGATAATGGCTGGGCATCGGGCCGAGACTGGGACGATCGAAAACAAGCTGCGCGGACCCTGACCGAAGAAGCCGGTGAGTCCGGAAGATCGGTCGTATTGCTGCTTACGGCCGGTTTGCAGGCGGAATCGTTTAATGCTGTCGCGGCCGATACTGCCTTGGCGGTTTTGGAGGGCGTGGACAGCCTTCCGCAAAAGCCGGATCATGCGCGTGCTGCAAGTGTCCTGCGGCAGATCATTGTCGATGACGGTCCAGGTTCAGTTGTATTTCTGGCCGACGGATTGGACCGGCCCGGTTCTGGCGAGCTTGTCAGCGCAATTTCTGCTGTAGATGGCCAACACATTATCCAGTTACCTGGCAACGAAAATCTGGCAATTATCGATCAAGTCCGCAATGACCCTGACGCCCTTATCGGAAGTATTGTCAGGCTGCCTGACAGCGGTTCCAGCCTGGTGGAAGTAACCGCCTTCGACAATAAGGGACTGACCATTGCGAGAAATCGTGTGGATCTGCCCGCCGACGAGATCCGCACCGAATTCCGCTTCAGCGAGCCTGTCGAATTGCGTAATCAGATCGTACGCATCACGGTTGAAGATGCCAGAAATGCCGGTGCCGTTCAGTTGCTTGATGAAAGCTACCGGCGCAGATTGGTTGGATTGATTTCCGGGGAGGCTGCGGATCTGGCCCAGCCATTGTTGAGTCCGCTCTATTATATCGGCAAGGCACTTTCCCCGTTTTCGGATGTGCGCGAAGCCGGGGACGCCAATGTCGCGGCGGCCGTGCCGGATTTGATCGGTCAAGGCGTTTCGGCTCTGGTTCTGGCCGACATCGGCAACCTGCCGGAAGAAGCCAGTGACGCGCTTGGTGCCTGGGTAGAAAATGGCGGCATGCTGATCCGTTTTGCCGGTCCACGATTGGCCGCCGCTTCCGACGATGACCTGCTGCCGGTCAGGTTGCGCCGCGGGGATCGCAATCTGGGTGGGGCACTTTCCTGGGAGACACCGAAACCGGTCGCTCCGTTTGAAAATGGCAGCCCGTTTTTCGGCCTGGAACCGCCCAGCGAAGTTGTCGTGGAACGGCAGGTGCTTGCCTTGCAGGATATTGAATTGCAGCAGCGTACCTGGGCGATACTGGAAGATGGCACCCCGCTCGTAACCGCCGCCAAAAGGGGGGCCGGCTGGATCGTACTGTTTCATGTCAGCTCTGATGCTGCCTGGTCCAACCTGCCGATATCGGGAACTTTCGTCGAGATGTTGCGGCGTGTCGTGAACCAGTCGCGTTCCACCGGCGTGAATTCAGGATCAACTGAGGACATCCGTCTGCCACCGCTAAGCCTGTTGAATGGTCAAGGCGCTTTTGTGCCGCCGGGTCCGGAAGCAGCTCCGCTGGTATTGAGTGAAGGGGTCGTACCGACCGTCAAGGCAGAAAACCCGCCGGGCTTATACGGTACAGAAGATGGATTTACAGCGCTTAACCTGTTTACCGGCGGTGAGACGCTTGCCCGATTGGACGAAGCCAGTTTTGGTGAAGCAGAGATCGTCAATGGTTATGGCATACAGGAAGCCTTCAGGCTGAAACCATGGCTCCTTGCGGCTGCCGCTGTCCTGTTATTGCTGGATTGCCTCGCAGTGTTGTGGATATCGGGTTCGTTAAGGCCGTTGCGCGGTTTGGCCCGCGGGGCCGGAGTTTTCCTTTTCGTTACCTCACTGGCTTTGGTTTCTCCCGACATTGCGTCTGCTCAAAGTGATGCCGTCGACGAGGAGGGGAATGATTTTTCCTCAACCCTTGCGACCCGTCTTGCCTATGTGATGACCGGTGTGAGCGAGGTTGATTCGATCAGCGAAGCCGGTCTGACCGGATTGACCCGGTATATTTCGTCGCGAACTGCGCTTGAACCGGCTGCGCCCATAGGTCTGGATCTGTCGCAGGATGAATTGGCCTTCTATCCCTTGATCTATTGGCCAATCAGTGTTGACGCGGAATTGCCTGATGCTGCGACCATGGCCCGGGTAGATGCTTTCATGAAGCAGGGCGGAAGCATTCTGTTTGACACGCGCGATCAGATCAGCGGTATTTTGGGCGGGACCGCCAGTTCACCGGAGGCCCAGCGTTTGCAGATCATACTTTCCGGTCTCGATATTCCGCCGCTTGAGCCGGTTCCGCCGGACCATGTGCTTACAAAGGCGTTTTATCTGTTGTCGAGTTTTCCGGGTCGTTATGCAGGCGGTGATTTATGGGTTGAAGCCATTGGCGAGGATGAAGCTCAAGCCGATCGGCCTGCAAGATCGGGTGATGGCGTTTCGTCGATCCTGATCACCAGCAATGACATGGCAGGGGCCTGGGCGGTGGACGAATTGCTGCGGCCGATGTTTGCCACCATTCCGCCTGATCCGTCACAACGGGAAATGAGTTTCAGAACAGGCGTCAATCTGATCATGTATGCGATGACCGGCAACTACAAGGCCGATCAAGTTCACATACCTGCTCTACTTGAGCGGTTAGGGCAGTAGGAAGTGTAGATGGAATTGAATTTCGCATTTTCTCCCGAATTGCCGATCTGGCTGATCATAACGATCGCCGGCATTAGCGGCATTCTGGTGCTTGCCGGGCTGTTGCAGCGGTTGCGCGGATCGGTAGTGCGATTGATTGCCTGGGCTCTGGTGGTTTTGGCAATGCTCAATCCGGCTGCCCTGTTTGAGGAGCGGGATGCGCTCAAGAGCATCGTGGCTGTCGTCATCGATCAGAGTGGCAGCCAGAAGCTGGATGGCCGGCTGGAGATGGCGGAGGAGATCCGCGCGGCACTTGTCGAACGCTTCGGTAGGCTGGATCAGTTCGAAGTGCGCGAAGTCACGGCTTCAGACCAGATTTCAGCATCGACAGATGTATCAACCGCACTGTTTCGCACGCTGAGGACTGCTCTGCAGGATGTGCCGCCTGACCGGGTGGCGGGAGCAGTTCTGATAACGGATGGCCAGGTTCACGACATTCCCGAAACGCTCGGCGCGATTGGCATGAATGCACCGGTTCATGCGTTGATAACCGGTCGCAATGATGAGCGGGACAGAAGGGTTCTGATCACCTCGGCTCCCAGATTTGGTGTGGTCGGCGAGACATTCGAGATCGATTTCATGATCGTCCAGAAGGGATTTGGCAATGACAATTCGCCGCTTGCAGTTTCCATCCATGCAGATGGCGAGTTGCTGAGCGTTGAAGAAATTATTCCTAACGCGCCGGCATCGTTCGTCTCCGAAATTCCGCATGGCGGTAAGAATATCATCGAGTTGCGGGTGGAAGCCGACAGCCGCGAAATAACCGATGTGAATAATCGGGCGTTTGTAACGATCAACGGCATTCGTGAAAATCTGAGAGTGCTGCTTGTTTCCGGCGAACCGCATGCGGGTGAGCGGACCTGGCGCAATCTGCTGAAGTCAGATCCGTCGGTGGATCTCGTCCATTTCACGATCCTGCGACCTCCCGAAAAGCAGGACGGCACACCGATAAACCAGTTGTCGCTGATCGCCTTTCCGACGCGTGAACTGTTTGTCCAGAAAATCGATGAATTCGATCTTATCATCTTTGATCGGTATCGCAGGCGAGGGGTCTTGCCGCTTCTGTATTTTGAAAACATTGCCCGATATGTCCGCGATGGCGGTGCGTTATTGATCGCAGCCGGACCCGAGCTCGGCGAGGCCGGATCGATTGCAGGTCCGCTGACCGACGTCATGCCTGCCATGCCAGACGGCAACCGGATCGAAGCCCGCTTCAAGCCGATGATTTCAGATGATGGTCAGAAACATCCGGTAACGCGAAAACTCGATGGCTGGCGTGAAGATGTTCCGCAATGGGGTGACTGGTTCCGCGTAATCGGCTCGCAGGATATCACCGGCAATGTGGTCATGTCGGGTGCAGATGACGCGCCGCTGCTGGTGCTGGAGCGTGCAGATGAGGGCAGGGTAGCCCTGTTCCTGTCTGACCATCCCTGGCTATGGTCGCGCGGCTTTGATGGCGGCGGTCCACATGTGCAATTGCTGAGGCGTGCAGCACATTGGCTGATGAAAGAGCCGGAGCTTGACGAAGAAAGGCTGACCGCGACCTCAAACGGACAAAAGGTTTTCGTTGAACGCCAATCCCTCGGCGATGAACCGGGCGAAGCGATGTTGGTCGGTCCAGAGGGAAAAGAGTATACGATCACGTTTGAAGAGGTTGATGCCGGTCTGTGGCGCGGTGAGGTCGACGTTGAAAGTTTTGGCCTTTATGCAGCCAGCCATGATGATCTGACTGCCCTGACCCATGTAGGGCCGGCAAATCCGCGCGAATATGGCGACGTCATCAGCACGACCGAATTGCTGGCACCGGTATTGGAGGCGGCGAAGGGTTCTGCGAGACGTGCGAGCGCGGATAACATGCCGCGCATCGTGCCGGTCCGCGTGGGTGCCAATGCCTCCGGGCAAGGCTGGATCGGACTTGAAAACACCAAATCCAGCCTGTTGCGTGGGGTTAATCGCGTCTCATTGTTTTCCGGGCTTCTGGGACTGGCGCTATTGCTCAGCATTGTTTCCGCAATGTGGTTGCGCGAAGGCCGGTAGGATTCCGAACCGATATTCAACCTGGCAATGTTGCAGGCAGTGCAAGGCTGCCTTGCGCAATTACCGTGACTGACACCTTCTTGGCTCCGCCTTATCGTGATAAAGGCGGGCTTATTCTTCTTTAATCCGACTTCAGCGGTATCGGCCTTGTCACTGTCAGCCAACCATAAAGGGGCTTTGCTCGGACTTGCGGCGTTCGCTGCCTTCTCGACCCATGACGTGATCGTCAAGGAGTTGGGTGCAACCTATTCGCCGTTCCAGATCGTGTTCTTCAGCGCCTTGCTGAGCTTTCCGTTGATCTCCATTATCCTGATCCAGGATCAGAAGCCGGGAACCTTGCG
Organism: Salaquimonas sp.; assembly: GCA_028289365.1. Classification (GTDB taxonomy): domain Bacteria; phylum Pseudomonadota; class Alphaproteobacteria; order Rhizobiales; family Rhizobiaceae; genus BOKV01. Next base: position 8,470 of record JANQQM010000185.1, on the reverse strand, counting down.
GCCGGTGCATCCCTATTGGATTGCCTTGCGCTCGGTGAGCGCGACTGCTTCAGCCGTTTGTGCCTTCTATGCGTTTAGCACGCTACCCCTGTCCCAGGTTTATGCCTTTGTCTTCTCGGCACCACTGCTGATTACGCTGCTTGCCATTCCGATGCTGGGTGAAAAAATTCGCCTGCGCCGTGGATTGGCGTTGGTCGTGGGATTGATCGGCGTGCTTGTGGTGATCCAACCGGGATCTGCACCGCTGGAGCTTGGCCATCTGGCAGCGTTCCTGTCGGCATGCACGGGGGCGCTTAACTCGGTTATCGTGCGCAAGATCGGAAATGAGGAACGCCGCGTAGTGATGATCCTGTATCCGATGATGGCCAACTTGCTGTTGTCTGCAATGGTCCTGCCATTTGTCTATGTAGCAGTGCCGATTGTCGATCTGGGTTTGTTTGCGGTTGTTTCCTTTCTGGTCCTGCTTGCGATGGTGCTGCTTGTTGCCGCCTATTCAAGCGGTGACGCGATTATCGTTGCGCCAATGCAATATTCCCAGATCATCTGGGGCGCGTTGTTCGGCATATTGTTGTTCAAGGAATATCCCGAATGGCAGACCTATCTGGGGACCGCCATTATTGTGGTTTCAGGTATCTACATCCTCAAACGCGAGGCGACCGCCGATGTTTCGGAAAATTCGCCTGTGTTGAACACGAAGACACGTTCCGGCCATACGATGGCGTTGCGGGTCAGCCTGCTGCGGCGTTTGTTGCGGCGGAAGAAGTAGTCCGGCTTATTCGGCTGATGGTTGATCGCCGACGGAGCGTTTAGAGAATTACCACTTCGGCATCCATCTTCACGCGTTCGTAAAGATCGATGACATGCTCATTATGCATTCTGAAGCAGCCATTTGAGGAGGCGGTACCGATCGTGTTGGGCTGGTTGGTGCCATGGATGCGCAGATAGGTATCGTTTCGTCCCAGATAGAGGTAGATAGCGCGCGCACCCAGCGGGTTCCGCAAACCACCATCCATACCCTTGGAATAGCGCTTGTACTTGCCGGGAGAACGCTCGATCATTGCCTTTGTCGGCGTCCAACGCGGCCATACCTTCTTGTCTCCGACCCTGGTTTTGCCGGTAAAGGTCAGACCTTCCTTGCCCACGGCAATCCCGTAGCGAATCGCGGTCGTGGGAGACTCCATGAAGTATAATTGTTTTTCTTTGGTATCGACGATTATGGTTCCGGGTTTGTAACCAGAATAGCGAACCACTGTCGGTGCATATTTTTCCTTGATCTTGTATTTCTTTTTCTTGGCAAGGGAAGCCCATTTCTCGTCGTATTCAGCTTGTTCTTCTGTCAGCGGTTCCAGCACCGGCTTCTGGGCATTGAACAAGCCAAACATGAACGGGATTGGTTTTTGGGTCTTGTCTGTCTCGGCATTTTCAACGGCAGCCTTTTGCTTCTTTGCCGTCTCTGCATAAGAACCATGCGGCAAGGCAGCAATTGCCATCGCAGCCGCAATATGAACCAATTTCCTAAGTTGCATCTCTAATCCCCGGCCCAATTAAAGGTCAAAGGCTCAGCCGCATCCGAATTGTGATTCGATGTTGTTGAGAGCGTGCCAGCCAAATCAGTTTCGCAATTTTTTATTCGCGAAACGGACGATGTCAACGCGTAGGCGCGCAGATCAACCGATTGTCATCCAGTGTAACTTTATTGCAATGGATTGCGTGCCTGGCCGCTGGTGCAATTCAATGCTCCAGGCGCCAATTCGGCTGCGAGTAGTCGAGCAGGATCAACGGGACCAGGAAGCGTGATCTGACCGGGTGAGACGGGTTTGAAACCGAATTTTGCATAATATGGAAGGTCACCGACCAGAATGATCAGCTTGTGATTTCCCATATAGGCGTCATGGATTGCCCGGTTCATCAGTTCGCGTCCGATACCCAGTTTCTGGAAGTGTGGAGACACAACAAGGGGGCCAAGCAGCAATGCGGCCCTGTCTCCGATTGTGATATCGGTCAATTCCACTGATCCGGCCAGGCTGGAAGACTTGTCGTCCGTTACTACCTCGGCCACATAGCTTAATTCCGGTCTGGGAGAAGCGTTTTCACGCAGCCGAAAGGCCGTTCTGGCGAATCGCCCCGGACCAAACGCTTCTGCCGCGAGCTGGTTGATATCAGATTGATGATGCGGCCTGATATGGCCGATTGTGATGGTTGAGATAGACATTTGGATACTCCGGCAAAATGGAATTCCATCCTGCCGGTGCGTCTGAATTTGATCAGTGCATGCCAGGCAGGACGAACGACCGCTCATCACGCATTTCAAGCGTGGAACGGACACCAATTCGTCGTCGAAGTCTCAGATATACCATCATGTTTCTAGCCAATAGTCGGAACGAAGAGCGCTCTAGCACAATGCGGCTGTCACGTCCATCATGATTGACGCCGTGCGAATTTCGGTTCCGATCTGTGGACGCAGTGTTTACTGTTATTGGGGTGGCAATTGATCCAAACCAGTCCATTTATGAACAAAACAACAGACAGGAAAAATCATGGGACAATTGGTAGACGGTGTTTGGCAGGATCAACCGCTTGTTACGAGCAAGGCAGACGGAAAATTCGTCCGAAAACAATCGCAATTCCGAAACTGGATTACGCCGGATGGGACTCCGGGTCCAACAGGCGATGGCGGCTTCCTTCCGGAAAGGGACCGGTATCACCTCTATGTTTCTCTGGCATGCCCCTGGGCGCACAGGACCCTGATTTTTCGCAAGCTGAAGAAACTTGAGGACGTCATTTCGGTGACCGTCGTCGATTGGTTCATGGGTGATGGCGGTTGGGTCTTTTCCGATCGCGATGGTGCCAGCGCCGATCCTATCCTTGGTGCGAGCAATTTGTGGGAAGTCTATGTGGCTGCAGATCCACACTATAATGGCCGGGTTACGGTTCCCGTCCTTTGGGACAAGAAGACGGGTACGATTGTGAGTAATGAGTCATCGGAAATCATCCGCATGTTCAATTCGGCATTTGACGAACTCGGTGATTCGAACCTCGATTTTTATCCTAAGGCGCTACGTGCGGAAATCGATTCGATCAATGAGCGTGTTTATCACACGGTCAATAACGGCGTTTACAAAAGCGGATTTGCAACCTCACAAGAAGCTTATGAAGAGGCATTTGGCGAGCTGTTCGGATCGTTGGACTGGCTGGATGACCTGCTGTCAAAACGCAGATATTTGGCGGGAGACAAACTGACCGAGGCGGATTGGCGCCTGTTCACGACGCTCGTCCGATTCGATCCGGTTTATGTGGGTCACTTCAAGTGCAATCTGCGTCGAATTGCCGATTATCCGAACCTGTCCAATTATTTGCGGGAATTATACCAGATCGACGGTGTGGCCGAGACAGTCGACATGAAGCATATCCGCAATCACTATTACCAAAGCCATGAAACCGTAAATCCGACCAGGATCGTCCCAGTGGGGCCATTACTGGATCTGGATGCGCCGCATAATCGGGCCGAATTAAAGGCCGCCTGACGCGCATTCGGCTTACCAATCAGTTGAGGGTGGTTTTGATCCGAAAACCTCCTCAATGCGCCTTGAGGTGCCCAGGGACAAGTCTTCGGGCAGCTGATCGGGAGCAAAGCGCTGCATATCAGCGATTTCCATGCTTGGCTTGAACTCCTTGATGACTTCCTGTTCCCGGCATCGAAACAGCAATACGTGGTCGCGCTTACTAAATCTGGTGTTGAGAAAGACGCCGATCAGATTTGCCGGTTGAGCGATCTTAATCTGGGCTTCCTCACGAATCTCACGCTCCAGCGCTGATAGCGCCGTCTCGCCGGGTTCCACGCCGCCGCCAGGAAAATGCCAGCCGGGCACATAGGTATGCTTGATCAACAGAATGCGCCCGGCATCATCTTCGATGAGCGCACGAACGCCCACTGACAATGGTTTGACCCGCATTTTCACGTTGTGAATAAACCGGCGTGGCAAAAAGTGGAGGTTCATGGTTTTCGTCCTGCATCTTGTACAAAGCACAAGCTTGGCCTATTCGCCTTGGTCATGTTCACGCTCGCGCATTTGTCAGATGTTCATCTGGGGCCTTTGCCGCCCATAACATGGCATCAACTGCTTTCAAAGCGGATCACCGGCTATGCCAACTGGAAGCTAAATCGCGGGCACAGCCATCAGGACGAAGTTCTTTCCGGTCTGGTCGACGACATCAAGCAGAGATCGCCTGATCACATTGTGCTGACCGGGGATGTCATCAATCTTGGTCTGAATGCCGAAATTACAAACGCGCTTGCCTGGCTAGAGGCATTCGGATCCCCGCAAAAGGTCAGCCTCGTTTGCGGAAATCATGACGCCTATGTGCCGGGATCGCTGGAACAAGCATTTGAAAACTGGCAGCCCTATCTGTCAGGCGATGATGGAAGCCCAATCAGAAGTGCGGTTGATTATCCTGTCGTCAGGCGGCGGGGGAATATATCGTTCATCCTGTGCAATTCGGCATGTGCAACGCCTGTGTTTTTTGCGACCGGGTGCTTTGATCAGCGCCAGATGGAGGGGTTGGAGCAAATATTGGAGCAGGAGGGGGCGCAGGGGCAATGCAGGGTAGTACTTATCCATCACCCGCCAGTCGACGGGCAAACCAGATTTCAGAAGCGTCTGGTTGGCGCGCAATATTTCAGGAATGCGATAAAAAAATCCGGTGCCGAGCTGATCCTGCACGGGCATACGCATGTCGACAGTCTGGCAAAAATTGAAGGTCCGGATGGATATGTGCCGGTATTGGGTGTTCCTGCCGCGGGCCAATCACCAGGAGGAAAGCGTCCTGCTGCGCGGTATAATCTGCTTTCGATCGAAAAAGATGGCGACCAGAAATGGGGCATCGGCCAGGAACAATTTGGTTATGGCGAAGCATTCACCGGAATCGAGAAGATTGGAGAAACAACACTGATTTCAGAACTCTGAAGTTAGCTATGCAGCGGTTGGCTATACACCGCCGAGCCATGCCCACAGGATCAGCGATGCAGCCCCGACCATGAAACCAGCCCCGAAAATGAGGATGGAATACAATATCGTCAGCCATAGCCGGCGCGAATTGTCGATGCGCAGCAGGCTGCCTGTTCCGGTCGGCTTCAGAAGTGTCTCGACCCCGGTATTTTCATCCGCCTGACGCAGTTTCAATGCCTGCCAGTCGCCTTCGATCGTGTATTCGCGATCAAGCAGCCGTTCGGCGATATATTGGGTGACCATTTCCGCCATTTTGAGCCGGTCCGGCGTCGAACCGACGACGGTGCGCCCGAGCCGGGTATCCTTGATGAATTCATATTGCCGTCGATCGCGGCCCATGCGTACAAAGCTGGTCATGTCGATCCAGAACCTAGCGTCACTGCCTCCGGACAGGCTGAAGTCAAAGAGTTCGACGTCCTTGGGAACCTCCTCGAGAACAGGCTCGAGTTCCTGGACCAGCAATTCCAGCCGAGCGCGGGCAGCCTGAGACATTTCAACCACAACATCGTTGCGATTGGCCTGGTTTTCGCGAATTTTCACAATTGAATCGGTCAGGCTCAGGGATTTCTTTTCCGGTTTGACGTTACGCTTGTCAAATCCAGCCCCAATGTCCTCGACATTGTCTTTCTCGGTACCGGCCATACATCGCCCTCCAGGGCAGTTTACTCAAACATTTCTAGCCTTTAACCCTTACTTTACCTTTTGTGCCCGTTTTGTTCAATCGGATAATTCGGGAAGCGTATGAAGATGAATTTATCCAGCTTGCCAACCTGTTTGCCTGAGTGCTTCGCCCAATACCATGGCACCCGCCAATGCCAGGTTGATGGAACGGGTGTTCTGCGCCATCGGAATTGTCAGACTTTCGCCACAGTATTGATGGATTTCTTCCGGGACGCCGGAAGATTCCCGCCCAAGTAGCAGGATATCGCTGGCGCGAAACTCAAAATCCACATATGGTCTATCTGCCTTCGTGGTCAGCAGGACGATTCGTCTGTCATTTTCGGCCATGGTGGAACGAAAAGAATTCCAGTCCAGGTGACGGGTCAGGGAAGCAAGCTCGGTATAATCCATGCCGGCGCGACGCAAGGCCTTGTCGTCAAGACGGAAACCAGCAGGTTCGATAATGTGCAGTTCTGTTGCAGTACATGCTGCCAGACGTAACAACGTTCCTGTATTCCCGGCAATGTCCGGCTGGTAAAGTGCAATGGACGGCCTGATGTCAAACATTTTGCTGTCTCGTTCAAATTAATTCAATCGTGCGGCTGTAGGGGTGTTGGTAAGACCCTTATTGAAGCAGTTGCTATTGCGGAGCAAATCCATGTTCGCCTTTTTTGAACGACGGATACAACCCTATCCCGACCGGCTGCCTCAGATGCCGCCAAAGGGCCTGGTCGCGTTCTGCTGGCATTATTCGCGTGATGTATGGCCCTGGCTGTTGTTTATGAGCCTCGGCGCGGCTGCAATCGCGGTTTGTGAGGTGTTGCTGTTCGGATTTCTCGGACGTATCGTCGACTGGCTGGGAGAATCCGATCGGGCAAACTTTCTTGCCGAGGAATCGACCCGGTTGTGGTTGATGGGGCTTTTTGTCTTGGTCCTGCTTCCAATCCTGACGCTGATACAGTCGCTCGTTATCCACCAGGTCCTGCTCGGCAACTATCCGATGATTGCACGCTGGCAGATGCATCGGTATCTGCTGCGGCAATCCATGGACTTTTTTGCCAATGAGTTCGCCGGACGCGTCGCAACCAAAGTCATGCAGACCTCGCTTGCGATCCGCGAAACCGTGATCAAGCTCCTGGATATCTTTGTTTATGTCACGGTTTATTTTGCCGCTGTATTCGTGATGGTGGCGAGTTCCGACTGGCGACTGGTCATTCCGCTCGCGCTCTGGATCTCGATCTATGCCGGTCTAATCGCCTATTTCGTACCAAAACTTCGAAACGTATCGGCCGAACAGGCCGATGCGCGTTCAAACATGACCGGCCGCGTCGTCGACAGCTACACCAATATCGCCACGGTCAAACTGTTTTCCCATGCCGGACGGGAAGCGGCCTATGCAAGAGAGGGCATGGACGGCTTTCTGGACACGGTTTACCGGCAAATGCGGCTCGTTACCCTGTTTTATTGGCTGGTCTATTTCAACAACTGCCTGGTCGTCTTTCTGATCGCCGCGATGTCCATTTGGTTGTGGCTGGGCGCGGTCGTGTCGATCGGGGCGATTGCAGTTGCCATTGCGCTTGCCTTGCGTGTCAACGGCATGTCGCAATGGATCATGTGGGAAGTTTCCGGATTGTTCGAGAATATCGGCGTTGTCATGGATGGCATGAGCATGATGTCCAATCCGCCGAAGATCACAGACAAGCCGGACGCCGAGCAATTGCAGGTCACGGACGGCGCGATGAAATTCGACCATGTCAGATTTCACTATGGCAAGGAAACCGGTGTCATCGAGGACTTGTCGCTGGAAATTGCGCCGGGTGAAAAAATTGGTCTGGTCGGGCGTTCCGGTGCGGGCAAGACGACGCTGACCAATCTGTTGTTGCGTTTTTATGACCTGGAAGGTGGAAAGATCAGCGTCGATGGCACTGATATCTCCACGGTTACGCAAGACAGCCTGCGTGCGCAGATTGGTGTTGTGACCCAGGATACATCGTTATTGCACCGTTCAATCCGGGACAATATCGCCTATGGCCGGCCGCTGGTTACCGATGCGGAAATCGTGCAGGCGACCAAGCGGGCAAGCGCCTGGGAGTTCATTCAGGACCTGGAGGACCAGAATGGTCGTATCGGGTTAGACGCACATGTCGGCGAACGTGGTGTCAAACTCTCCGGCGGGCAGCGGCAGCGTATCGCGATTTCCAGGGTATTCCTGAAAGATGCGCCGATGCTGGTTCTGGATGAGGCAACGTCAGCGCTGGATTCGGAAGTTGAAGCTGCAATCCAGGAAAATCTGTTTGCCTTGATGGAGGGCAAGACGGTCATTGCGATCGCGCACCGGCTCTCGACAATTTCGCAGCTTGACCGCCTCGTTGTCATGGACAAGGGCAAGATTGTTGAAATGGGTTCGCATGAAGAGCTAATTTCCGGTAACGGTCTTTATTCGGAATTATGGGCACGGCAATCCGGCGGGTTCCTGTATGCCGAAGACGAATCCTTTCCGGGTGCAGCACAGTAAATGAACCTGTTTGAACCTCTTTTGACCCGTCTTGAGGGCTGGATTGATCCCTTCAAGCCGCGCCACTCCTACGAGCCGCCGAACCAGTTGCTCGGCTATGTCTGGTTCTATGTACGGCAGGCCAAATGGGCGTTTTTTGCCTTGCTGCTCTATGGTTTTGTGCATGCGCTGGTCGAGGCGGCGCTGTTCAGTTTTGTCGGGCGTATCGTCGACATCATGGCCGGTGCCGAATCTTCGGCGATTCGCCAGGAAGGCTGGGAAAGCCTGATTTCCAATTATGGCGTCGAAC
>JANQQM010000041.1 GCA_028289365.1 Salaquimonas sp. | reverse complement strand
ACTTTGCTCGCAATCGTCGTTATTGGGCGAGCCCTGGTGATCGCCTGGGGCGCGATGATCGAAGAACAGGTAATTGTGCCTGGTTTCTTCACATTGATGCGCTGGCAAAGCCACAAGCAGGTGATTTCGCAGTCGCTTTCCTATTTTCAGAATGATCTTTCGGGCCGTCTTGCGCAGAAAGTGATGCAATCCGGACAGGCGGCAGGCGACATGATGATCTCGCTGTTGCAAATCATCTGGTTTGTCGCGGTCTATGCAATCACGACCGTAGGATTGCTGGCAGCGCTCGATATCCGGCTTGGTGCGGTAGTCATGGTCTGGATCGCGATCTTTGCGGTCATCGCATGGCATTTTGTGCCGCAGATCCGGCACTACGGCAAATTGGTTGCGGAGGCCGGTTCTGTTGCTTCGGGGCGCCTTGTCGATGGCTATACCAATATTGTCACTGTGAAGCTGAATTCCGGTTCCGGTGTCGAGGAAAATTTCGTGCATGAAGCAATGGCTGACATGCATGAAGCCTTGAAGAAGTTCACCCGCAAGCTGACCGGCGTCCGTGTCGCCCTGTCGACCATATCGGGTCTGATGATCGGGGTGATTGGTTATCTGGCGATGGATCTGTGGCTGAAAGAGGAGATCAGCGCAGGCCAGGTGGCGTTTACCCTGGCGATGGTGTTGCGGCTCAACCTGCTACTTGGCCGGTTGATGGGCAATCTGAACGGGTTCTTCCGTTCGGCGGGAACAGCCCAGAATTCGATGGAAACCATTGCCAGACCCGTGACCATGGGTGATGCGGCAGACGCCAAACCGCTCGAATTCATCCATGGCAACATACAATTCGATAATGTGCGGTTTTCCTATGGCGAGGGCGGCCCGGTCTTGCGGGGTATTTCGCTTGATATCAAGCCAGGTGAGAAGATCGGGCTGGTCGGGCCATCCGGCGCGGGCAAATCCACATTGATCAATCTGCTGTTGCGGTTTTTCGATCCGCAATCGGGCAGGGTGTTGTTTGACGGGCAGGACATTCGCTTCGTTACGCAGAAAAGCCTGCGGGAGAATTTCTCCATGGTGCAGCAGGAGACGGCGTTGTTCCACCGTTCCGTATTCGACAATATCGCTTATGGAAAAACCGGTGTGGACAAATCGGAAGTCGTCGCTGCGGCCAGACACGCAAGTGCCGATGAATTTATTCGCGAGCTGGAGGATAGCAAGGGCCGGAAAGGTTATGATGCGCGCATCGGCGAGCGAGGCGTTAAACTTTCCGGCGGGCAACGTCAGAGAATTGCCATTGCGCGGATATTTCTGAAAGACGCTCCGATCCTGGTGCTTGATGAAGCAACTTCCCAGCTTGATTCCGAAATCGAGGCTGCCATCCAGGAGAATCTTCTGGATCTCATGAAAGGCAAGACCGTGATTGCGATTGCGCACAGACTTTCCACAATCGCACAGCTCGACCGGCTGATCGTCATGGATGGTGGCGAGATTATCGAGCAGGGCAGCCACAAGGAATTGTTGACGAAAAGTGGTCTTTATGCCCGCTTGTGGAAACGGCAATCTGGCGGCTTCATCGCCAAGGATATTTCCGAACCGGCGCTCGCCAAATGAACGTTTTCGAGTTTGCTGCCATTGCCGCTGCTGCTTGTTGGGCGCTGTCGAGCATCATCAATGCCGGTCCGGCAGCCCATCTTGGCGCGATCGCCTTTACCCGAATCAGGATGACCATTGTCATGGTCATGCTGGTAGCCTGGGTCGCCGTGACCGGAAGCTGGCGTACAATCGGCGAGGAAATGCTCTGGCCAATCGTGATGTCCGGCATTATCGGGATATTTTTGGGCGACAGCGCCTTGTTTGCCACCATGAACCGGATGGGTCCCCGTCGAACCTCGATCCTGTTTGCCACAAGCGCGCCGATGGGTGTTCTCCTGGGCTGGCTGTTTCTGGGTGAAACGCTTAGCTGGCAAGAATTGGCAGGAGTAGCCGTCGTGTTTTTGGGTGTGACGCTGGCAATTATCTTCGGCAAACGCAAGGCACAACTCCATCATTGGGAAACGATAAAGGGACCGTTGTGGATCGGGATTGGTTTCGGGTTGGTCGCGGGAACAGCGCAGGCTGCCGGTTCGCTTATTGCAAAGCCGGTGATGGATGGCGGGGCTGACGCAATTGCCGTTTCGGCAATCAGGGTAACGGTCTCGGTCTGTTGCTTTTATCTGGCGCTGTTGTTGCCGGGAAAAGCAATGTTGGCCAAGGGAAAGGTAACCCTGCGCATCTTCACCATGATGGCGCTATCCGGTTTCTTGGCTATGGCGCTCGGTATGACCCTGGTCTTGTTTGCACTCTCAGGTGGTGATGTCGGCATCGTCTCAACTCTTTCGGCAACGTCACCGGCACTGGTTTTGCCGCTGATTTGGATTCACACCGGTGAAAGACCGGCGGCCGGCGCCTGGCTTGGCGCATTACTCGTGATTTTGGGATCCGGACTGATATTCTCGAACTGAACTCGTCAGGTCTGGTTTTCCGCCTCCTCTCGAAGCATCTCAAGTTCGAGCCACTCGGTCTCCTTGGCTTCCAGCAACGTCTGGCGTTCGGTCAATGCCTGTGTATAAGCATCAAACTTCTTGCGTTCCCTTGAAAACAGGTCCGGGTCTTCCAGCGCTTTTTGAAGCTTGGTGATTTCCGATTGCAGTTTTTCCATTTCAGCCGGCAGGTTCTCAAGTGCGTGGAGATGTTTGAAGGAAAGGCGCGGTTTTTTCGAAACTCGTCCTTTGAATTTTTGTTCAGGAAGATTTCGGGAAATTTGAGTAGGCCTTCTGTCTTTGGCCGGTTTGGCTGTGGCCTTGCGCTGCGCCAGCATATCCGAGTAGCCGCCGGCATATTCGTGCCAGACACCCTGTTCTTCCGGATACAATATCGATGTGCAGATACGGTCGAGGAAATCGCGGTCGTGACTGACCAAGATGACGGTTCCTTCGTAAGAAGCGATGTATTCCTGCAGGACGTCGAGCGTTTCCAGATCGAGGTCGTTTGTGGGTTCGTCCAATACCAGGACATTGGATGGCAGTCGCAGACCCATTGCCAGCATCAACCGGCCGCGTTCACCACCGGAAAGCCTGGAGACCGCGGTTCCTGCCTGCTCGGGTGAAAATAGATAATCCTTCATATAGCTGACGACATGTTTGGTGGTTGAGCCAAATTGCACCATGTCGCCGCCGCCACCGGTCAGCACTTCCTTCAGGCTCGCATCGGGATCAAGTGCCTCGCGTTTCTGGTCGATGACCAGTAATTCGAGATTTTTCCCCAACTGAATTTTTCCCGAATCACAATGTGTTTTGCCAGTTATCAGATTGACTAGTGTCGTTTTTCCGGATCCGTTTGGTCCAGCGATGCCCAGCCTGTCACCCCGTTTTATAATAGTGGAAAAATTGGAGACTATCGTTCGGTCTCCCCAGTTCTTGGAGACCTTGTCCAGTTTGGCAACCAGCTTACCGGAGGTGGCAGTGTCGGTGTTGGTAATGGTCACGTCACCGGCTGTTTTTCGGGTTGAAGCGCGCTGTCTGCGAAGCTCCGCCAGTTCACCGACCCGGCGCATATTGCGTTTCCGGCGACCCGAAACCCCATGGGTGATCCAATGTTCTTCGCGGGCGATTTTTCGGCCAAGCTTGTGATGTTCGGCTTCTTCGGCCTCGAGGATATCATCGCGCCAATCTTCAAACTCGGCAAATCCCTTTTCGAGCAATCGGGTCTTGCCGCGATCTATCCACACAGTTTTTTTAGAGAGGTTTGAGAGGAAGCGCCTGTCGTGGCTGGTCAGTACCAGCGCGGACTTCATCTTCTGCAGTTCGGCTTCCAGCCATTCGATTGCAGGCAGATCGAGATGGTTTGTCGGTTCATCCATCAGCAAGATTTCGGGGTTTGGGGCCAGTACCCGCGCCAAAGCCGCGCGCCTGGCCTCACCACCCGAAACGCCAGATGGGTCTTCTGCACCAGAGAGGCCAAGTTGGGATAACAGGTAATCTGCCCGATGCGGGTCATCGCCTGGCGCAAGGCCATCATGGACATAATCTCGCAGGATTTCAAACCCCGACATATCAGGCTCTTGGGCAAGATATCTTATTGTTGTTCCAGGCTGGATAAATCGTTCGCCGGTATCTGGCTGAATGGTTCCGGCGGCAATTTTCAGGAATGTCGATTTGCCCGATCCATTACGGCCGACCAGCGCAATCCGGTCCCCAGGCGCGATAAAAATCGAAGCACCTTCAAGCAGGGGTTGGCCACCGAAGGTCAGATGGATATTCTCCAGGAATAAAACAGGTGGGGGCATGGTTCACACAGGATGAAATTTTGTATCTTCTATGCCGCAATCGACTAGTTTATCAATGTCCTGTGGTCCAGCGGCCAGAATCAGTGACACAAATGTTGGATGTTGCCGCGACATTGTGCCATTTTGAGGGTTGACGGCTGGACAATAGATGTTGGTACGAATAATAGGTCACAATTCCAACTCGATTTGTGTTTGGGACAGAGCAAATAGGGTTTCTCTCTGGAAGGAATCATAGACGTGAGTGCAACGAATTCTGCAGAACCGGTCGACGAAGATCGTCGCGACTTTTTATACATAGCCACGGGCGCCATGGCTGCCGTCGGTACAGCAGCACTTGCATGGCCATTTATCGACCAAATGAACCCGGATGCCTCTACAAGAGCACTGGCGTCAATCGATGTAGACATATCGTTAATTGAACCCGGCCAGGCGATCACGGTGAAGTGGCGCGGCAAGCCGGTCTTTATCCGTAACCGCACGGATAAGGAAGTGGAAGAAGCCAGAGCTACCCCAATTGAAGATCTCAAGGATCAAAGTGCCGAGAATGAAAATCTGCCCGCCGGATCGCCTGCAACGGATGTAAATCGTTCTGCCGGCGAAGGTAAGGAAAACTGGATCGTAATGATTGGCTCCTGCACCCATCTGGGCTGTGTGCCAGTTGGCGTTGCCGGTAACTTTGGCGGATGGTTCTGCCCGTGCCATGGCTCGCATTACGATACTGCCGGTCGTATCCGGCAAGGACCTGCTCCGCGCAATCTGGAGATTCCGGTCTACGAATTTACCTCAGACACGACGATCACGATCGGCTAACGGCCCGTTGGAGAATTCTACATGAGTGCAGGTCATTCAACCTATAATCCGCAAAATGGCTTCATGAAGTGGTTGGATGCCCGGCTTCCGCTACCACGCCTGATCTATGACAGTTTTGTTGCCTATCCTGTGCCACGTAACCTCAACGGATGGTACACATTTGGTGGTATCCTCTCGCTCATGCTGGTCGCCCAGATTCTGACCGGTGTCGTTCTGGCCATGCATTATGTGGCAAATTCCGCGATGGCTTTTCAGAGTGTCGAACACATCATGCGCGATGTGAATTATGGTTGGCTGATGCGCCGCATGCACGCCAATGGTGCGTCGATGTTCTTTATCGCGGTCTACATCCACATGTTCAGAGGCATGTATTACGGTTCCTACAAGAATCCGCGGGAAGTGTTATGGATATTGGGTGTCATCATCTTCCTGTTGATGATGGCGACTGCGTTCATGGGCTACGTTCTGCCCTGGGGTCAGATGAGCTTCTGGGGTGCAACGGTGATCACCGGGTTCTTCACGGCGATACCTTGGGTTGGCGACAGTATCCAGGCACTGCTACTGGGCGGATTTGCGGTCGAAAATCCAACATTGAACCGGTTCTATTCGTTGCATTATCTGCTGCCGTTCATGATTGCCGGCGTGGTTATCCTGCATGTTTGGGCGCTTCATGTTACCGGACAAACCAATCCGACCGGGGTCGAGGTCAAGAACATCAAGAAGGAAACCGTTCCGTTTACGCCTTATGCGACGATAAAAGATGCGCTTGCTCTAATTATCTTCTTCATGGTTTTCGGATGGTTTGTGTTCTATCTGCCCGACTATCTGGGCCATGCGGACAATTACATTCCGGCAGACCCGTTGAAGACACCTACGCATATCGTTCCTGAGTGGTACTTCCTGCCATTCTACGCGATCCTGCGGGCGATCACGTTCAACATCTCGATTCCGTTCACGGATGTGGTTCTGATCGATTCCAAGCTCGGCGGTGTCATTGCGATGTTTGCCTCGATTGCGATCCTGGCATTTCTGCCGTGGCTCGACACTTCGAAGGTCAGGTCGGCAAATTACCGACCACTGTACAAGCAGTTCTTCTGGATATTCGCGGTTGTATGCGTATTGCTCGGCTGGCTTGGTTCGAAGCCGGCAGAGGGGATATATCCATTGCTGTCGCTGATCTTCACGGTCTACTATTTCGCGCATTTCCTAGTCATTTTGCCAGTGCTTGGGTGGGTTGAAAAACCGAAGGAAATGCCGGCCAGCATCGCAGACGCAGTGTTGAGTGAGGAAAAACCGGTATCCAGCAAAGCTGCTGCGCAGCCCGCCGAATAATCGCATATTCAGGGAAACTAGGCATGAAACTGAGATCCATTCTTAAAGCGGTTACAGGGCTTGCATTTGCAGTCGGACTTGTCGGAACTTCATTTGCCGCCGAGGAAGGTGAAACGCCCCATTATCCGCTAAAGCATCCGAGACATGTCCACTGGTCGTTTGCCGGACCATTCGGGCACTGGGACATTCCGCAATTGCAGCGCGGGTTGCAGGTTTATCTGGAAGTGTGTGCAGCTTGCCATTCCCTTGAATATATTGCGTTCAGAAACCTGGGAGATATTGGCTATTCGCCGGAAGAGGTAAAATCCTTTGCCGAGACCTACGAGATTGAGGATGGTCCGAATGCGGATGGTGAAATGTACTTCCGTCCGGGATTTCCATCCGACAGATTTCCAAGTCCGTTTCCAAACCCAGAAGCAGCGGCAGCCGCAAATAACGGCGCTGCACCACCGGATTTCTCGCTATTGGCAAAGGCACGCGCGCCAACACGCGGATTTCCGACATTCGTCTTCGATATTTTCACCATGTATGCGGAAAACGGACCCGACTACATCTACTCTCTGCTGACGGGATATGAAGATCCCCCCGCAGGTGTGGAGGTACCTGAAGGTGCACACTACAACCCGTATTTCATCAGTGGCTCGGCGATAGCAATGGCCAATCCGCTCAGCGACGGTATCGTTACCTATGAGGATGGTTCGCCGGAAACCATTGATCAATATTCCAGAGATATCTCGGCTTTCATGATGTGGGCTGCAGAACCACATCTGGTCGAACGCAAGGCGATGGGATTCAATGTCATGATATTCCTCGCAGTATTCGCAATCCTGCTCTACCTGACCAAGAAGAGGATTTGGGCAGAGTTCAAGCGGAAAGAGAAGGAAGCCTGATAGCGCGCTGATCGAGATTTCCAATGCGTGATGAAATCAACAGGAATTGAGGTGAGGGTCTTGCAATGCAAGGCCCTTACTGCTTTCTGACTAAGAAATAGGGTGGAGGGCAGTTAAGCATGGATACAAGCCTGCGGGAACAATTGATCCAGTCAATCCGCACGATCGAAGGCTATCCCAAGCCGGGTATCCAGTTCCGTGACATCACCACTTTATTGAACCAACCGAAAGCGTTTCGCCGGGCGATTGACGAGTTGGTGCATCCCTATGCGGGGATCGGGATAGAGCAGGTTGCCGGGATCGAGGCGAGGGGGTTTATCCTGGGCGGGGCGGTTGCGCATCAGTTATCAGCCGGTTTCGTGCCGATACGCAAGAAGGGAAAACTACCCCACGAGACCGTACGCATTGCCTACAGCCTTGAATATGGCATTGACGAGATGGAAATGCATCGGGATGCAGTGAAGCCAAAACAAAAGGTGATTCTCGTTGACGATCTCATTGCAACGGGGGGTACAGCGGAAGGTGCGGTAAAGTTATTGCAGCAGATGGGCGCAGATGTGGTTGCTGCCTGTTTTGTGATTGATTTACCGGATCTGGGTGGCCGCAGGAAGATAGAATCGCTCGGTGTCCCGGTTCGTACCCTTGTTGAGTTCGAGGGCCATTAGAATAGGCCCGGCGGCGGATTTCGGTCCCCATAAGCTGTTCGGCTAGTCAGTTTTCCGGGAAGTTTCTCCCAGAAGCGGGTTCTTTTTTGAATCTCGCCTGGTTTAGCTCCTCAGGGCAGGTTTTCTTCTTTTTGAATATTGGCGAATTACCTTGATATGAGCGGTCCCCAGTGAGAAAAGGTGACCATACTTCATAGGTAGATTTGTTTATTCGGTGGGAATAATGACAGATTTGAAGACAGCAATTGGTTCGGCGGTCGAGCAGGGTATCGTCTCGCAAGAGCAAGGCGAGCGACTGACAGAGCATTTCATCAAGCAGGGGCTGGATGTTGGTCCCGTTGAAATGTTTGATGAACTCTACCGGCCTGCGGACGAACCGACCGTCGAAGTGGAAGAGAGTGAATCGCCGCGATTCGTCCGGGGTTTTCATGATATTCTCATCACCATCGGCATCACGGCAGCTCTGGCAGGGTTGTGGGGACTGCTTGGCAGCATTGCTGTACTGATTGCCACGATCGGGCTGGCGGAAATCCTTATTCTGCGACAACGTCTGGCATTGCCCGCTTTCTGCCTGACCCTGTTTTATGCGGCGGCCGCAATTTCGATCATGGCGCCGTTTGCCGAACGCCTGGCTGATGAGCAGAGTACAGCACTTGGCGGCCTTGGGTTGTTCCTGGCACAACCCATCGTGCTATTGCCGTTTTATTGGCGATACCGGGTTCCGGTTTCGCTGGCAGTCATGATACTCGGCGGGTTCATGGCTAGTTACATGCTTGTTATGGCCGGTATCGACGTAGCAGTAGCTGGAGACGTGTTTGAATCCAGGCCATTCCTCTCTATTGTCGTGGCATTGATCTTCGCCGTTATTCTATTTGTTATCGCCATGGCATTTGATCTCGGTGACCGGATGCGTGTCACACGGCGGTCCGATGTAGCGTTCTGGCTGCATCTGGCGGCAGCGCCAGCACTGCTCTATACGCTGTTTGCCGTCCTCTTGTTTGACGACAACAGCTATATCTGGTGGGCGCAAAATCCCGGTCTGAACGAGGCGATCGTCGCGATGATCGTCATCACCATCTTCATGTTGATTGGCATCTTGATCGACCGGCGCGCCTTTGTGACATCCGGGCTGATTTCGCTCGGTGTCGCAATTGCGGCAATAGCCCAGGAAGCAAATATCGACATGAGCGAGTTTGTCACGCTACCGCTGTTTGCGGTGGGCCTCATCGTCCTGGTGCTGGGTATTGGCTGGCAGCGGTTGCGGTCCATATTCCTGAACCTGTTGCCGGAATCCGTGACCGAGCTTTTGCCCCCAGCCAAGAGCGCTTCTGCCGCGTGACCTGGATGCTGGAAACGCTTGGAAATGACAACTTGGTTGCGCTTGGGATTTTTCTGGCGTTGTGGTTGATTTTCGAAATCGTTATCGACCATTCACCACTTCGGTTCAAAAGTCTGACGGGGCAAATGGCATTTAAAAGGCGTGAATGGATGCTGGTCATGGCTGACCGTGACCTGCGGATCATCGATACCAGTATTCTGGCGGGGTTGCAGCAGGGGGCTGCTTTTTTTGGTTCAGCCAGTCTACTTGGCATCGGAGGATGCTTTGCACTTCTGGGTGCAACGGACAATGTCGTCCAAATCCACCGCGACTTGCCATTGGATACCGAATTCACCCGCGCGTTGTGGGAAGCCAAGGTGTTGGGATTGATAGCAATCCTTGGCTATTCATTCTTCAAATTTGGATGGTCATACCGGCTATTCAATTATTGTTCGATCATCATCGGTTCAGTCCCGCACAAGGATGATGCGGAGCTCGAAAAACGTAGAAAGGTGGCTTTGCAGGCAGCTGAGATCAACACTTACGCCGCGCGTCATTTTACTGCCGGCTTGAGGGGTACCTTCTTTGCGCTAGCTTATTTGGGTTGGTTTGTCGGGCCAGCCACATTGATAGTGACCACGCTGCTGGTTATTGTCGTCCTGGTCCGGAGGCAATTCTTCTCTTATTCCCTGAGCGTGCTTTCGGACTGAAAGAGATGGACTAGGTATTGAATTTGAACAGCAAGACGTCGCCATCCTGAACGATGTACTCCTTGCCTTCATCGCGGGCCTTGCCCGCTTCCTTTGCCTTTAACTCGCCGCCGAGGCCGACATAATCGTCGAATGTTATGGTCTGGGCTCGAATGAATCCGCGCTCAAAATCGGTATGGATTACGCCGGCTGCCTGCGGTGCCTTTGATCCGCGACGAACGGTCCAGGCGCGGGTTTCCTTCGGTCCTGCGGTAAAATAGGTGATGAGGTCGAGCAACCGGTAACCGGCTGCAATCAACCGATCGAGACCGGATTCGGTCAATCCATTCATTTCAAGAAATTCAGGCTGCTCATCTTCCGGCATCTGCGCAATCTCTTCCTCGATGGCAGCGGAAATCACGACCGTTTCGGCACCTTGTTGGGCTGCCATGGTTTCTACCGCCCTGCTGTGTTCATTACCGGTGGCAGCATCGGCCTCTGCGACGTTGCAGACATAAAGCACCGGTTTGGCGGTCAGCAGGTTGAGGCTTTTGAGAATTCTCAAATCTTCAGCTGCAATGCCCGGCAACAGGTGTCTGGCGGGTTTTCCATCCTTCAGCAGTTCCAGCGCCTGTTCCATTACCGGTAGGATTGTCTGGGCTTCCTTGTCCTTGCCGGAGGCGCGCTTGCGCAGTTGTTCTACCCGGCGCTCCAGACTTTCCAGATCGGCCAACATCAGCTCGGTATCGATCGTTTCGGCATCCGCGACCGGGTCAATGCGGCCTTCGACATGGGTGATGTCGCCATCCTCGAAACATCGCAACACATGCACGATCGCATCAACTTCGCGAATATTGGCCAGAAACTGATTGCCAAGTCCTTCGCCCTTGGATGCCCCGCGCACCAGGCCCGCAATATCGACAAAGGAGATCCGCGTCGGGATGACCTCTTTTGAGGCGGCGATAGTGGCGATTTGCTTGAGCCTGCCATCCGGCACCGCTACTTCACCAGTATTGGGTTCGATGGTGCAAAAAGGATAGTTCGCTGCCTGGGCGGCGGCGGTCTTGGTAAGCGCATTGAAGAGCGTGGATTTTCCGACATTCGGCAATCCAACGATACCGCATTTAAATCCCATTTATTGGCTCCGGGAGGTAGGAAAAAACGTGTTGCCGGTGCGGGCTAATTTAGCCTGCCTTGCAAGTCAACCGTTCATTCCTTCGAGAATAGTTTCTTTAACATTGCAGCCATCGGTCCGTCCTCCGGCATCCTTTTCGGAGACGCCGCAGTGCGTGCCTGATGGATATGACTTTTGGCCTTTTGCGGCTTTTTCACCTTCTTGTCAGGTTCATTTTTGCCGGTGGCCAGTGATACACGGTTCATATAGGTGGAATATTCGCCCTTGGCCACAAGCGGCATATATTCAGCAGTTGCCTCAAGAAACGGCTCAAGCCAATCGCGATCGGCTTTGGCAAAATCCCCCAGCACATGGCGTTGCACCATGGCCTTGTTACCGGGATGGCCAATGCCGAGGCGAATTCTGTGAAACGCGTTCCCGCAATGGCTTTCTAACGATCGAATACCGTTATGCCCGCCGGCACCACCCCCGGTTTTCACCCGCAACTTGCCGGCCGGCAGATCAAGTTCATCGTAGAGCACGATGACATTGGAAGGAGAGAGCTTGTAGAAGCGCATTGCCTCTCCAACCGCTTCTCCCGACAGGTTCATATAGGTCTGGGGTTTCATCAGCAGGATTTTTTCCCCGGCCAGTTCACCTTCGGCAATTTGCGATTTGAACTTTTTGCGCCATGAAGAAAAATCATGGCGACGGGCAATTTCGTCCGCCGCCATGAAACCAATATTATGCCTGTTATTGGCGTGATCCCCACCGGGATTACCAAGACCGGCAATCAGGAGCATTTTCCTGTCTCCTGTACCTTAAACGACTTTTCCAAGTCGGCTCAGTTATTCTTCTGTTTCTTCAGCTTCTTCTTCATCATCCGAAGCTTCGCCGATGATTTCGGTTTCAATCAGCTCGTCATCAATTTCTTCTTCCTCTTCCAGTGCAGCGGCGGCGCCGGCAATTGTTGCAATGGTGAAATCGCGGTCCGTAATGGTCAGGGTCGCGTTTTCGGGAAGTTTCACTGCTGAAATATGAAATGAATCACCGATTTCACCATCGGTCAAATCAACATCAATCGTGTCGGGAATGTCGGTTGCCGGACATTCGAGTTCAATCTCGTGACGGACGATGTTCAGAACGCCACCGCGACGCAGGCCTGGTGATTCCTCCTCGTTGAGGAAGGTAACCGGGATCATGACCACAACGCGCGATTTGGCGGTAACCCGCAGAAAATCGACATGGGTAATGAAGTCACGGACCGGGTCTACCTGATAATCCTTTGGCAGGACCTGATGGGTCTCTCCGTCAACTTCGATCTTGGCAATCGTCGTCAGGAAGCCAACGCGATTGACGCGCATGGACAATTCCTTGAAGGGCAGGGAGATAGATACGGGGTCTTTCTTGTCGCCGTAAATTACGGCTGGCACCATTTCATTGCGGCGCAGTTCGCGGGCGGCCCCCTTGCCGACCTTCGTGCGCAGCTGGGCCTGGAGCGCGTTTGCTTCTTGGCTCATTGCATTTCCTTCCAAATAAAGAGGGCACCGGGTCTGAAAAAAGCTCAGATACCGGAATCGCTGCGCATGAAAACCAGTTCCAAAACGCAACAAGCCCGCGTTGCCTCCAAGGGTGTCTGCGCGGGCAGGCGGGTTATAGGTCAGTTGCCGGTTTAGTGCAATAGCAGTGATAACCGATCAATCAAACAGACTTGAGACCGATTTTTCGAGCGCCGTTCGTTGAATGGCCTCGCCAACGAGGGAAGCCACGGAAACGACCCGGATGTTGTGTGCGGTGTCAATCGCCGAAGTTGGCTGGATGGAATCGGTTGTGACCAATTCCTTGAGTTTTGACGAGGTGATGCGCGCCACGGCACCGCCCGAAAGCACGCCGTGGGTAATATAGGCCGTCACGCTGGCGGCCCCCATCTCTAACAGTGCCTCGGCGGCATTACAAAGCGTTCCGCCGGAATCGATAATGTCGTCGATCAGCAGACAGTCGCGTCCGTCCACATCACCGATGACGTTCATTACCTCGGATTCGCCCGGACGGTCACGGCGTTTGTCGACGATTGCCAGTGCAGCCTCCAAGCGCTTGGCTAGCGCGCGGGCCCGGACCACGCCGCCAACGTCGGGCGAGACAACCATGATATTTTCGATGTCGTAATATTCGCGAACATCCGAAGCCAGTACCGGGACCGCGAAGAGGTTGTCCGTCGGAATATCGAAAAAGCCCTGAATTTGGGCTGCGTGCAAATCTAGCGTCAAAACCCTGTCGGCACCGGCAGTTGTGATCATATTGGCAACGAGTTTTGCCGAGATCGGGGTTCTGGGGCCGGGTTTACGATCCTGTCTGGCATAACCAAAATAGGGAAGAACGGCTGTAATGCGCCGCGCGGAAGCCCGACGCAACGCATCAATCATGATCAGCAGTTCCATCAGGTGGTCATTCGCCGGATAGGAAGTGGACTGGAGAACAAAACAGTCTTCACCGCGCACATTCTCCAATATCTCAACAAAAACTTCCTGGTCCGCGAAGCGCCTCACATTGGCGCGACCGAGGGGAATCTGAAGATATTTGACAATATGCTCAGCGAGAATGCGGTTTGAATTGCCTGTGAAGAGTTTCATAAGCGGTTGCCGGGCACCGAGCCGTGGATATCATTGGCCGGGTGTATAGGCGAACGCTAATGAAGCCGCAACTGTCTGTCTGAAAATATCAACGCATTTCAAGCCATTTACGGGAAAATGCTTCCGGAAGCTCGGTATTTACCCTGCAAACACGTTCTAACCGCGTGTGGACATCCAGGAACGCAAGTCTGCCATTGTAATCTTGGCTACCCGGGAAATGACGTTTTCATCAATACTAGCCCAGGGATCTCCAGACGAGCCACCGGCGCGTTCCTGGCCGGAAATCCGATGGACACGGTTTCCGTTCACATCCAGCACATCCCATACATAGACCAGCAGGGTGTTGTTGCCTTCACTAAGGGCCGAGAAATATCCCTTTACCTGATAGCGTGCTCCCTGATCAGCAGAAACCACGATCGGGACATTTTCACTTTGTGCAGCCTGGCGTATGGAAGAAGCCAAGCTTGATACTGTTGATTGCGGTGCGCCGGTTACCGGAAGAAATGTCACCGGGGCAATCGGGGTGAGGGCAGCTTGCTGTTGGGCAGGCTCGTTCTGAGGAGCGAATGCCGTCTGATTGTTTGTGGCTGCCGTCGAGTTTGTCGTGGACGGCTGCGGTGACGTTTGCAGGTTCGATTGAGGGCGAATTCCATCGGTAAACGACCCTGTATTACATCCCGCCAGGATAAGAAGACAGCCCAGGAAAACAGCACCAGACTTTAGGGTGGCACGTCGCCAACCGGCTTGTTTCAGATTTTTTTGAGCAGGGTTGCAATTCTCCATGTCGACCTCATCAATTTATATATCGTTGATGTTCAACGAACATCCATGAACCCAAACACATAAAACACTGAATTTGTTTACCGTTTTCTAACGCACGGCAATCAAACGAATCCCTCCCAACTATCTACTAGCGCAAAATAAGGTCAATTTCATGCCTTGAAAGGTCCTTCGGACCGCTTGTGCCGGCGATATAGGACTGTCCCAGGGTCATTGCGGTGTCTGTCTCGCTGTCGGCAATGATCATATGGAGGAACAAGACCATATTTGGTTCGACTACTTGCGTATTGCCTGCAAAAATCATCGGTTTGTCCATCCAGCAAGGTGAAAAGCTCGCACCAAGCGAATAACCGCAGGCATTCAGGCGATGCCGTGCCAGCCCGGCATCGTCCAAAACCTTGGCGTGGGCATCGAAAATATCCGATATGGGTTGGTCGACTTTCATCGCGTCGCGGCATTGTTCAAGCGCTTCACGTGCAACTTCATACAATTCCTGGTGCCGGGCGGTGGGTTTGCCGACAATAAGAGTGCGCATCATGGCTGCATGATAGTGCGCCCAAACACCTGCCCATTCCAATGTGAGCTGATCGTTCTTGGAGAGTTTGCGCCTGCCGGACTTGTATCGGCATAGCAAGGCGTCCTTTCCCGATCCGATGATGAATTCATTGCCCGGATAGTCGCCTCCGGCCGAAAAAATGGCCGAATGCATAGCGGCAAGTATCTCGCCTTCGTCGGCACCTGCCTTGGTCAACCTAATTGCTTCATCCAGCGCGTCATCTGCAAGCGTGGCCGCCTTTCTCACATGCGCCAGTTCGGCCTTGGATTTTATGGCTCGCAGACGGGGAATCAGTAGCGAAGCATCTGATATTTCACCAAAATTCTTCAGCCGCTCGTTCAGCAGGGAGCCGTATTTGGCATTCAGTCCTGCTGTATCGTATTCGACACCAATCCTGTTGCCGACGAGGTCCATTTCACCCATCAGATCATGCAGATCGAGGGTCGGGTCTGCATCCTCCCGGTCCGTCCATATGATGATGTTGTCAATTATGGAAGTGTGCCGCGCTTGCCTTAGATCTGGTGCCCGTGTCAGCAGCGCAAATTCACCTTCTGCGGTTACAACCAGGCATTGGAAGAAGCAAAAACCAAAGGTGTCATAGCCTGTCAGCCAATACATGCTTTCCTGCGAAAACAACAACATGGCGTCGAGATTTTCTTCCGCCATGGCCGTTTTCAGGCGTTCCATGCGTTCGTCAAATTCCTTTTGAGTAAAGTGCAGTGCCATAGGTCAATTCCTGATTGCTATCGCGGATATCTGGCGACCGTAATCTGGTTCACCGCGATGGGTTGTTCGTCTGTATGAATAAAAGTCTGAATCATGTGCGTAGGTGCAATGGCCGGTCCATTCGCCTTCTAGGCCCGAAGAAGAAAGTTGCGACATAATATATTCCGGCAGATCGAAATAGGCATGACCGGGTTTTTGCGATGGTGAAAAATATTTGGCATTTTCTTGGTTTGTGTCGGTAAAGCGTTTGCTGAATTCCGGTCCGACCTCATAATTTTCCTTGCTGATTGTCGGCCCAAGAACGGCCGAAATGTTCTCTCTTTTCGCTCCAAGTTCCTCCATTTTTTGAACCGTGTTTTCGATAATACCGGTTAATGCGCCTTTCCATCCTGCATGACAGGCTCCAACGACACCGACATCTTTGTCGGAAAACAGGATTGGTCCGCAGTCAGCGGTCAAAATAGCGATAACGATGCCTGGGACCGACGTGACGACGCCGTCTGCCTTTGGCCTGTGATCATTTTCCCACCGATTTTCCACCACAATTGCATCAGCCGAATGAATTTGATGCGGTGTCGCCATGAATGTGTCGGAAAAACCGAGATTTTCAGCAACCAATTTGCGGTTTTTCAACACGGCGGCTCGATCGTCTTTTGAACCCAAACCAGCGTTCAAGCCACGATAAATGCCGTTTGAGACGCCGCCCTGGCGCGTGAAAAATCCGTGCACGATTGCACAGTCTGGTGCGCTTAGCCGGTCGCAAACTATCCTTACAGGCTTCGTCATCGAAGCACCGCCATATTTATCGGGCCGCATTTCATCACAAATACAGTGCTCACAACCAAGTGATATGTCAATCAACCGGTCTTCGAGCTCAAATCAGCTCCAAGACGTGCCGAATCCTGGCATCATGATGGATCAATCGTGCAAAAGGGAGGAATATTTATTACAGCACTCGCCACTTCAGGTGAAATTATTGCCATAACCTTGAACAAACTGCCCATTTGTTCCGGCATAACCAATCGCTCGGCCTGGGATCGAATTTCTACCTGTTGTTTGGTGGATTTATCAGCGCCAAGCGTTCCGGCGCGTTCGGCAAGTCCCATCATCTGGAGGAATTCACCCTGGGTCAGAATTTGCGAGGCAAGTGCGCCAGCCTCCGTTGAAACGCGCTGGAGCGCTGCAAAATCGACATGGGCGGTCAGATCAGCAAGGCCGGCCGTTTCCAGCGGATCAACCTGCTTGTGATCGCGTACCGCCTGAAAGGTGGCGCCGAATTGTGATCGGGCATGCCCATAGTCAATCAACAGCGCGCCGCCGCCAAACTTGACTATGCGCTCTGAAAGTAGCTGCATCCAGGCTTCGCGGGCAGGCGACATCTCGAAAACGGATCCATCGGACGCCGAGTTTGCAGTCTCGGGCATTTTTTGTAGATCCGGCATGGCAGTGCCGGTCACCCATTCAGGCCTGCCGTTTTCGTTCAAGCCAATGCAATGCTCAAACCATCCCTTTTTGGTCTTGATAAACTGTCTGAAAGGCAGAACATCGAGAAATTCGTTTGCAATGAGGATCAGCGGCAAATCCTCAAGCTGATCGAGGTTGTCCAACCACTCAATGTTGTCTAGGTGGCCGGACAGCCGGTCTTTCTGTTCCTTGATCATTGCGGAGCTAGTTTCAATCAGCTTGATTTTGGCGCATCCATTGAAACCAGGATGCTTGGCCGTTGCCCGGAGCAAATCTGCCATAAGGGTGCCTTTTCCAGGCCCTGCTTCCGCAAGGATGAACGGATTCGGTTTTCCAATGGCTTGCCAGATTGCCAGAACCCAAATTCCAATCAATTCGCCAAACATCTGGGAAATCTCAGGCGCGGTGATGAAATCTCCTTCGCGACCGATTGCGGTTTGATTTGGATAATAGCCATGGCGCGGGTCATTCAGGCACAGATGCATGTATTCGGCGACGCTCATTGGGCCGGTTTCCTGAATCATCGCCACTATGCGCTGTTCCAATTGTGTTGGGGCAGGATTAGACCCCGGCATTACTTCGGTTCCCTTGAGCTGGCGGTCGCCATCGACCAAATGCCGATCAAGAGCATGGGTAGCGACAACACTATGCCCATGGTCAGCCAGTTACTTGCCAGGTAGCCGATTTGCTGGTCGGGAAGCCTGAAGAATTCGACAAATATCCTGGAAACTGCATACCAGCAGATGAATGCACCAGCGACAAAACCGGGCTGACGAAGCTTGAGGAACCCATGGGTAAGGATGCGCATCAGCAAGAACAAGACCAGCCCTTCCAATATTGCCTCGTAGATCTGGCTTGGATGGCGAGGTTCCGGGCCGGCTGCCGGGAATATCACTGCCCAGGGAACATCGGTTGGCCGGCCCCATAATTCCTGGTTGATGAAGTTTGCGATCCGGCCCAAAAACAAGCCAATACCGACCGAAGCTCCGATGACATCGAACAGCGAAAAAATCGAGAAGCCTCGCCTACGCGCAAACAGGATCATGGCGACGATTGTGCCCGCCAATCCTCCGTGGAAACTCATTCCGCCGGTCCACAGCATTGCAATGCGCGCTGGATTTTCCAGAAAAACCGAAAAATCATAAAAGAGCACATATCCAATGCGGCCGCCGACGATGATTCCGACAACCGCCCAGATCAGAAAATCATCGATATCCTGCGGGCTGATGGGAGGTTTGCCTGTCCATAAACGTTCGTTGGAAACCAGGCGTTTCGCGTACCACCAGCCAAAGACAATCCCCAGGACATAGGCCACGCCATACCAATGAATCGACAGCGGTCCGAGCTGGAGCATGACCGGATCGATTGCTGGAAATGGAATGGCAAATAACGGCATTTGGTTCTTTTCTGAAACTGACGGATCGATACATACACGAAACCAAAGTTTGGCGTGAATCTTTCACCGGACAAGCCGGACATGATCCCGGTGCTCTGGAAATTACTTCCTATTTGACATTGAAATTGCGTTTGGGGCTCTGGCTGCCATCGAAATAGGTAATGACCACTTGCATGTTTTCAGCACCGTCCGGGACGCCTTCCCAAATATTGGCGTCGGTCGGAATCCGGTGCGGATCGGACGGGTCGCATTCGGGTAGTGTCCACTGTTTGAAATTATCGGAATTGTTGTAGGCATATTCGACCCTCGAGATGCCGCAACGATAGCTGATCAGATGGGTGAAATAGACATTGCCCTTGTTTGAGTCCGGAAAGGCTACCCAAGCTGTCCATAGCTGCTCAAGGATCTGTTTCTGGCCTGCACGCAGCGCTTCGTTGGGGTCAAAGTTGATCGGAAACACGCCAGCTTCCTCGCCGCGTTTGTCGCGCCAGGTGACATAGATGGTTCCGGCCGGCTGATCGGGCGGCAGCGCAAACCAGGTCACCGGCATGGGCTTGCCGGTGCGCTGGTCAATATTGGGCATGGTGCCGGCATCGACAAATTCGCCATCTTCGCCAATACGGTAGCCGAACTGGATCGCTGCTTCAGGCAGGGAGATGGTTGCCTGCCAACCTGCATTCGATCTCGTGAAACTGGCAATCGGTTTTCCCTTACCGGCCTTTGGGGCAGGGTCGACCCTGGGCAACATGGCAACGGTCGAGCCTTCCTGAAATTCATTTGTACTGCCACGTACGCCGACATTCTCCGCCCTTGGATTAAGGGTCACCGATCCGAGGATCTGATCATAATAGGAGGGCAGTTGCACGTGGCCGATCTGTGCCGCCAAATCGCGAACGCTGACCTGGGTTGATTTTGCGATATCGACAATTGAAGCGTTTGGCTTGCGCAATTCCACCAGAAGCGAACGGGTGAATACTGAGTTCGGATTGTTGTCGCCCGGTCCCATCCCATCGAGTGCTGACTGATACTGACCGGCAGAATAGAGGACGAAAATTCCCTCACCAAGCGGCTGGTTTGCCAAGCCTCCGGCGCCGCCGATTGAACGCTTGCCGGGAACCGCGAACGGATTGTCACGGCAGGCATCGAGAATGAGAATTGCCGTCTTTGCGCCGGCGTTCAAAAAACGATCGGCCAGATCATTCGTCAGGAACGCCTCGTCGCGGACGAGCGATTCATCACCCGGACCTGCCTGCGGGATATCAACCGGTAACAGGAAATCCTGACCCGAAACCGAAAATCCGTGACCGGCATAATAGAACAAGGTGAGGTCACCTGGCTGTATTGTCTTTTCGAATTCATTGACAGCCCGACTCATCGCCCTGCGGCCAATGTTTCTGGCCGTCGTCACCTCGAACCCCATCTCCGACAGGCTCTGGGAAACTGCCACGGCATCATTGACGGCTTTTTCGAGCGACGAGATTTCTTCATATTCGTCATTGCCAATGACCAGTGCAATGCGTCGTTGATCCGGAGTTGATTGCTGGGCATGGGAAGATTTTACCGCAATCAGCAATGCCATTGCGGTTATCAAGATTATCGCCAGAACATTCCAACGCACCGATGGCCAGAAAGGAATAATGGTGCTGATCCGGTTTTGCATTTATTATTCCTGTGCTTCCAAAAGAGTGCTGACAAGACAAAAATTTCGGTTGCAGTTTAGCGCTCGGTTGCCTGTAAGCAAGTGCGATTGAACATCTCCGGCACAATGAAATCTAATCCGTGCATTGCAAGAGGGGACCTGCAGGCTTATGTCTGTTCAAAAGGAGTTCCAGATATGACCCAGGGCCCTAATCGCGTTCTTGATGAATTTGCTAAATTGATGACTGATGCGGCTGGCGTTGCCGACGGATTTCGGAAGGAAGCCGAATCTGCAATCCGTTCTCAGGCCGAGCGTTTCATGTCGGAAATGGATGTTGTCAGCAAGGATGATTTTGAAGCTGTGCGCGAAATGGCGGCCAATGCACGCACCGAAAATGATACACTTAAGAAACAGCTTGAAGAACTTGAAGCAAGGGTTCAAAAGTTGGAAGCAGGCTCAAAACCGTCAAAATCGCGATCTGCGGGAAAAAAATAGAAATTTTCACAAAAATTTAATCCACAAGACTTGCGTCTCAAAAAGCAGAGTCCAAAGAATCAGTTACGGGCATTTACGCAGTTTCTGATTCAAGCTTTCTCCACAGTAAAGCATTAAGCAGAGACGAGCGGGGGCTGGTCAACGGCGATGCGCGTTATACACTGAAATTGCAGGATGATTCGCGGCGGACGTGAGCACTCCATGCCCCTTTTGTTCGTGTATTCGGGCGGGATTCGACACCCTGCCGGGAATGGTTCAATCGGTCAGTTGTGTGCTTGTAAAAGTTCAGTATCCAACGTGTTTTTGATTTTCGTATCTGTCTTCAAAACCCGACAGATCACAGAAATGCCGTGCGGCGGCGGAAACGAGGAAAAATGAGCCTTCTTGAAATGGAACTGGAGCGGGACGTCAATCCGGTTGACATGATAGAACTGGTAGCATCGGCCAATGAATGGGAATTTGAACGTTCCGGTGACGATGAAATCAACATATCGGTCTCTGGCCTATGGGCAGATTACAGCGTGTCATTTTCCTGGATGGAGGATTTCGAGGCCCTCCACCTGGCCTGCGCTTTTGATCTGAAAGTTCCGAAGCGGCGCGAAGCCGAGACAATGCGCCTTCTGTCTCTCATCAATGAGCAGATGCTGATCGGGCATTTTGATCTCTGGATGCGCGAAGGCGCGGTCATGTATCGCCAGGCATTGCTACTGAACGGCGGCGCGGAACCAACCGGTGAGCAGCTTGAATGTCTGCTGACCAGTGCGCTGGAAGCCAGTGAGCGATATTACCAGGCGTTCCAATTTGTTGTCTGGGCAGGTCATCCCGCTCAGGAGGCATTGGATGGTTCGCTGTTTGAAACACATGGCACCGCCTGACCGGCAATAGTCAAGAATCATTAATTTGTCGGCGCATCACGGCCGCATGCTTGAGCGGTAAGCCGATCCGTGGCAATCAGATGCCATGACAAGAGATGACAACTATTCCATTTGCCTGATCGGCGCCGGGAATATGGGCGGTGCGTTGTTTGGCGGTTGGCTGAATGAAGGCATTGATCCAGGAGCGATCACGGTAATCGATCCGTCACCTGCAGATCACATGAGGGACATGATCTCCAATGCTGGCGTGCGATATGAATCTGCTGTGCCGGCAGATCTGACTCCTGACATTCTGATGCTGGCGGTCAAACCGCAAATCATCGACAATGTTATCGCGGCAGTTGGCCATATGGTTGGACAGCATACGGTCGTCGTTTCGATCGCGGCGGGGAAGACTATTACCCAGCTTGAAGCCGGTATCGGGAAGGAATGTGCAGTGGTGCGGGCTATGCCGAACACGCCCGCGTTGGTGAAACGGGGTATTACCGTTGCCTGCCCAAACAATCTGGTGACTGATGTTCAAAAAGCTCATGTAGAGCGCCTGCTGCTGGCCACCGGTTCTGTTGAATGGGTAACCGATGAGCACCTCATCGATGCGGTTACCGGTGTATCCGGCAGTGGTCCGGCCTATGTGTTCTATCTGGCCGAATGCATGGCGCTTGCCGGTATACAAGCCGGGCTGTCGGAAGATCTTGCCAGGAAACTTGCCAGCGAGACCGTTTCAGGGGCGGGTGAGCTACTGGCACGTTCCGACAAGGGACCGCATACGCTCCGCGAAAACGTCACCTCTCCGAATGGGACTACTGCGGCTGCCCTGGAAATATTGATGGGGGAAGATGGCATGCGCCAAATCGTGGAGGAGGCGGTCCTTGCTGCCACGAAACGTTCACGGGAATTATCGGACGGTTGAATATGAGCAAGAACAGTGAAAGTGACGCAGCCTCTCAGATTACAATTGACGACTTCCTGAAAGTTGATATTCGCGTTGGCACGATTGTGGAAGCCGAAGTTTTTGCAGAGGCAAGAAAACCGGCTTTCAAGCTCAGAATCGATTTTGGAGAGAAGATCGGCATCAAGCGGTGTTCTGCGCAGATTACGGTGCATTATTCACCGGAAGAATTGATCGGACGCCAGGTGATGGCGGTTGTCAATTTTCCGCCGCGCCAAATCGGTCCGATGATGTCGGAGGTTCTCACACTTGGATTTGCCGATGAAAATGGCGCAGTCGTGCTGGCGGCGCCGGACAAGGTCGTTCCAAACGGCGGGAGACTGCATTGAGAAACCCGGATTATTCGATATGCCTGCTGTCCCTTGGCTTGTTTTGTATGACAGGCGGCGTTTCGCTTGCCCAACAGACCAATCAGGTCGTGGTAACCGGCGAATCCAGCGTTTCGATCGAAGGGCAATCTGCGACGACCGGCGGTGATGCAACAAACAGTGGGGCAGTTGTCACCGGCAATTCGTCCAATGTTTTTATTGGCGGCAAGCCCGCTGCGACGGTCGGTGCGAATACGAACTGTGGCGGAAAGGTTTCCAGCGGCGCTTCAACGGTGTTTGTCAATGGGAAGCCGTTGGCAAATACCGGCAGTTCGGCGACTGATTGTAAATAGAAATCAGACTATTTCGGCAGTCTGACCACCGCCTGCAAGCCGCCCATGTCACTCTGGTGCATGTTGATGTCGCCGCCATGATTGCGGGCGATGTCACGCGCGATCGAAAGACCAAGGCCGGTGCCGCCTTCGTCCTGGTTGCGGGCTTCGTCAAGCCGCATAAACGGCTTAAACACTTCTTCGCGTTTGTCGGCCGGAATACCGGGGCCATCGTCATCTATGCTGATGGTGATCCAGTTGTCGCCCTGGGTAGCATTGATAACCAGATTGTTGCCATGGCGCAGTCCATTGGCGACCAGATTGGATATCAGGCGTGAAACAGCACCCGGCCTGCCACGAATTGTCAGGCCTTCCGGGCAACGAACGACCAGGTTCTTGTTCTTTATCTTGGCTTCTTTTTCCTGCTTGTGCAGCAGATTGCAGACATCGATTTCCTGGTATTCCTCGCCGGTCTCGCCCTTGGCAAAGTCGAGATATCCCTGCAACATGCGCTGCATTTCGTCGACATCTGCCTGCAACTCCTCGATGTCGTGGGCATTGCCGGTCGTCTCACCGATCAATGCCAGTTGCAGTTTAAACCGTGTGAGGATCGTTCGCAGATCGTGGCTGACGCCAGTCAGCATGTCCGTGCGCTGTTCCATCTGTCGTTCAATTCGGTCACGCATTTGCAGGAATGCCAGTCCCGCCTGTCTAACCTCGCGCGAACCTCGTATTCGGAAATCGGCGGGCAACTCCCGGCCCTTACCGAACCGCTCGGCAGCTTCTGCCAATTGTTGTATGGGCCGAATCTGGTTGCGCAGGAATGCAACCGCGATAATCAGCAGGAACAGCGAAGTACCCACCATCCAGACAAGAAAGATATGGCTGTTTGAAGCATAGGCAGAATTGCGTTCGGCGAAAATCCTCAGCACGGCCTCGGGATTTTCCAGTCTGATGCGTATTTCAAGCAGTCTGGAGTTCCCTACCGTATCGATCCAGAAGGGACGGCCGATCTGATCAGCGATCTCTTCGCGAAGAACATTATCCAATATGGAAAAGAAAGGTTTTGTGTTTGCCGGCGGAAATGGATCAGGTGGTAGCAGCGCAATATTCAGGTTGAGGCGTTCGCGGACAATCGCCGTAATGTCTTCCTGCGCCTGTTCGCCAGGAAATGTCTCGATCATGTCGATTACGGCGGCAATATCTGCGGTTACAGCCTTGGAAAGACGCTGGGTCACGGTTTGCCAATGCCGCTCCATGAACACAAAGGCCAGCACCCCCTGCAGCAAAACCATAGGAGCAATGATGATGATCAGGGATCGGGCATAAAGACCCTTCGGCATGCGTGAAGCTGTCCAACGGGAGATTCTCCGCCAGGGTCTTCTGCGAAAACGCAGATTCGTTATGGTGCTGGTGTCTATTGCCAATCAGCCCCTCGCCAAATTGTTCCGGATCATTCCGGCAATTGCGCCTGGACATCC
Organism: Salaquimonas sp.; assembly: GCA_028289365.1. GTDB lineage: Bacteria > Pseudomonadota > Alphaproteobacteria > Rhizobiales > Rhizobiaceae > BOKV01. The sequence goes on along the minus strand of JANQQM010000041.1, from coordinate 35,026 downwards.
GAGTTTTCTGGCCTGGGCTCGAGACTCAGGCCGTTCATGTCAGTCTATACAAAGCCTGTACCCAATACCACGCACAGTTTGAAGCCATTTTGGATCAGATGGGTCGTTTTCAATCTTGCGCCGAAGGCGATTGATTTGCACATCGATTTTGCGCTCGCCCGTAGAGGAATTGTTGCCAAGCAGTTCATGGCGGGCAACCGTTCCGTCGGGTTGGCTTGCAAAGGCTGTCAAGATCTCGTGCTCGCGGTCGGTTAGTCGTATGGATTCCCCGTTTTTTCTAAGGTCGCGTTTGCTAATGAAATACTGGTAGGGTCCGAAACTGACTTGCTCGACCGAATAAGCCTCCGGCTTTGCGGCGCGTTTCAAGATCGATCCAATTCTTAGCAGCAATTCCCGGGGTTCAAACGGTTTCGGGAGATAATCATCGGCTCCAACCTCAAGCCCGGTGATGCGGTCGTCAGTATCGGCAAGGGCCGTCAGCATCAAAACCGGGACTTCATTGTCGGCGCGAATGGATTCGGTAAAGCTCAGCCCAGATTCGCCAGGCATCATGATATCCACGATCAGCAGATCGAATTCCAGCGAATTGATTTTTCGCCGTGCTTCTGCCGCATCCGCAGCAACCGAAACCCGAAATCCGTGATCTCCAAGATATCGTGACAGCAGCTCACGAATGCGCCGGTCGTCATCAATCACGAGCAGGTGGGGAGCTTCATCGGCAAGCCTGCCGGTTGTCGCTCTGGAAGTACTGTGAATTTCAGAATGTCCAATCATCTTACTACGCTCCCTTGGGCAGCATACTCAGCTGGGGCCGGGACAACAATATTTTCAAGCTTTATGCTTAATCTTCTATATCGTTTCGGCTGGCTGGTTTATCATTTCCTTCATAAATCGGGAAATGACCGTTTTGTCATTTAAACCAAGCTTTTTCATTGCCTTATCTATTCGGCGGGACTGTGGCGCTGACAGTTCAAGGATCAATTTACGCCCGGCATGCGTCGGGTAGAGCAGACGCTGGCGGCGGTCAGCATCACCCTCGATCTGCCGGATATAGCCAGATTCAATCAATTGGCGGAGTACGCGCGACAGGCTTTGCTTGGTAATGTCCAGAATTGATATCAGATCGGCAACGGTCATGCCGGGATTTCGATTCACGAAATATAGTGCCCGGTGGTGTGCCCGGCCAAATCCGAGGCGTTTCAGCATACGGTCCGGATCTGCCGTGAAGTCCCTATAGGCAAAAAACAGCAGTTCTATATTGGTAATTTGCGGTACTTCGTTTGCAGATAATGGATCGAGTACAATTTCGTCCGTTTCGGTAATCATTTTTCCTGATCCGGCCAATTCTGATAGATTGGAAACAACAATGCCACAATGTGGTGTTTATGTCAGCACTATTGACATAAAATTGTGGCAAGCCTAGGCTTTTTTAATTGCGAATTTTTCGGCCGACCAGGCTGAATATGGCGACATTGTCGCCGATAGGAGGATTATATGGCTGGCGTACCCTACGACCAACTAGGCGGACATATCTGGTTCAACGGTGAATTTGTGCCGTGGGAAGACGCAAAAGTGCATGTTCTTACCCATGGGTTGCACTATGCCAGCGCCGTATTTGAGGGCGAGCGTGCTTATGGCGGCAAGATCTTCAAACTTGAAGAACATACAGATCGCCTGTTTGATTCCGCAAATATGCTCGGATTTGAAATTCCGTATACCCGCGAGGAGATCAATCAGGCAAGCATGGATGAAATCGAAAAGCAGGCCCTGACCGATGGCTATGTGCGTCCAATCGCATGGCGTGGGAGTGAGATGATGGGCGTCTCCGCGCAGTCGAACCGCATTAATGTTGCGATCGCCGCCTGGGAATGGCCGAGCTATTTTAAGCCTGAAGAGCGCTTGAAGGGAATTCGTCTTGGCATGTCGGATTGGCGTCGGCCCGACCCCAGGACCGCGCCTTGCCACGCCAAGGCAGTGGGCCTCTACATGATCTGCACCTTATCCAAACATGCGGCCGAAGCCGAAGGATTTGCCGATGCCATGATGCTCGACTGGCGTGGCAGAATTGCAGAGGCAACCGGGGCCAATGTATTTTTCACGAAGGCTGGGGTCATTCATACCCCAGAGCCGGATTGTTTCCTCGATGGCATTACCCGGCGTACGGTGATCGATCTTGCCCGCCGTCGCGGTTATGAGGTTATTGAGCGCCCGATTATGCCGGAAGAAATGCCGGAATTCGAGGAATGCTTCCTTACCGGCACAGCCGCGGAGGTGACACCGGTTTCCGAAATTCAGGGACACAGTTTCGTGCCGAGTGAAATTTGCGAAAATCTGATGGCAGATTATGACCGCGAAGTCCGCGGTGATCCGGCGGAAAAGGCCGCCTGAAGTCGCCATCAGTCGTGAAGGTATTCCGGTACAGAGTAGTTTGCCATTGAATGGGTTGCTGATCCCGAATGCTATTGCAGGCTGGAAACTTCCAGCCTGCTTTTTAATTGCAATGCCAAGTTATTTGCTGGCGGGAAATTGCTGCTGAAAGGAGCGCAGTCATGAATTCATCCGAGCCCGGGGGCTTGAAGGCAGGTATCATTCCCGTCACACCGTTTGAGCAGAACTGCACGTTGATCTGGGACTCGGACACCATGAAAGGCGCGGTGATCGATCCGGGTGGTGACGTTGACAATATAATGGCAGCGATCGAGAAAATTGGCGTCGATGTTGAAACGATCTTCCTGACGCATGGCCATATAGATCACGCCGGCGGGGCGGAGGAATTGAAGTCGCGGTTAAAGGTGCCGATTCATGGACCGCATCTCGACGACAAGGAGCTGTTGGAGGGAATTGAACAGCAGGCTCAGATGTTTGGCGTTTCCGGCGGCTTCCGCAATGCCTATCCTGACAAGTGGCTGGAGGAGGGGGATGTCATCACGATCGGTGGGCATGAGTTTGATGTTTATCATTGTCCGGGGCATGCGCCTGGGCATGTCGTGTTTGTGGACAAGAATGCCCGTTTTGCCCATGTTGGAGATGTCCTGTTCAATGGTTCGATCGGGAGAACAGATCTGCCGGGTGGAAATCACGAGGCACTGATCCGCTCCATAAAGGAGAAACTGCTCCCCCTGGGCGATGATATCTCATTTGTTTGCGGCCATGGGCCGGGAAGCACGTTCGGGCATGAGCGGCTGAATAACCCATTCCTGAGATAGGTTTGCGCTGGATTGGGGAGGTTCGGTGTGAGAGATCGGTACGCTTCCAAGATGCGTCTCTGCGCCAGGAAGTGCACCGGCATAGAAAATGGGGTCAATGCCAGCGTCCGGGATATGGGATGACGCCGATCTCTCACTTAATTACAATATTACACTTCAAGTTGACGTTACGTTAATTTTAAATCCCAACCTGGCTGGCCATGAAAAAAGGGGCGAAATCCGCCCCTTGAATGTTCCAAATTCCCAATCCGCGCAGACAAATCTTAGGAGGAACATTTGTGCTGCGTGTTGGTAGGGATGTCAGGCCAGCTGCAGATTTACAGCCTTGGGGCCTTTGCCGCGATTGTCGGGTTCTGTTTCAAAGACAACTTTCTGGTTTTCAGTCAATCCATTCAGGCCAGAAGCCTGTACAGCAGATATGTGGACAAAAATGTCCGCGCCGCCATCATCAGGTTTGATGAAACCGAAGCCTTTGTCGTTGTTGAAGAATTTTACAATGCCAGTCTGACTCATAGTCTTTTCCTTGTTTGGTTCCCATGAAGGCGAACCCGTTCGTTTTGCTGCTAGCAGCAACCAATTGCCCCCACACTTCCGGGAAGACCACCGCAGGACCTAACCCGGTAAAGGCATGTTTCGAAAATCGAGGAAAAGAGCCTGTTACCGCATCGCCAAAACAGGGATTTTCATAGAGAACATCTATGTTCTGGCAATGCCCGGAAAAGATATCAGCACTTCCGGTGCGCTCTTTTGTTAGTCCTTGGCCAATCCGCATTCCCATCGAGGCTTGATTGACGGCAGACCTTTATGCGGTCCTTCATTCGAATTCGTAGTATGCCGAACACATGTATTTTTCCCATAAATCTAATTAAACACAAGCGAAAGTTTCGTGACACTTCTGCAAGTGCAGTATTGTTTTGCGAAAAATACGTCATAAGCAAAAAAAAGCTTGCATCATTTGCACAAATCATTATTTCCGGCGCATGCCCAAGGTCGCACGTGCCTGTGGGCGCTCGCAGTCCAGACGTCGGTCCTGCTCGAAACATCGAAGCAGGGCAAGTTTCGCCAGGAACAGGTGACGGTTCAGTCTGTTGGTACGAACAATTTCGGCGGTTTCCAAGACCGGAATTGTGGCAGGAAGGTTGTATGTCCTGCCGGGCGCCTTGAAGCAACGACGGTGAGGGCTCTATGTCTCGCCCGACGGTCCAATGTCGGGGGGCAAGAGGTACACGTTGTTGCTGAGTCTGTGAGTCTAGAAATCCCAGAAATTGGCAACTAAAGCTCCGAATAGCGTGCTTGCGCTTTCGGGAAATGTCGCGTCCGTCGCTACGCAAACCTTTGCCGAGGTCCATAACGGCATTTGGGTTGTGTCGCTGGAGGCTTCGATATGTTAGGTTGATATTTCTGGAGAGCCGACATGACAACCGACCGAATCCGTGCGTTCCTTTCGCAACGATGCCACGAAGGCCCCTGCCACGTCGTGGATCTTGAAGTTGTGCGCGATAATTTCGTGACTTATCGCCGATCCCTGCCTGATAGCCAGATCTATTATGCGGTAAAGGCCAATCCTGCGCCCGAAGTACTCAATGCACTTGCCGAACTTGGAGCATCGTTTGACTGCGCTTCCGTCCAGGAAGTGGAAATGGTTCTGGCGATTGGGGTGGATGCGGCAAGAATTTCCTATGGCAACACCATCAAAAAGGAACGCGATATAGCCCGTGCCTACCAGCTTGGTGTCCGCCTGTTTGCCGTAGACGCAATCGAGGAAGTCGCAAAGGTCAGTCGGGCAGCGCCCGGGTCACGAATTTTCTGCCGTATCCTTTCAAACGGCGAGGGGGCCGAATGGCCGCTCTCGCGGAAATTTGGCTGCGATGAAGACATGGCAATTTCCGTGCTTGAATACGCCAGGGATAGCGGATTGGTTCCCTGGGGTATCTCTTTTCATGTCGGTTCGCAGCAGACCAATCCGGAGGCTTGGGATGGTGCGCTGGCATCTGCAGCTGCAATATTCCGGGAGATGCGCGAACGGGGTGTCGAATTGGGAATGGTGAATCTGGGCGGCGGATTTCCTGCGCGTTATTTGCGCAATGTGCCGGATGCAGATGCTTATGGGGCGGCGATACGCAACGCGCTTCTGAAGAATTTTGGTAATCGCATTCCTGAAACAATCATAGAGCCTGGTCGTGGCATGGTTGGCAATGCCGGCACCATCCGCGCGGAAGTCGTTCTGGTGTCGCGCAAATCCGAAGACGATGATCTTCGCTGGGTCTATCTGGACATCGGCAAGTTTGGTGGTCTCGCCGAGACTATGGATGAAGCCATTCGTTATCCCATAAGAACCGCCAGGGATGGTGAGGCAACGGAACCGTTCATCATTGCGGGGCCAACCTGCGATTCAGCCGATGTCCTTTATGAAAAGACACCGATGGAACTTCCCATTTCCATAACGGTAGGGGATGAGGTTTTGATCGAATGCACCGGAGCCTATACGACGACTTATTCCTCGCATGGCTTTAATGGTTTCCCTCCGCTCGAGACCTATGTAATTTAGCCTTCTGCGATAATTTTGGGTGGCCGGTTTTGATCCGATGCCGGCCCCTTCCAGTGTAACTTCCTGATCGCTTCCGATCGAAAATCTATAGAGGTAATATGGCCCAGAACGGCGAATATCCGGTCTACCACAAGATCACCGGACCGATAGTCATGATAGGATTTGGCTCGATCGGGCGCGGAACGCTGCCCTTGATTGAACGGCATTTCGACTATGACAAGTCGAGACTGGTGGTGGTCGAACCGGCGCTTGATGAAAAGGGCAGGGAGATTCTCGCCAATCACAATGTGGATGTTGTAGAAGTCGAGATAACGCCTGAAAACTACTCTGAAGTTCTGGAACCGCTTCTGACCGAGGGCGAGGGCCAGGGGTTTTGCGTAAACCTGTCGGTGGATACTTCCTCGCTTGAAATCCTGCGCATGTGTCGTGAGCTGAACGTGTTGTATATCGATACGGTTGCCGAACCCTGGCCGGGGTTTTACTTTGACGAGGAGGCCAGCCTGGCGACCCGCACCAATTATGCGCTGCGCGAACCGATCCGGATTGAGCAAAAGAATAAACCAGGTGGAACGACTGCGGTCTCCTGCTGCGGGGCCAATCCCGGAATGGTTTCTTGGTTCGTGAAGCAAGCGCTGGTCGATCTCGCCCGCGATCTTGATTTTGACTTCTCTGAACCTGGCCCGGAAGATCAGCAGGGCTGGGCGAGATTGATGAGAGACCTTGGGGTCAAAGGTGTCCATATTGCTGAGCGTGACACGCAACGTGCAAAGGAGCCCAAGCCGCTCGATACGTTCTGGAACACCTGGTCGGTGGAAGGATTTATCTCCGAGGGACTGCAGCCGGCAGAACTGGGTTGGGGAACCCATGAAAAATGGAGACCGGAAAATGCTCACGATCAGGAAGAGGGTTGCAAATCCGCCATTTACCTGTCGCAGCCTGGCGGCAATACCCGCGTTCGTACCTGGTGTCCGACGCCGGGAGCACAATATGGATTCCTGGTGACCCATAATGAGTCGGTCTCGATATCGGATTTTTTCACACTGAGAGGCGAGGGCGGTGAAGTGGAATATCGTCCAACTTGTCACTATGCCTACCACCCTGCCAATGACGCCGTCTTGTCGCTGCATGAGATGTTCGGCAATGGCGGCAATGCGCAACCGGTGCATCACATTCTCGATGAAGACGAGATCATGGATGGAATTGATGAACTGGGTGTGCTCCTATACGGGCACGAGAAGAATGCCTATTGGTACGGATCGCAGCTGTCGATTGAGGAAACACGCGAAATAGCACCCTATCAAAATGCAACCGGTCTGCAGGTCTCTGCAGCGGTATTGGCCGGCATGGTATGGGCGCTGGAAAATCCTAAAGCCGGAATTGTGGACACAGATGAGATGGATTTCCGGCGCTGCCTTGAGGTGCAGTTGCCGTATCTTGGGCCGGTGAAAGGATACTATACGGACTGGACGCCGCTGACCGACAGATTGGCCCTGTTCCCAGAGGACCTTGATCTCGAAGACCCCTGGCAGTTCAAGAACGTGTTGGTCAGGTGAAGACCCGTGTTAACGAACTAACCGTTTAGCGGTTTCAACGTCTAAGGGCTGAGATGGGTAACGACCTCACGCGTGTGAGGTTGATCGCGATGTTCATACAGGTAGATACCCTGCCAGGTCCCCAGGAGTGGCCGTGCTCTTGCTACCGGAATGGAGAGTGACGTCTGTGTAAGCGCTGCCTTGATATGGGCCGGCATGTCGTCATTGCCTTCCTGGCGGTGCAGGAGATAGCTCATAGTGGGATCGTCGGCCCGCGGTACCAGTCTCGCGAAAAACGAGTCCAGATCGCGTTTGACATCGGGGTCGGCATTTTCCTGGATCAGGAGCGAACAGGAGGTATGCCTGACAAACAGGGTAAGTAGTCCGGTCTCGATTGCGCTGTTGGAGACAAAATGGAGCACCTGGTCGGTGAAATCATAAATGCCGGGTCCGGAAGTCCGGATTGTGAAACTGGTTTGCATCGTGCAAAATTTTCTTGGCGGCGGATCGCGTTTGCGATCTATCCGAACATCTTGTCGCCCTGTTCGGCGATCACCTGTTTGGCTTTTCTGATTGCTGCCTGCGAAGCGTCCTGGGTGTTTGTGAACAGATCCGCCCGGATCAGCTGATGTTCCAGAATCTCCCCGTCCACTTCCTTGGTGATTACGGCTGAAAGGCGATATTGACCGCCTTCGGGAATTGGTGTCGTGGTGACGCGATAGCCTTCGTGCTCTAGTTCTTCGACCGGCTTGGCACCGGCACCAGAACCGTCGCCGCCGCCGAACAGTTTTTTCAGGAAAGACATGTCCTACTCCATGATTTTGGCAGTATGTTTGCTGCATTCCATGGCACGGAATGCAAATACAGCGCCGCTTCGGACAATATTGCACCCTGAACGCGTGTTTTCCAAGCTTCCGACAGTATTTTGAATCTGCTGGTTACGAAATGTCAGGTGTTGACCGATTAATTCCCGAAAAATCCGCCAAACTTAGCTATCAAGGAAGCTTCTGAGTTTCCGGCTTCTGCTTGGATGCTTGAGTTTCCGCAGCGCCTTTGCCTCAATCTGACGGATACGTTCGCGGGTCACCGAGAACTGCTGACCGACTTCCTCGAGCGTGTGGTCGGTGTTCATGCCAATCCCGAAACGCATGCGCAGGACACGCTCCTCTCGCGGTGTGAGAGAGGCAAGCACCCGGGTCGTCGTCTCGCGGAGATTGGCCTGGATTGCCGCATCAATCGGCAGAATTGCGTTCTTGTCCTCGATAAAGTCACCGAGATGGGAATCTTCCTCATCACCAATCGGCGTTTCGAGGCTGATTGGCTCCTTGGCGATCTTGAGAACCTTGCGAACCTTTTCCAACGGCATTGCCAATTTTTCTGACAATTCTTCCGGGGTAGGCTCGCGGCCGATTTCGTGCAGCATTTGGCGCGAAGTACGCACGATCTTGTTGATCGTCTCGATCATGTGGACAGGGATACGGATAGTCCTCGCCTGATCGGCGATCGATCTTGTGATGGCCTGGCGGATCCACCAGGTGGCATAGGTCGAAAACTTGTAACCGCGCCGGTATTCGAACTTGTCGACCGCCTTCATCAGGCCGATATTGCCCTCCTGGATCAGATCCAAAAATTGCAATCCGCGGTTTGTGTATTTCTTCGCGATCGAGATCACGAGGCGCAGATTGGCCTCGACCATTTCCTTCTTAGCTTGGCGCGCTTCGCGCTCGCCCTTCTGTACCTTCTGGACAATGCGCCGGAATTCCGTCGGCTCCAGACCGGTCTCGCTCGCCAGTTCCTGAATATCGGCACGGATGAGCTTAATGTTCTTGGATTCAGACTTGTTAAAATCCTTCCAGCCCTTGGCGGAGAGATTTGCGATGCGTCTGATCCAGTTCGGATCGAGTTCAGCACCAAAATATTCTTCGAGGAAGTTTTCGCGGGACACGCCGTAGGATTCAGCGAGCCGCAATAGCCGTCCTTCAAGTCCTACCAGCCGTTTATTGATGTCGTAGAGTTGTTCAACAAGCGCATCGATACGGTTCTGGTTAAGCGAAAGGGACTTGACGCTGGAAATTATCGTGTCGCGAAGTTCCTTGTACCGGCGCTCCTGGGCAGGTGACAATGTCTTGTTGTCCAACGCCTTGTCGACAAGCTGTTCCTGAAGTTTGCGAAGCTTCTTGTAGGAATCTGCAATGGTATCGAATGTCTCGAGAACCTGAGGTTTCAGTTCCGCTTCCATCGCTGCGAGAGAGAGCGAATTCTCCAGATCGTCGTCATCATCATCTTCGTCTTCGGAAGATTCCTCGCCCTCGGCATTTTCTTCGGAATCCTCGGAGTTTGCCGGAGTCGGTTTTTCTTCCTCGGGTTTTGTAACTTGCTCAGTAGGGTTGACGGGTGGCGGTGGCGCGGCTTTTGCCTCCGGTCCGGCATAAGTAGCTTCAAGATCGATGATATCGCGCAACAGGATATTGGCTTCGTTGAGTTCATCGCGCCAGATAATGATAGCCTGGAAGGTCAAGGGGCTTTCGCAAAGCCCGGCAATCATCGTTTCGCGACCTGCTTCTATTCGCTTTGCAATCGCAATTTCGCCTTCGCGAGACAAAAGTTCAACGGTACCCATTTCGCGCAGATACATGCGAACGGGATCATCCGTACGATCAGCAGGTTCGCGCTTCTTGGTCTGGGTGACCGCCTTCTCGCCGGCGGTCGCGAGATCCGTACCGGTCTCTTCCTCGGCTTCCTCCTCCTCGACCACGTTTATGCCCATGTCGGACAACATGGACATGGTGTCCTCAATCTGCTCGGAGGTAACCTCGTCAGAAGGAAGTACGGAATTCAACTCATCGACCGTAACAAAGCCGCGCTTTTTTGCGGCCTTGATCATCTTCTTTACTGCGCTGGCCGACAAATCAAGTAGCGGGCTATCCTGCGATTCGCCGGTCGTTTCTTTTTCGTCGGTGTTTTCTTGTGTAGTAGTCGTCGCCATGTATCGACCTGATCCTGGTGAAGCTGTATCAGCTCCAATTCGTTAGATTACCGCAACTGTCCTCGCCAAACTGATTTCCAGTGAAACCGATGGCCGCAATTGCATAACAGATTTCATTAACAGAAAAAACTTGCCACCTTTTGGTTGCCCGTTCTGAATTCAAGCCTGACTCTTTCCGCCGAGTGTTACGTCACTGCCCTTGGTTCGAGTGTATTTGAAGCCTGGAGCCAATAATGGAATAGACCAACCGGGTTAACCGTGCCTTAACCATGATCTTCTGCCCTAGAGCATCGACGCATATGCAGGAAATCAGTTCCTTCGGTCCGGATGGCTAGATTTGCCTTAAGCATCACGCACGCGAGACTGTCCGCATTTAACAAACATTGTTGATTCCGGCTATAGGCCTGTACGTCAAGCGAAAAATTCAAAAATCGGCAAGTTTTTATCTGATTTGCATGTACGTTTTCAACCTCAGCAAATGGTTCTGAAGGCAAGAAACTTCAAGTATCTACCACTAGAAACCATCAGCAGGTCGCCCAGAAGACATACCAAAGCCGTCAATCAAGGCCTCCATCCCATCTTCGCGTTCCAGTTCATTGCGGATTTGAACCAGCCGTTCGAAGTTTTCTTCGCTTTCGTCATCTGCCAGGGCCTTCTCCGCCTGGCGTAACTCGATTTCAAGCGTCTGTTTGCGCATATGCAGCCGAAAGGCCTGTTGCCAGCCGTCGACCGCATCTTCAAATGCCGCACCGGGCAGAGCCTGCCAGACCCGATTCTGCCGCAATTGGGTGTTCATGCGTTCCAGGATCCCGGTGTCGTCCTGTTCGGTGACAATTGAGGCCAGTGTCTCGCCGTCGGGCCATTGCTCTTCACCCTGCCAGCTGGCTACGACATCCAGAACTGCACTATGTATTTTCCGCGTTTCAGGCGTGGTCAAGGGAATCGAGGCGAATTCATCAAACAATCGTGCCAGAATCGCCGGATGATGGATTATGCCAGCGACAAGAACCGTCTCACGCATTGGCAGCCGGCCGGCGCCGCGTTTCATTACGGCACTGTTGAGAAGGGAGGTGCTGGCGCCAACCTTTCGCTGTTGCGAGGCGAAACGCGCCTGGGGCGACCTGTTGTCACCAGCCCGCCGGCCAGACCGGGAGGTTTGGCCGCGAGGGTATCCGGTATTGATGTTCCCAAACAATCCAGCAAGCCGTTCACGCATATTCTGGCCGTAGTGGCGCCGGACGTTCTCATCGCGGATACGATTGACGATATCACGAAAACGAACCTCAAGTTCGGCACGGCGTTCGGGTGTCTCGTAGGCCCCGGTTTCGGTTTCGCGATTCCAGATCAGATCGGCAAGTGGGCTGGCAGAATCAAGTATGGCCTCCATCGCGGCAGGGCCTTCGTCTCGAAGGACGTCGTCCGGGTCCTTTCCTTCCGGAAGCAGGGCAAATCGAAGCGAGCGCCCTGCCTGCAATTCTTCCAGCGACAGGTCTGCAGCCCTGTAGGCGGCATTCAATCCGGCTATATCTCCGTCGAAACAGAGAATGGGCTCGCTATGAAGCCGCCACAACAAGTTGAGCTGCACCTGGGTCAAGGCGGTGCCAAGCGGCGCCACAGCGTTTTCAAAGCCGGCTGCATGAAGGGCGATGACGTCCATATAGCCTTCGGCAACTATCAACCGGTTTGCGTCTCTTACGGGCTTTCTGGCACGTGCAAAATTGTAGAGTACGTTTGACTTGTGAAATAACTCGGTTTCCGGAGAATTAAGATATTTCGCTGGGATGTCGGAGCGCATTGCCCGCCCGCCAAAAGCGATTGTACGTCCACGCGAATTGGGGATCGGAAACATGATCCGATCCCGAAAACGATCATAGGAAACGGCGATATCCGGCCCCGAGACGACCAGCCCGCATGCCTCTATCTGGTCCTTGTCGACGCCCTTCTCCGAAAGGTGGGTCTTTAGCGCATTTCTGCTTTCGGGTGCGTATCCAAGCGCAAATGTCTCCTGAATTTGGGGAGACAGTCCGCGATCTCGCAGGTAGGCCCTTGCCTTTGCCCCATCGCGACCGTGAAGCTGCTGTACAAAGAAGTCGGTGGCCATTTCCATCACATCAAACAGGGTCGACTGACGCTCGTCGCGGGCCTGCTGTTGCTTGTCATAAACCGGCATCTGCAGGCCGGCCTGCGCGGCCAGGCGTTCCACAGCTTCTGGGAATGAAATGCCTTCAAGTTCAGTAAGAAACCGGAAATGGTTACCACTTTGACCACAACCAAAACAGTGAAACCATCCTTTACTGTCCTCACAATGGAAACTTGGCGTTTTCTCTCCGTGAAACGGGCAACATGCCCAGTAGTCGCCGCGCGGGACATTTGTCTTTTTCTTGTCCCAGGTGACATGACTGCCGATGACCTCCGAGATCGGAAGCCGTTCTCTGATTTCATCAAGAAATGAGGCTGGAAAACGCATATTGCAGTGATAACACAGTAAGAAGCCAGGCGCCTATAAAGAACGTATTTCGCCCACAGAACAGAAGCTCAAAAATATCCATTCAATCTGAGGTAGCAATCAGTGTTGCCACACTAAAGCGGAGATGGATTCGCGTTTGACTTGTGTCGGCCTGAAACTTGTTCATTTCATCATGGGGCGCTTGCAATTTGCCGCAATATACACTTATTAAGGGTATAGTAGTTTGGACGAAAGGTTTTCGGTTTATGTAGATTGGGCGAGTGATTTTCGTATTCAAATACAAAATTCAATACATTGAAACTTAATTATAGTCCAATTCGATAAACTAATTAATGTTCTTATGGAGTTGCTTTCAAACTCATCATTAAAAGACGCCATAGGCACGATTCTTTTTGAATCAGATATTGATGTTGTTTTGAAAGTCATCAAGAAGAAACTGCCGATTAGGCATGTCTGTTATTTTTCCTATCAGAAATGCTTTTCCGGAGAAATCCTGCAGTTCATGTCGGCGACCTATTCCAAAAAATGGCAGCAAAATTACATTGATAACAATTTGATGGATTCTGACCCCGTCGTTAGACGGGCATCCAAAACGCATGTTCCGTTTTTTTGGTCGGAGATCGATGAACAAATACCTGTTGCGGTGCGGCAGGCTTTACCTGAGACTACAAAAACTCCCGGCAATTTGGGATATTCGGTGCCAATTCAGAACGCGGGCGGACTGAGGGCGATCTTTTCGCTCAATCACACAGGTGAAAACGCAGAATGGGAAGAATCTCTCCGCGACGCCGGGGACCTGTTGGAAGTCTTAGGCCATCTGGTGCATTCCAAGGCACCACAGGATCTGGAGAAGCACTATAAGGAAGTAACCTTGAGCCCTCGCGAAATTGAATGTCTCATCTGGACCGCCAAGGGCAAGGACGCGCTGACGATTTCCCGAATTCTTGGTATTTCCGAACATACCGGGCGAGACTACCTGAAATCGGCCCGTACCAAGCTGGGTTGCACATCGATTGCACAAGCTGTCTATATCGGAACAAAGATGGGAATTATCGACTATTGAGCCGTAAGCCAGTTGCGTGGCCGCCTATCAGTTCATTGAAACATCAGATCCCGGACTGTCGTGGGGATTATGGCGACGTTACGCAGTGCGTCTTTCAGTTCATTTGTTCTGACGCGATCCAGCTTTCCCAGGTCAATGAAGTTTGATGCCTTGAGGCCGGATTCTATGTCCCGGCCCTGGTTTTCCAACACCAGCTGAAATGCGAGTTCCTGCGCCTCCAACAGATTTGCGAAATCGACTTCTCCACCGACACCAGCTTCGGTAAGGCCTTCAAAGCGTTGTCTGGTTGAATGGCGAGCGACATTGTGACGGATGGCCAAAGTTCTTGCAGTTGCCGAGACCGGAAACAACACATGCATCTTCAAATCCAGACGATTGCCATCTGCCTTGAGCCCGCCGAACAGGGTGAAGGGATCGGGTATCGAGGAAAGCGATTCGCCCAGAAGCTTGGCAAAGGGGACATTTTCATGGCCACGCTGATAGGCATATTCAAAGATATTCTGGGAAAGCTGATGATCTCCGAACACGCTTATTGCATCAAAGAAAATGTCAACGTTAAGCAAGTCACGCGGCGAGGATTTTGTTACCCAACCATCAATGCGTTCCTTCCAGACAGAAGTGGAGCCGCGCCAAATGTCGTTTTTTGCCATGACGCCGCCCTTGCAATAAGGAATTCCCGACTGATCGAGAATGTCGGCGATGCGTGATCCAAGTTCGGCAAACCAATGGTCGTTCTCACTTTCGGGTTCACCCTCGGCAAATATTATCGCGTTGTCCTGATCAGGCACCAGCATGCTCTCGCCCCTGCCGCCCGAACCCAGAACCACAACATCGAATTCGCAGGGCGGTTCACCCCTGCCGGTTTCACGCATACCATCCAGGGCAAGTTGGGTTGCGCGGGATGTCATTGCGCGGATTTCCTCGCTGATGATCCGGCAGATGGTCGGTGAGGCAATGTTCTCGGCCGTCAACGCGTTTACCACCGCAGGCAGTGTCGACCAGGCACTCTCCAGTTCCAACGGGGAAGTCGCTCCGGCAATCGTGTCATCCAGAACGACAGCCGGGCTGGTGCGAGCCTTAAGCAGATCTCTGGCCGAGACCACACCAACAAGTTCATCCCTGTCATTACGCACCGCAAGATGGCGATATTTCAGCCGTGTCATTCTGCCGAGTGCGCGGTAGATAAATGCGCCCTCCCGGACGCTCTCCACCGGCTTTGTCGCAATCGAGTTGGTCTTGGTCGAAAATGCACTTTCGCCCTTGGATGCGATCTGGCGCATGACATCGCGTTCGGTCAAAATGCCGTAGTGCTGAATGTTTCGGCCGCTCTTGCCCGTCTCATCAACGAAAACCGAGGAAATTCCGGTCTTGGCCATCAGCTTCATGGCCTCCAGCAAATTCGTATCGCCCGAAACCGCCATTGGAGATCTTGTCATGATGTCGCCAAGGGTTGTGCTGTAAGCAGCAGCATCGAATCCCGACATTGTCACTCGATTTGCGCTTGGCGTTTCAACGGGCAATTGCCAACCTGCACGTTCATGACGTTCAATTTCAGAACCCAGCCGCAGGCAGGCGCGCTCTGCCTCGGCCAGCGTATGAATTCCTGCCTGCTTCAATCTTTCCTGCAGCGCAAGAAATACCTGCGCCGTCGATTTGGCATCACCCAATGCCTGATGGCGGTCTTCAATTGTCACCCCTAGCCAGGTGGCCAGCGCGTCTAGCGAGTGATCGGCAAGGCCTGGCGCCACGATCGTCGCCAGCATCTTGACGCATAAGGCGCGTGGTTTCTTCCAGGGAAGTTTGTGCCTGGAGGCCTCGTTTTCCAGAACCGTCAGGTCAAAACCAATTGTATGTCCGACGATGATGCGATTTTCCAACCGATTCATCAGCTGGTCCCAAGTCTGCCCCAATAACGGCGCCTTCGACGTCATTTCGTCGTCAATGCCATGAATTTCCATTGATTGTACCGGCATCGGCATTTGCGGATTGACGATTTGTTCCCATTGGGAGTCGGCCTTCACCGCGCCGCGGGAGATGTCGACAAGACCAAGTTGGACAATACGTGCGTTTACGGGGTCTAGCCCGGTTGTCTCGAGATCGAGCGATACAGCTTCAAACGTACTGAGTGGTGTTGCACCTGTTGATTGTTTCAATGCCATACTCCCAACACAGCCGACTAGAAGATCGAATTTCCTAAGCTGAATGACTGAATTATCCCTTTCGGAGCATATCAACATAAACAAAATGCGGTAGCCGAGGTTTGATGAAAATCAATCTCGTTGGGCCAAAGACTCGCAATCATAATTGCTGAATTCCTACGAAATACCCAACTAACACGTTGAATTTATTTAGGGAAATTACATGAACAGTTTCTGAACGAGCAGTTCTGGGAGCGTTCAAGTGGCTTGTGTTTTTCTGGCTGTCGTTGAACAGGGCTCGAACCGGATCGTCCAGGCCCGCAGACGCAAGACAGGAGAACAAAATGATTAGAAATCCTTTCACACGTGCCATAGCCGCCACTCTTGTTGTCGCAGCGGCAATGGCGTTGTCACCAGCAAAGGCGGATGCCGCCGATGTAGGTTACGGTGCCGCCCATGGAAACCAGCATGTCGAGATCATCCCGCAGAATGTTTCCTACAGAGGTTACGGACACGGTGGTTATTACATCGGCTACAAGCCTTATCGCTACGACAGGTATGTTGCGCCAAGAGGCCGCCGCGGCTGGTATGGACCCGGCTACCGTCATGGACGCTGGTGTAAGCCACGGAAGGCTGTCAAGAAAGCAAGACGCATGGGCGTCCACCGCGCAGGTGTCAGCCGGGTTTCGAAGCGCAAGATCCTGGTGACCGGCTATCGTCATGGCTATCATGTGGGCGTGGTCTTTGCCCGGAAAAGCCCGCACTGCCGTGTAGTCGCGACCTACTAAAACCGGTCGTAAACATACCGACGTGAAATGCGACCCTGCCTGAAGTTCTTTCAGGCAGGGTTTATCGTTGGGGGTAAAAAATTTTGGCGCTTATTCCGGTAAAATCTGCCAGACCGCCTGGACATTTACCGAATAACGGTTTTCGCCGGCTTGGACCGGAACGCTTTGCGCGGCCATTTCGGTAGAGCGAATCGTTCTGGCTATCGGCGTCGGCCGAGGTTGTGAGAAGTTTTCCGAGATCTCGAGAACCTGGCCCAGCTTGACTCCCGCCGCCCGGGCAAGCGTATCGGCGCGATTACGGGCATCCTTCATGGCGTTTTCACGCGCGGTGTCAATCGCTGCAGAAGGGTCATCATTGGTGAAGCGGATGTTGCCATCATTGTTCACCCCCAAGCCGATCGCGGTATCCAGAACCGATCCCAGTTTTGACAAATCCCGAATACGAACGGTCAATTGATTTGAAACGGTGTAACCGACGATCTTCGGGGCTTCCTGCGTTCCGTCGCGTTGTTGCTTTGGGTAAACATAGCGTGGCTGCACCGAGAAATTGGAGGTCTGGAGGTCCCGGTCTTCAACGCCAGCATCCTTCATGGCAGCGACAACATCCTTCATTGCAGCGCTGTTGGCGTCCAGTGCTTCGCGGGCGGTTTCGGCCTCACGAAGCACACCCAGTGTCAAAATCGCCATGTCTGGCGCAAGGAATTCCTCTCCTTGTCCGGAAACCCGGATTACCGGAACCGGTTGTTCGGCCATGGGCCGTTCCTGAGCGAGCGAAACATCGGGCATGGCAGCAAATAGACATAAAATCGCGGACAGGGCAATGAGGTGAAAAGGCTTGAATCTATGTGTCGAAAATTGCGGATGTGTCACGTCTTTCTCCGGTTCGATTGACGAATTGAATCAGGAATTGTGGCTGTCTTGTTTATACCAGCCGTCTCCTCACACCAAATTGGGGAAGGATTTGGGCATAAGCAATATTTGCCGTGCGGCACTTGCCGGATTCAGGTAAAGGCGTTATCTGAAGCGGCGCTGGTAAAAACGGGTAGTCTGTCAATGGTATGAACCAGTTTGCCAGCCGAAACTCTGGGTCTGTAGCTCAATGGTTAGAGCCAGCGGCTCATAACCGCTTGGTTGGGGGTTCGAGTCCCTCCAGACCCACCACTCAGTCCGCAGCAAGAACATAATCACGCAGTCAATTTTTCTTTGGTAAATCGGATCAAGTCGCGACAAAACTCAACTGTCTCATCAGCAGGAATCGCGTGGCCTGCATTTTCATAGAGCCGGGATGTGCAGTTTGGAATCCGTGCGCTCAGTTCCTCGACATCCTTCGGCAATCGAAATAATCGGTCCTGGCCCCCTGAGAGGACAAGCACCGGAATTCTTAGTTCCTCGTAAGGTATGTCCCAATCTGCCATACAAACGCCTTTTGCAAGCCTTAGCCGGGGAGTATCCGCGGGCATAGGTGTATATTCTTCCTCCGGCAAATGAGTCTTTCGAATACGGGAAAGTTTTTCTGGTCCTGCCAGTACGGGTCGGATCGCATCATGCAATAGCTGTGTTCCACCTAATCGGATAAGTCTTGTTTCCAACTCAGCGATCCAGTCGACCAGCGCACCTGGTTTTCTAAGAGTATTTATAAGCACGATACCCTTGATACCCGTACCTTCAAGATAAGCGCGCATGGCATGGAGACCTCCAATGGAGAGGCCGACAAATACCGGATTGGTCGGCGCCAGGCGTTTCATGATTGTACAGATATCAGCAATGATTTCTGCTGGAGTCAGTTGAGCATTCGGACCAAACTCGGTTTTACCTTGACCACGAAAATCGAAGCTTAATGTACCATAACCTTCTTTCGCGAGGGTTTCGGTGATGGCTCCCTCCCAGGTCGCTGTTGACGCGCCAGTGGAGTTGATGAACACGAATGTAGCGTGATCGCCGCGCGCTTGCCTCGCCTCGTAATATATTCGCGTTTCAGGATTTATTGCGAGATATGGCATGGTTATCTTTGGCTTCATCCGGCGGATGGTAAATGTGGCACGCTACCTTGCGTGTACCATCTTCTGCGTTTTGCAGGCGGGGCGCTACTTTCTTGCAAACTTCCCCCAACATTGAGGGACAACGTGGGTGGAATGCACAACCTGAAGGCGGATTGATCGGTGACGGTACTTCACCCTCCAGCACGATCTCTTCCCGTTCAATATCAGGATGACTTGGCAGCGCCGCTGAAAATAGCGCCTTCGTATACGGGTGCTTCGGCTCTGCGAAAAGCTCTTTGGTTGGTGCAATCTCAACAATCCGGCCCAGATACATGACGGCAACCTGGTGCGCCATATAGCGGGTGGTTCCCAGATCGTGGGCCACCATGATGTAAGACATGCCGAATTCAGACTGGAGATCTTTAAAGAGATTCATGATTTGCGATCGAATAGACACGTCCAGTGCCGAAACTGGCTCGTCCAGAACCAGAAGTTTGGGGTCAGAAATCAAGGCACTTGCAATTGCTATCCGCTGACGTTGGCCGCCGGAGAACTCATGCGGAAAATTCCGTGCCTGTTCGGGACGCAGCCCGACGGAAGTAAGGACGTCAGCAACCTTGGCTGAAACTTTCTCTTTGGAGACGTTGTAGTTCACCACCAGAGCCTCGGACACAATGTCGAAAACACGCATACGCGGATTCAGGGACGACCAGGGATCCTGAAAGACAGCCTGAACATCCACTCGAAACTGGCGCAGATCTTCGCCTGCCAACTCGTGAACATCTTTACCATTGACGGAAACTGTTCCAGCCGTTGGGGACTCCTGTCTAAGTATCAGTTTCGCGGTGGTCGATTTACCACAACCCGATTCACCGACTAAAGCCAGTGTTTGTCCGGCTGCCAATTCCAGGTCGATTCCGTCCACAGCGTGAACATGGCCAACAACCTTCTCTCGGATCAGCCCTTTGGTCACCGGAAAATGCTTGGTAACACTTTGAAGTTTCAATACCGGCTCTGTGTCCATTCAGTACTCTCTAGTTCCCAGCAACTAGCGCAATGATGGTCGCCGTCCGGGCTTTCATATATTGGTGGATATTCAGTCTTGCACTTGGGCATGGCTTTGTCGCAACGTGGCTCAAATCGGCATCCTGCTGGCATGTCCCAGAAGGCAGGTGGTTGACCGCGAATCGAGTAGAGGCGTTTCACATCTTCTTCGACGGAAGGCACTGAATTTAAAAGCGCCTTGGTATAGGGGTGTGCGGGATCTGAAAAAATCTGACGGACTGGCCCCTGCTCTACGACACGCCCCGCATACATTACGGCCACCTGGTCGCACATGCGTGCCACCACGCCAAAATCATGCGTTATGAAAATAATTGCGAGACCAGTTTCTGTCTGGATATCCTTGAGCAACTTCAGATATTGCGCCTGTATGGTAACGTCCAGCGCGGTAGTGGGCTCATCTGCAATCAAAACCTTGGGGTTTGATCCCAGAGCAATGGCGCCTACTACCCGTTGTTTCATGCCGCCGCTCATCTGGTGTGGATAGTCCTCAACACGGCGTTTGGGATCGGCCACGCGAACACGCTTCAATGCTTCTATTGCGCGTTCGAGTAATTCAAGCGGGCTCGCCTTTACGTGAGTTGCTATCGCCTCGATAACCTGGCTGCCGATTGTGAAAACCGGATTGAGTGAGGTTTGCGGGTCCTGCAGAATCATTGAAATCTTGCCGCCCCGGATTTCACGCATTCGGGCCTCGGAAGCTGTCAGGATTTCTTCGCCATCCAAAATAATCGACCCTGAGGTGATCTTCGCAGCAGGTTTTGGCACCAGACGCAAAAGACTAAGCGCGGTGATACTCTTGCCGCTGCCGCTTTCACCCACAATGCCTAATGTCTGACCCGGGCGTACCGAAAACGACACACCGTCAACCGCCTTGATCGGACCCATTTTGGTGTCAATCCGTGTCTCCAGCTCTCTCACTTCAATGATTGGGGCTTCCTGAGCCATCATAGGTCTTTCATCTTGGGATCAAGCTTGTCACGCATCCAGTCACCAAGGAGATTGAGTGCGAGCACTGTCAGCGTAATGGCAAGGCCTGGGAAAAAAGCGATCCACCATGCACTAACGATCAATTGTCGCCCATCGGCTACCATCAGCCCCCAAGCCGGTGTCGGTTTTGGGATGCCAACACCGAGAAAACTAAGACCCGCTTCGAGCAAGATCACGGAACCAACCTGAAGCGTGGCAAGTACGATGATGGTGTTGGCGGCATTGGGCAGGATATGCCGGAAAATTATTCTGAGATGTGATGCTCCAGAAACGCGTGCTCGCGCCACAAAGTCCCGCTCACGAATGCTTAGTACCTCTCCTCGGACCTGCCGCGCATACAGAGCCCAAAGTACAAACGTCACAACTATGATTACAGTCTGGAAGCTCGGGCCAACCGAGACAGCAAGCACAAGAGCAAGAAGAATACTCGGCAGTGCCATTGTGATGTCTACCAGGCGCATGATGATTGCATCTGCCCAACCTCGAAAATAACCTGCTACAAGACCAAGAACTGTGCCCAGTACCCCTCCAAATATTATGCCGACGATTGAAACCGACAGGGAGACCTTCGCGCCGTGCATGATGCGGCTGAGCACATCCCGACCCAGCCGATCGGTACCGAGGGGATATTCCCAACTGCCCCCGAAGAAAACCGGCGGGGCCAATCTGTCTGGAATGCGTCCACGAATTGGGTCGTGTGGAGCGATCAAGTCGGCAGTTACTGCTGGCAGTATTAGAAGGAAGACCAAAATGAAGATTGGAACAATCGGAAGACTACGCAAACTACGCGAAAGGTCGAACATTTTCTGACCAAAAGTATGCTCTGATGTCCTCGGCGAAATATCGGTCATTTGTAACGGATCCGCGGATCAAGATAGGCATAGAGTGTGTCGACCAGTAAGTTCACAAGGATAAAAACTCCGGCGAAGGTCAGAACCACTGCTTGAACTACCGGAAAGTCTCGGCCACGGATTGCGTCGATCGCGAGCAGTCCGGTACCGGGCCAGGCGAACACTGTTTCAATTACCACTGATCCGGTAAAAATCGATCCGGCGATCAATCCAAAATATGTAAGAGGGATGATGGCGGCATTTCTAAGCGCATGGACCCAGACTACACGCCATTCCGGCACCCCTTTGATCCGGGCAAGTTTGACATATTCACTATCAAGCACTTCGAGCATCGCCGACCGGGTCAGCCGCATCAACGCGGCTACCTGAAACCAACCCATCGCGATTGCAGGCAAAATCATGTGGCTCAGCCCACCCCGCCCTGACGTCGGCAGCCATTGCAAAGTGACAGCGAATATCCAGATTAGGACAATACCGAGCCAGAAATTTGGCATTGCCTGACCAAGGAGCGCAATGATCTTGCCGAATGCATCAAAAGGAGTGTCCTTGTACACTGCCGCCAGGACACCGATGGGTATGGCTATAATTGTGCTGACGAGGATTGCGAATCCGCCCAGCTGCAGTGTTGCAGGCAGCCGTTCAAGGACCAGCCCCATGGCAGTCTGGCCCTGCCACTTTATTGAATCTCCAAGATTACCCTGCAGCGCGTTTCCCAGGAATATGAAGTATTGTTCGTAAACCGGCTTATCGAGGCCCCAGAGCTTTGTTAAACGCGCTGCCTCCTCGGGACCTGCATCCATCGGCAGCATCGCATCAACCGGGCTTCCCGACAAATGCGACAAGCCAAATGCTATGACGCTGATTGCCAGCATGGCCAGTATACTTTGAAGGACTCGCCGTAGCAGATATCGCTGCATGTGAAGTTCCGGTGCAGTTACGTATTTTCAAAACTGCCCAGCCGTGTTCGGCCGGGCAGGAGAGGGGATATGAATTAATTTGCTGCTTTCACATAATTCCAGTGACCGTAGCCAGAGGATGTAACGCCAGGAAATTGCCAACTTTCCACGATTTCCGGATTCACAGCGAGCTGTGCTCGGATTGCAAACATCGGTATGTCGACATGCTGCTCAAAAAGGTAGTTGAAAATCTCCTTTGCGATTGCATCGCGTTCACTGGCATCAGTGGAAGCGTTGAATGCCTTAATCTTTCCGGTAGTCCAATCGTTCTCCCAGCCCTGATACGGTCCGCCGGGATTAGAATAGAATGCCCGGAAGGCGACCTGGGTAGGTCGCGGCGGGGCGTTTTTGGATGGATGAATTAAATATGCTTCACGCCCGCGCCCCATGGATCCGACAGTCGCATGATCCATTTCGCGTAACTCCACCTGGAATCCCGCTGCGCTGAGATATGCATGGATTAGCTCCATCATGACTGGAACTTCAGGCAGACCAGACTCCGGCTTGTTGATTAGCAGTATTGTTGGATCCTCAAATGCGTCTGGATATCCAGCTTCCGCCATGAGACTTTGGGCCTTCTCTGGATCAAATCCGTATTCCGCTTCAAACCTCTCAGCTATAGTAGGATCAAAGCCTTCATGCCCTTCCGCCATGGCGTAGCGGGGAAGGATGTCTGCACCCCCTTGCGGGAACAGAACTTCGCGCATCTCTTCTCGGTTAATTGAATGATTGATGGCCTTTCGAATACGCTGATCATGCCATGGCAGATGGTCTCCGCAGGCCTCATCGCCACTCTCACAATACAAACCATTGAACACGACATCGTTTTGGATTGTGGCGAGCGAAGACTGCACCATCTTCATACCCTGTCCAATTGCTTCTGCCATCAGCTCTCGCGGCAGGTCCGCTATCGCAGCCTCACCCGAAAGCAACATTGCGAGTTTGGTAGCTGCTTCATCCACAAATCGCATTTGGAGTTCATCAAAGTCCGCTTGCTGGCCATAGTAGTCGTCAAATCTCTTATATTGGATTTCGCCCGGACTGCGGGAAACGAATTCGAACGGGCCAGTGCCGGCGAATTTGGTGTCGTAGCCGTCAAGCCCTTCGGCATCGAACTGCTTTTTGGAGTAAACCTTCATGACTGAACGTCCGCCATGCAGGAAAAGCAAATCCTTGATCGGCTCAGGATATGTGAAACGAACTGTATACTTGTCCACCGCTTCAGCATTTGCGCCACGCAATTGATCAACAGTCGGAATGATCGCATCTTCGCCAGTATGGAGCTTGTAGCTGTGGACAATATCTTCCGCTGTCATCTCACCCCAGCCATGATGGAATTGCACTCCCTCGCGCAATTTGAATGTCCATACTTTGAAGTCATCATCTGACTCCCAGGACGTCGCCAAACCATCTCCGGTGACTTCTCCGGTTTCGACGTCATGATGAACCAGGCCCTCAAGTGCCGGATCCATGACGTGCCACATCGTTGATCCAGCCCAAAACCGGTTTGTCTCGGTTCCAGGTTTGCTGACTGCTACGGTAAGGCGCTCCGCAAAGGCATTCGCCGAGAAAAATACAAACAGAATGGATGCCAAGATGGCCACCATAGATCGCTTGATCACGTACAGCATTGCAAACCTCCCAATTAATATCTATTTTGATATCTCAGATTAAATCTTAATTTTCCCCTCCTTGCAAGTCTCAATTTTCGTGATGCTCGCCTACTACGGTTTGCATGTATCCGGTCTGCGTCAACCGGGTGCTAGCGGTCGATATTCTCAAATGGCAGCTATTGATACATTTGGGATGTGGGGCACTCTTCGCAGAAAGTTTCCCTCTTGCTTCCGCAAACTATATCGGTTGATAGTCTTGTTTCTGGTTTTGGCACATAACGGACATTGCTGATCAATCGCCAAAATAACTGGTTCTGGCCCAAAGGTTACTTTGTTCGCTAGTAACCTAAGATTTCAGATTTTGTTGTAGCTGAGTTATTCCATTTGGCTGCCGAAGCCTGTGCCCCGCGTGCGAGGATCGAGATATCGACGTCCACCGCGGTGAAAACACTGCCCACATCAATCGATTCTGCAATCCAGTCCGGATCGATTGTCAGAATGCCTGCCGGTAATCCTGCCGCACGGATTCTTCGGATCGCTTCCATGCAGGCATTCTTGACGTCGGGATGATCAAACTCTCCTAGAAAGCCCATACTGGCAGCCAGGTCAGCGGGCCCTACAAACAAGGCGTCAACGCCGGGGATTGCCGCAATTTCCTCTATTTGTTCGAAGGCAGAAACAGTTTCGATCTGCAATATCAGGCAGATTTCATCCCGCGCGGTCTTGTGATAGTTCGCCGTGTTTCCAAATTTGGATGCCCTTGTCATTCCGGCAACACCTCGTATTCCCTGGGGGGCATAAGATACGGCAGAAACTGCTTGATGGGCTTCTTCAGTGTCTCTGATGAAGGGAACAAGCAAATTGCGTGCCCCAAAATCCAGCAGCCGCTTTATTTCCGGTGGATTCAGCGAAGATGGTCGAACTACTGGTTCGACACTGTAGGGTGCGACTGCGCGCAGTAATGGAACAACGGACACCGTATCCATTGCTGCGTGTTCGGCATCAAAAAGAATCCAGTCATATCCGCAAGTCGCCATCAGTTCGACTGCCATTGGATCGGTGATGGAATTCCACAACCCGATTTGTTGCGAGAAGGATTTCAACGCTTCCTTGAAGCTGTTGCGAGGTGCCACTGAAATTCTCCGTTATTGCTAGCTTTAGATTTGCTGCGGATTAGGTCAGATTAATTTCTTCGTAAATTGTTTCGTATTGGCGAAATGTTTCGCGTTCCGGTGCGATTCCTAGCCCAGCTGAGCTGGGGATACGCACGCGGCCATCATCTATTTTCAGAACATCTCCCGCCAGAAGTTCCCTCAGGCCATTTTCGTTTACATCAGTTTCCAGCATTCCCGATGGATTCAATGCTGCAAGCATGTGTGCAGATGCCACAAGCCCCAAACCACTACCCAGAAAATGCGGCAAGTATTGTTTTCCAGCATCTGCCGTTCGCCTCGCGATGGAATGAACCTCAGACAAGCCACCCCATTTGCAAATATCTGGTTGAATTATCTGGAAAACACTTCCGCAGATTGCCTCGTCAAATTCTGAATGCGAGCGCATATTTTCACCGCCAGACACAGGGCACCCGATCAAACGGGCCGCTTCGCTCCACACCGAAGCTGAGCTGTCTACCGGCAAGGGTTCCTCAACCCAAGCCGGTCTGGCTTGGTGCAGGGCGTTGGACATCGAATTGATCGCTTCAACTGACCAGGATTGGTTTGCGTCCAGGGCTATCGATTCGTCATCGTGGATCAATTCGTTCAGGGAACGGATTGCTGCCAAATCAGATTCCAATCCAAATCCAACTCGCAGTTTAAATGTTTTGAACCCACTCTCACGCGCCTGGTCCACAAGACGTTCGCGGTCTCGACTGTCCATCCCGCTGGCATAGACCTTGATCACTTGAGTGTTCCCACCCAAATGCCGCGTTAGTGAAACTCCGTTCTTGCGGGCTATCAAATCATGAACTGCAATGTCGACCCCGCTTGCAATGGCGTCAGCGGGGCCGGTTTCTCCGGCCTGAAGTGACAGAATATGCAATCGATTACGCAATTTCCTGAATGTTTCGAAGGGGCGACATATATCAACAACCTCAAGAGCCTTTTTCAGTGTCAAGGCCGCTAGCCTGGTGCGATATTCAGCGCCGTGAGGTGGAAAATTGCACCAGATTTCGCCCCACCCGAATGCTCCATCTTGGTCTTCAACGCGTACCAGTATAGCCGGCCGGGATGCCCATTCTCCCATGACCGTTTTTATTGGATGCGCCAGCGGATATCTGAGGCAATATAATTGAACGAGTGATATCTTGCCTTGCTGGTGCCCGGTTGCTAATGGCTCAGTCTCCACCTGCATCAAAATCTCCCAATTCGACGGATTTGCGCGCGCGACGCCAAGCCAGTAACGGAGGAACAATCAGCAACAAAATTGCAACGACGATAAAGGCGGCTGAGAATGGGCGCGTAAGTACGGGGCTAGGATCACCGGCAGTCATCATCAATCCAGTTCGTAGTTTCGATTCCGCAATTGGTGCGAGAATGAAACCGATAACAAACGGGCCGAGCGGGAATTTACCACGGTCCATCAAGAACCCAAGAATACCAAATCCCAGCATGACCCAGACATCGAACATCACGTTTGACAAGGCGAAAGCACCGAGCATGCAGAACACGACGACTACCGGGAGAAGAAATGTCATGGGCAGGGTCATGATCCGTGCGATCCAACGAACCGAGAATGTCAGGATGACCCACATTGCGATTGTTGCAACGACATAAGCAGCCATCATTCCATAGACGAGGTCACCATTGGTTACAAACAGCGTTGGCCCGGGCGAGATTGAGTGCATCATCAAGGCCGCAATCAGAATTGCATCGACCACCGATCCTGGGATGCCCATCGCAATTAGCGGAATTAATGCTCCGCCTACAGTTGCGTTATTTGCTGCCTCAGAAGCGATAATGCCTTCTTCGGAACCATGTCCGAATTTTTCGGGTTCTTTTGAAAGGTTTTTTTGCGTGGTGTAGGCAAGGATCGATCCGATCGACGCGCCAATACCAGGTAGAATGCCAACCCATGTGCCAATCAGAGAAGATCGTAGCATGTTTCCAGCCGACTTTTTCAAGTCGCTGAATGACATGAGAATACCCTCTGTCTTGGCCTCGGTAACCTGGCCTCTTTCGCCGAAACGCAAACTGTCGGAAATGATCTGGCCTACCGCGAAGACACCCACAAGCACCGGGAGCAATTTCAAGCCACCATCCAGGCGCCACACATCAAATGTTAGTCGTGTCATTCCTGTGGATGGATCTACACCTGGCATGGAGATCAGCATGCCCAGGAAACCGGCTATCAAACCTTTGACAAGTGAGCCCTGACTTACCGAGGCAATCAGGACCATCGCCATAATTACCAAGCTGAAATATTCAAACGGACCGAATAGGGTGGCTAGAATTGACAGGGGTTTTGTCACTGTGAACAGAACGACAGCGGCAATCAGACCGCCCACACAAGAGGCGGTGATTCCAAGCCCGAGCGCTCTGCCGGGGCGGCCTGATTTCGCCAACGGGTAACCATCAAACGTAGTCAGAATGTTTGAGGGCGAACCCGGCATACGCAACAGTGTGGCGGTGACGAGGCCGCCGGATGTTCCTCCAACATACATGGACACCAGCAGGACAATTGCGTCGTAAGGCTGCATGAAGAAAGTAACCGGCAGCATGAGCGAGATCAGCATAGCGCCGGTCAGACCCGGAATGGCACCAACGACTACGCCTGAAGTTACCCCCATCAGGATCAGGCACAACACCCAAGGGTCAAAGAGCGTAATAAAAGCGGATAATTCGGGGAGCATGACTTAAAACCACGTCGGTAGGTCAACATAAAGGAACCGGGTGAAAACGAGCGATGTGCCCATGCCAACGACCAAAGACACGACAACTATCCAAGGCAATAGTTTGCGCTGGAATCGTTCCAACCCGCCGATTGTAAAAAACAGAAAAAAGGTCGTGAGGATTCCGAAGTCGACTGCGCGGAAAGAAAACACCGCAGCATAAATCAAAACCATCGCCACGAAAAAGAAAGCACTTCGTGTTGCGCGGTCAGGAGCCTCACGGCCTGTATCGTCACGAAAGACTGCAATAACAATTGCTGCAATACACAAAACAAACACCAGGCCTGCAATGGCCATCGGGAATGGACCTGAGCCAAGTGGCTCAAAGTGACCCGGTGGTAAGCTGCGTGTTTCCCAGATTATTGCCAGGCAGAATACTATTATCAATCCGCAGACACCGATCTCGGTTCGCTTTAACGCATTCATCGTAGTCTCCTGTTTTCAGAAGATTCCCGGATGGAATGAATTGCAGCCGCCGTCACCCGGCGACTGCATTCAATTTCCCCTTACTTTTGTGCTGCTGCTATTTTTGCGACGGGTTCGATAACTTCCCAGACGCCGGTCAAATATGCTTCCAGTTCGTCACCGGTGCGCACTATGTTGTTGACGTTGCGGGACGCGAACCATTCTGACATTTTTTCTGTTTGCGTTGCTTTTTCTATGGCCGCTGCCATCCCTTCGACAGCCTCGCGAGGCGTTCCCTTTGGCGCGAAGATCCAATTTGAAACACAGAAATCAATCTCATATCCCAGCTCACGTAATGTTGGCAGGTCAGGCAGCGCCGAAACGCGTTCCGGGCCGGCATAAGCAAGAGGCAAGAGCGGAGAATCGGGGTTCACGCTCCCGTCGGGCATCAGGTGGAATTTCAGGATTTCCGATACCCCCATGGTGCTCAGGTGAATCTGCTTGCCCGTCAGGGCAGTGAAATTTGCTGTCGATCCGCCAATTTGAACATAACGAAACTCAGGCTTGCCAGTGGCCTCAGACAGTGCAATTCCCGACATATGGTTGATTGCGCCGAGGTTGGCCCCGAACAACAGGGATTTTGGTTCGGCTTTGGCTTTTTCGACCAGTTCCGAATAACTCTTGATTCCGATGTCATTGCGAACAACCGGAATTACGCAGAATTCTCCGACTGCAGCTACATGCTCAAAATCACGCCAGCCGAAATCAATTGCGCCGGAACCCTCACCACCCATTAGGGCCATGTGGATCTGGAGGAATGTGTAACCGTCGGCTTTGGCATCCTTTGCCTGGCGCGATCCAATCGAAAAGTGACCAGTTACATTAACAACATTAATTGGCTGTGGCAGATAATCGTTTTCTTGAATGCCGACCTGAATGTTACGTGCCATTTGGTCGGAACCGCCGCCAGCACCAAACGGCACAATAAGTTTAATCGGTTTTTCAGGCCAATCGGCAATTGCCGGAATGGCGGTGGCTGCAAGTATGGCCAATGCGGATATTGCAGTTCGAAACATATGATCCTCCTATCTGTCTATTCTTCAATATTGGAGCACCGAATATATTCTAACAAGTTTCTTTTTTGACTATTTATATAAACAATGGTTATATCATTCATGGAGGACATTCATGAGCATCAGCACACGCCAGCTAAAGAACTTTGTCACCGTCCTTGAGACAGCAAGTTTTCTCAAAGCGTCGGAAATCCTCAATGTCACCCAACCTGCGCTCAGCAAGAGTATTCGTGTTCTAGAGCAGTATTACGGTGTCACGCTTTTTGATCGACTTCCAAGAGGGGTAAAACCGACTGCATTTGCTTCGATACTGGAAAAGTATGCCAGGCGAATTCTTGCCGATGAGAGTGGTGCAAGGGACGAGTTGCTTGATATCGTAAATGGGGGTCATGGACATGTGAATGTTGGCATCGGAAGACCTTTTGCAGAACTCGTCAATGACACAATTACAGAGATCCATGAGCATCGGCCAAATGTCGAGTTCAGAATTACGACAGCTTTTGCAGACGAACTTGGAAAACTTTTATTGAATAATCGGATCGATCTGATGCTGGCAATGTATAATGGCGTTCAGCAATCGGACGTAAAGGGCGAGCTTGTCTTTCATAAATGGTTTTCTGACCGGTTTATTGGTGTATGTCCAAAGGGGCATCCGCTGGAAGGAAAATTGGCAAGTGTCAAGCAACTTACTTCAATTGATTTCGCATTTCCGTCAATTGAGCACACCGCCCACAACGCGTTGCAAGTCCTGTTCTCCACCCATGGGGTGGAGCGTCCGCGTGCAGCGATAACCACAAACTCCAATGAGATCATAATCAGTGCGGTAAAAGACAATGGCATGATCTCTGTTGTTTCAGAGTTTGCGGCTTTGACCAGAGGATTTCGGGAATTGGGCCAGTTTGAAATAAAGGGGTTCAACTTCACGCGTAATGTCGGGATCGTACATAGGAAAGACATGCTAAAGCTTCCGCTGCATGATGATTTCATCCTGGCATTAAGAGCGCGAAGTGATGAATTCGTCAGATCTTCATCCGGATCCAGGCTGATTGATTGACGATAGTGGATATACGAATCGATTGTCTAGCCACGTATATGGTTTGTTGATTTTCAATTGCTCTTTTGACGTATCAGGAATGGGTGCCCGCGCCAGCACCAATTGCGGACTTGTTTGATTGTTTTGGCCGATACACTGTTGATGACGGCCTGGGCCTGTCGGATCGAAATGAGCAAAATTGGCAATCCTGTTTCAGGCCATTTTGTAGAAGAACTTTGAAATCGATTCTTAGTCCATATTTCGACCGGAATTTATTCAAAATACAATTTCTGTAAGACTATTCTTTCTCTTTGAATTTACTCGATAAGATGATGCAACTAACGAAACCCCACCAAGAATATGCTCATCTTGCCATTGTAATCATGTCGGTCGCTAACAATGCATTTGGCATGTCCATGCCGAGATTTGCTTTATTCTCTCGTTGCGATAAAGTTCATGAAGGGCGTTATTCCTGAAATAGGAGTTAACGATATGCATACTCTGAAAATGCTACTGACACATACCGCAGTGTTGGCTTTCATGACAATCGGCCTGGCATTCATGAGCACGTCTAGTGCAGCACATGGGTACTATGGCGGCCACAGTCATGGATATTACCAGCCCTATTATCGCGGATATCGCGGATATCGACCATACCGGTACAGGTATTATGTCCCCCAAGGTTATTACGGCTACTACAATTACGGATACGGTGGCCGTCGATACAATGATCGAAATGGATATGGCTATTCGCTCAATCGCAGAGGTTGGTACGGCTATTAATATCAGCAGACACTGATCGCTATGATCCTGAGTTAGGGGACCTCAGCGACCGGAAGCTGTTCAACTGGCACGGTTCATCAGTGCCAGGGGCAGCATTTACATCTGGAATCCGAATGACATATTACTCTGCGATCTAATTTCGAATAGGCAGATCCTGCACCCGACATCCGCATTTTTGCGATGGTACTGACCGATAAGACTAGTCGGTCAGCTATTCGGAACCACGCTGAGCTTTGTGGTTTCCCTGTAAACAATGTTGCCGAAGTCATAACAACTATTGACTCGACGAGAGGGTATTGATGAAACGACGTAATTCCAAAATTGGCACGTAGCGGTCGTCACAGATCGCCGGCCATAGCGCTGCAATTGGTCCAAAGCAGACATCTCCTTTAAAATTACTTTTTCGCGTTCAGTACAAATTTTGCCTTGGCTAGTTTCAGAAGGTATAGTGTCCTGGAGCATTTCGGAACCGGAGTGCAGCTCATGACCCGTTTGCTTCTTGGTGTATTCCTACTTGCATTACTGTGCATGCCTGCCCAGGCGGCAAAACGTGTCGCGCTGGTTATCGGAAATTCTGCTTATGAGCACGTTGGGGCATTGGCAAATCCGAAAAATGATGCGGAAGCAGTTTCTACCTCACTTGAGCGCCTCGATTTCACTGTCATCAAGGGCGTTGACTTAACCAGGCAGGCGTTTGAAGAGACGGTTCGAGAGTTTTCTCGCAATATGAAAGGAGCGGAAATTGCTCTGCTCTATTATGCTGGTCACGGTTTGCAGGTTAACGGAAAAAATTTCCTTGCACCGATCGACACCAAATTGATTGATGAGACCGCTCTCGATTTTGAAACAATTCAACTCAACACAATTATAAAGCTGATGGAACGGGAGCCGAGAACCAATCTCGTATTCCTCGACGCATGCCGAAACAATCCCATGGCACAAAGTCTGGCTCGATCGATGGGCACACGCTCCGCATTGGTCGGTCGTGGCCTGGCGTCGGTCGAGTCAGGAATAGGCACCCTGATCGCATTTGCTACCCAACCCGGCAACGTTGCGTTGGATGGGGAAGGTGAAAATAGCCCATTTACGGAAGCCTTTGTAAAACACATTGAAACACCGGGGGAGGATATTGGAGTATTGATGCGTCGTGTTCGCCAGGACGTAATCGAGGATACCGATGGCAGACAGGTCCCTTGGGACAATTCTTCTCTGACAGGCTCCGTCATTCTTAAACCGGCTGCCAAACCAGAACTTGAACCGGATAAGAATGTTGAGGCAGCTAGCGCCCTTCGCCTGCAACTCGATGAGATGCAAAAGCAATTGAAGCAGGCTCAGGAACTAGCTGCTGACGCCAAGAAGCAAGCGTTGTTGGCAGCACTACCTCCTGAAAACAATACATCCGAATTACATGCGACTGAAGAGATAGAACTTGCTGAACGCGATTTCGAAATTGCAAGAAACATCGATGCTCAACGGGGCTGGCAATTGTACTTACGCAAGCACGGCAACGATCCCGTATTTGGACCCCGCGCGCAAAGGAAAATTGGAGCGGCCAACGGTACATTAAGTGACAGTTATGAAAACAGAGATGAGGCCGATTATCCAGGCCTGGGCAGGTCCGGAAGAGTTAAAATCCAGACTGCATTGAATGCCCGCGGTCACGTTGTCGGTGCTACAGACGGTGTGTTTGGACCAAAGACAAGAAATGCCATCAAAGAATTCCAACGTAGTTCAGGGAACAAAGATACAGGATTTGTAGATACCAGATTGCTCGAGCTTCTTGGCATAGATAGCAGTAAAGTCATTGTCGAGACTTTCGTTAGTGACAAGGAAGCCAGAACCTTTAACCCAGATGATCTGATCGCGCTCGGCGAGAAACAATTAATCACAGATACGATTGCTTGCCTGGGAGACCGTAGATTGCTGATTTACGGACAGCGGGGGGAGCGGATTTATTTTGTGGTGGCAGGTAAGAGCGATGCACGGTCACAACTGAAACTAGCAGATAAATGTGGAGGCACGCTCGCAACACTGGATGACCTGGCAACAAGCAGTTTTGTTTATGAACTTTTCAGAAACGATCCCAGTTTCTTCAGAACCCGATATAACGAACAATTCAACAACACGGAAAAATACGGTCCGATGTTTGGTCTCAAGCAAGACCCGGGAGCCTTTGAACCTTCCGGCGGGTGGAATTGGCTTGATGGAAATAAGTCCCGGTTCCGAAATTGGTTCAGGGGTCAGCCAAGAAATACCGGTGGCTTTTCAAGTTCGGCAAGGTTTTATGCGCAAGTCAATGGACAGCCTGAAATGGCCAACGTGGATGCTTCGCAGTGGGGTGATTTCCCTGGTAGTTCGCACGCGTTCATAATGCAAATTGAGATTAAAGATTGAGAAGGTCAGAACGGTGTTTGATGCTGGGTGGGAGATATAGCACATGATCCGACTAATCGTCGTACTTGCCCTTTTCCTGTTCAACGGTGTGCAAGTTGCGGATGCCAAACGCGTTGCACTTGTTATCGGCAATGCGGCTTATGAACATGTTCCAGAACTCTCTAATCCCCGTAACGACGCTGAGGCAGTTTCGACCTCTCTGGAACGACTTGGTTTTGATGTAATCAAGGGAAACGATCTTAAACGATTGGAGTTCGAGAAGAAGGTTCGTGAGTTCGGACGAGCGATCCGCGGTGCCGAAATAGCATTGCTCTATTTTGCGGGTCATGGCTTACAGGTAAATGGCGAAAACTATCTGGTGCCGACAGACACTCAGTTGGTTGATGAAGCCGATCTCGATTTCGAAGCGATCCGGCTCAACACCATTATGTCCCAGATGGAACGTGAGCCTCGAACCAATCTTGTTTTTCTGGACGCTTGCCGAAACAATCCGCTTGCCCGGAACCTGGCTCGGTCAATGGGCACGCGCTCTGCATTGGTCGGACGTGGGCTTGCGCCAATCGAAACTGGAATTGGGACTCTGATCACATTCGCCACGCAGCCAGGAAATGTCGCCTTAGATGGTGAAGGCAGAAACAGCCCGTTTACAGAGGCGTTCATCAGGCACATTGAAACGCCTGACGAAGATATCGCCGTTATCCTGCGTCGGGTCCGCAAAGAGGTGATTGACAACACTGATGGGAAGCAGGTCCCATGGGGCAATTCTTCGCTTACCGGCAGCGTCGTTCTCAATCCGCTAACTGACCAAATTGTGCGTGCAGACGATGACAACAAGAGCGCCAATGTGGAAGTGGCATACTGGAATTCGATAAAGGACGGGACATCTCCCGTTTATTTTGAGAATTATCTGAAAAAGTATCCCAACGGGAAGTTTGTCGACATCGCCGAAATCAGAATTTCGGAGTTGCGTAAGGCAAGGGAATCAAGTCCGCAATCTGGTCAGACTCAGATTGCAAGGCTTGAACAACCATCTTCGCAAGACCTCGAGCCAGAAAATCCAAAACAGGACCGTGAACTGGTTGCTTCCATTCAGCGGGAGCTAAACCGAGCGGGCTGTTCTGTTGGCACGGCCGATGGCGTCTGGGGCAATAAGACCGAACGCGGATTGAAGGACTTCGCGGGCAAAAGCGGCATCGAAATTACCTCGCTCGATCCTTCCGCCAAACTGCTAGAAATTTTGAAGGGCGTTCAAAAGAAGGTTTGTGTATTT
>JANQQM010000084.1 GCA_028289365.1 Salaquimonas sp. | reverse complement strand
GCGCGCTTCACCGGGCTCAGGCGCGCGCGATCGGCGACCGCCAGCCAGAATTGTTCCAGCTTTTCGCGAGCACCATTATTGCCACCTTGCGCGAATCCGTCTGCCATGGCGACAGCATTCATCGCCCCGGCACTGGTTCCGGATATCCCGCTTATCTCGAAACGCCCATCTTCCAATAGCCGGTCAAGCACACCCCAGGTAAAGGCGCCATGAGCGCCGCCACCCTGCAATGCCAAACTGATTTTACGCTTTACCCGCCTGGAAACCTTCTTTTGTCGAGCCATGCTGAAAAAACTCCGCTGCTCATTTCGGTTTACCTCCGCTGGCTAATAGACCTGTTCTGCGGCATCATATTCGCGATATCGCACACAAATCTGCATCACGATCGGCAGGGTATTGCCAATCATGCTGCACTGCAACATATAGCATCTGAAATATGTCATTTTTCCGAAGCACAAAGTAATTGGATGTGAACACCGTATTGTGATTGCGGTATTGGATTTCGGGAAACAAATTGGCTTGCTGGTTGACTTACCGACATGCCTCCGCCAAATCTTCTGGAACTTCCCTTGGGAAATCAGTTTGGGACAAAGAAATGACTGAAGCCTATTCAGGCGCGCCCATGCAACGCAAGCGAACCGTCGGCGTAAATGTCGGAAACATCTCCGTTGGCGGCTGCAGACCTGTGGTTGTGCAGTCCATGACCAATACCGATACGGCCGATATTGCCGCGACGGTTAATCAGGTTGCAGCGCTGGCCAGGGCGGGATCCGAACTTGTACGCATCACCGTAGATCGCGACGAAGCCGCAGCTGCCGTACCCCATATTCGGGACAAATTGGCGAAACGCGGAGTATTCGTGCCGCTGATTGGAGACTTTCATTATATTGGCCACCGGCTGTTGGCAGATCACCCGGCCTGTGCCGAAGCTTTGGCCAAATACCGGATCAACCCCGGCAATGTAGGATTTGGCGAGAAGAAAGACCGGCAATTTGCGGCAATCATCGAAACTGCGATTCAACAAGACAAGCCGGTGCGCATCGGCGTGAACTGGGGTTCGCTGGATCAGGCACTCCTGACCCGCCTGATGGATGAAAATCAGGAAAATGGCTCCCCGATGACAGCCCAGGAGGTGACCAGGGAAGCCATTGTGCGTTCTGCCTTGCTCTCGGCAGAACATGCAGAAAATGTAGGCATGCCGAGAAACAAGATCATCCTGTCTGCAAAGGTCAGCCAGGTCCAGGATTTAATCGCGGTATATTCGGAGCTGGCCAAGCGCAGCGACCACGCTTTGCATCTCGGGCTGACCGAGGCGGGCATGGGTTCCAAGGGCATCGTCGCCTCGTCCGCCGCCATGGGCATTTTGCTGCAGATGGGGATCGGCGACACGATCCGTATTTCCCTGACACCTGAACCGGGGGGTGACAGGACGCGAGAGGTAACGGTCGCGCAGGAACTGCTACAGACCATGGGATTTCGATCCTTCGTTCCGATTGTCGCCGCCTGTCCCGGCTGTGGACGCACAACGTCCACCGTGTTCCAGGAACTGGCACAAAAGATCCAGGGCCATTTGCGCGAGCAGATGCCGGTCTGGAAGGAAAAGTATCCGGGCGTCGAAAACCTCAATGTCGCGGTGATGGGCTGTATCGTAAATGGTCCTGGCGAATCCAAACATGCCGATATCGGCATTTCGCTGCCCGGCACCGGAGAAGCTCCGGCAGCCCCGGTGTTCATAGACGGCAAGAAGGCTGCAACACTGCGCGGAAAGAACATCGCGGAAGATTTTCATGCCATGGTGCTCGACTATGTCGAGCAAAAATACGGGCAGGCTGAAAAGACCAAGACCGAATCTGCCGCTTAATCTCCCTTTTTCCGCATCCTGGAAGCGCGCTGACCACGTTTAAGTTCCGCCTGCGCCTCCTTCGAAAGGCTTGCCGACAATTTCTCGAACAGCCCATAGGCGATTTCCTCTCCCAGATCCATGCCCATTTCCACGCCGACTTTTTCGGCGTCGGTAGCAAGCCATTTCTTTGCGGATTCGCGCCCCATCTTGAACAGATGGTTGAGAAATGCCGGTTCGGAATTCATCTTTGTCGACGCCGACAGGTCGACCAGTTCTTCCGGCGCAGCAATGCGATGCAGCCGTAAATCCTTGTATTCCTTTTTGGAAACCTTACCCTCACGGATCAGCTTTTTCACAAACTGAATGGCGCGGAACTCCCGCAACAAGGATGCATTGAACGTAATCTCGTTCATCCGGTCTGTAATTTCACGGGCGGTCTTTGGCGTTTCCATACGTTCGATGGGATTAATCTGGATCAGCAATATATCATCGGTTTGTGTTTCATAGATAAACGGGAACAACACCGGATTACCCATGAAACCGCCATCCCAATAGGGAACCCCGTCAATCTCGACCGCCTTGAACAGATATGGCAGGCAGCTTGAAGCCATTACCGCCGCGCAGGTAATCTCATCCCGCTCAAATACCCTTACCTTGCCATTCCAGACATTGGTTGCAGCAATAAACAGGTGGAGCGCATCACAGGTCTGGACATTTTTGAAATTGACATTTTCATCAACGATCGTGCGAAGCGGGTTGATATCCAGCGGATTGAAATCATATGGGGAATAGATCCGCGACATCATCTCCAGAATGGTATGACCGGGCGAATTATAAGACGGCCAGATGCCAAGCCAGGCATCGATTGGCGTTCGTATCGGCGGGCTGAACCGGCCTGCCGAACCAATCGCATCCCAAAATACCGCAAGCCGTTCCCGCGCCTTCTCTGATCCGCCGGAATGATATCCATCGGCCAAGCAAACCGCATTCATCGCACCAGCGCTGGTGCCGGAAATGCCATCGATGTCAAATCTGCCGTCTTCAAGCAGACAGTCAAGCACCCCCCAGGTAAACGCGCCATGCGCACCGCCTCCCTGCAGGGCAAGATTGAGCTTGCGTTTGGTCATGTTTGAAGCTCCGCGGCTACTACTTATTGAGCGGCCCAGCCGCCATCAATCTGCTGCAGCGAGCCATTGATGTTTTCTGCTGCATCCGAACACAGGAACAGTGCCAGCGCCGCGACTTGTTCGATGGTGACGAATTTCTTGGTTGGCTGCGCGGCCAGAAGAACGTCATCAATGACCTGCTCGCGTGTCAGGCCACGCGATTTCATCGTGTCGGGGATTTGTTTTTCAACCAGCGGCGTCCACACATAGCCGGGACAAATCGCATTTGCGGTTATCCCGAATTCGGCGCCCTCAAGACCCAGCACCTTGGTCATGCCCGCGATTCCATGCTTGGCGGCAACATAGGCCACCTTGTAGGGCGAAGCGACCAGCGCATGGGCAGATGCGGTGAAAATCAGCCTGCCCCATTTGCGCTTTTTCATCTGCTCCATCAGAAGCCGGACAGTATGAAAGCTGGAACTCAGATTAAGGGAAATGATCAGGTCCCATTTTTCCGGTGGAAAATCTTCAATCGGGGAAACATACTGAATACCGGCATTGTTATGCAGGATATCCACGGCACCGAAACTATCGAGAGCCAACTGGGTAAGCTCCTCGATTTCTGACGGATTTGTCAGATCAGCGCCCGAATACGCTGCCTTGACGTCATAATCGGATTCGATCTGCTTGCGGGTCGATTCAATTTCGTCCGCATCGCCAAATCCGTTCAAGACAATATTCGCGCCTTCGCTGGCATAAGCCCGGGCGCAGGCGAGCCCAATCCCCGATGTGGAACCCGTAACCAATGCTGTCTTACCGTCGAGAAATCCCATTTGAACCTATCCTTTGGCTGAAAGACATATGACTGCTCTATAATGCAGTGCAACAAGAATGTCATGCACTGCATTCAACAATGCCTGGACCGAGACTTTCTAATTCGGCTCATCCGCTACCTTGTCGGCATGAGCCGCCAGATGGGAAAGGAGGAAAACAACGCACAAGGGGACAGGCAGAAATGCAAATATCGGCCCTAACCCGGTATGTTCGGCAATAAAGCCGATTAGCGATGGTGCAAACAATATGCCCGAATAGCCCATGAAGGTAACCATTGAAATGCCGATCCCCGGCGGCAGACCTGGCAGGTTGCCGGCAGCGGAAAACAAGATCGGAACCAGATTGGAAATTCCCAGACCGGCAAGAGCAAATCCGACCGTCGCAACAATTGCATTCGGTGCCATTCCGGCAATCAGCAAACCGACAATCGCTGCAAGCGAACAGACGCGCATGGTAGAGACGGCACCAAATTTCTGCCGCAACGGATCTCCGGCAAATCGCATGATTGCCATGGCGCCGGAAAATGCTGCATAGCCGAAACCGGACAGGTCGAGGCCAGCGCCCAATTCCTGGCGGAGATACAGCGCACCCCAATCAAGCACGGCGCCTTCCGGCACCATGGAGAACAACGCCATCGCACCCAGTACGTAGGGCAAGGGATTTGCCGGCAGACGAACCTTGTGGACTACCGCCTCTTCGGTCACGATCCTGTCTTCCAGGACCGCATTCAAGCAAAGGAATACGCCCGCAGCCGATATCCCGGTGACAAGCCAGGCATGGCCGAACAGGCCGAGATTTTCAATCAACCAACCACCGGTCGCCGCACCGACCAGCCCGCCCAGGCTCCAGAAACCGTGGCAGGAAGACATGATCGCCCGCCTGAATTTGCGTTCCACAGAAACGGCATTGGCATTCATTGCCACATCCATTGCTGCGATAAGCGCACCAAGAATGAAGAGCACAACACCCGCCGTGAAGATATTGTTCGGCAAGGTGACGATCAGGATGGCTGGCACGGCTGCAATGGAAGTCAGTTTGCAGATACTGCTTGAGCCGCGTTTTGCAATCAACCAGCCTGCAACCGGCATCGCGGAAAGTGCACCGGCGCCGAGCAACAACAGCAGGAGGCCAAGATCGCTCTCGCTCAAGGACAGCCTGCGCAGGAATTCTGGTACTTTCGGCGCCCAGTTACCCAGCAGATAGCCGTTGACGAAAAACAGGACGGAAACCGCGATCCGTTCGCGCGGAAACAATCTGCCTGAACTGGTGCCTTGGGGAAGTTCGCCGCCAGC
The DNA here is from genome assembly GCA_028289365.1 of Salaquimonas sp. Lineage (GTDB taxonomy): Bacteria > Pseudomonadota > Alphaproteobacteria > Rhizobiales > Rhizobiaceae > BOKV01. Next base: position 2,979 of record JANQQM010000084.1, on the reverse strand, counting down.
CATGATACCAACCATTTGTTTGTTTGCCCAATTCGGCTTTTGGCCGGCGCTGGAACGCACATTCCCATTGCACCTTAAAAATCAGGAAATCAATGCAAATTATTATTGGTCGGCAGCTTGACTTGATGTCCCGTCAGGATTCGGTTGCATAAACGGCAAGCAGGTCCTTTGCGTCAATCTGATCACCGGTCTTTACCAGGATTTCGACAATCGACCCGTCCCGTTCGGCATGGATCGCGGTCTCCATCTTCATCGCTTCTATGGAGAAAAGCACATCGCCGGCGCTGACCACCTGACCCGCTTCGATTGCCACGGTTGAAACAACACCCGGCATTGGCGCGCCGACATGGCTCTCGTCACCGGGTTCCGCCTTGCGTTTGGCAGCGCCGCCAGATGCACCATGAGCACGATCCGGAACCTTGGTGCGCCGCGGCTGGCCGTTCAATTCGAAATAGACGGTGACCATGCCCTTGTCGTCGGTCTCGCCAACCGCCAGACAGCGAATGACAAGCGTTTTTCCCTTTTCGAGATCGACATGGATCTCATTTCCGGGTTCAAGACCGTAAAAATATACTGGCGTCGGCAGGACCGCGGTCGGACCATAATCCGCACGAACCAGCGCATAATCAGCGAACACCTTCGGATACATCAGATAGGATGCAAATTCCTTGTTCGACAACTTCTCGCCAACGGTCTCTTCCGCCTCGGTTCTGGCTGCATCCAGATCGATGTCGTCAAGTAGCGCACCGGGTCTTTCCGTATATGCCGGATCGCCCTTCAACACCCGGTTTTGAATATCGGACGGCCACCCGCCTTCAGGCTGGCCCAGATCACCGCGCATCATGGACACAACCGATTCAGGAAAGGCAATCTCCTTTGAACCATCCATGACATCCCCGATATCGAGGTCCTGGCTGACCATCATCAGCGCCATGTCGCCAACCACTTTCGAGGATGGCGTAACCTTGACGATATCGCCGAAGAGCGCGTTTACATCCGCATACATCTGCGCGACTTCATGCCAGCGCGCTTCCAGTCCCAGCGATCTCGCCTGTTCCTTCAGATTGGTGAACTGACCACCCGGCATTTCATGCAGATAGACTTCAGAAGCCGGGCCTTTCAGGTCACTTTCGAACGCAGCATATTTGTAGCGCACACCTTCCCAGTAAAACGAGATTTGCCGTATCGCATTGGAATCAAGACCCGTATCAAGCTCGGTCTCTTTCAATGCCTCGACAATTGACCCCAGGCAGGGCTGGGAGGTGTTGCCTGAAAAAGAATCGATCGCGGCATCAACAATATCAGCGCCATTCTCGGCTGCCGCGATCACGCTGGCCGCCGAAACACCGGACGTATCATGGGTATGAAAATGCAGCGGCAGGTCCGTTTCCTCACGCAAGGTCGAAAACAGCAGCTTGGCGGAATTCGGCTTCAGCAGCCCGGCCATGTCCTTGATGGCAATCATATGCGCGCCGGCTGCTTCCAGTTCCTTCAGCAGGCGCACGTAATATTTTAAATCATATTTCGGCCGGGCGCTGTCGTTGAGATTGCCGGTATAGCAAATTGTGCCCTCACAGATTTTCCCGCTTTCGACGACCGCATCCATGGATACCCGCATGTTCTCGACCCAGTTGAGGCAATCGAACACGCGGAAGACATCGACACCGGCTTCTGCTGCCTGCTTGACGAAATATCGCACGACATTGTCGGGATAATTCTTGTAGCCAACGCCGTTCGACCCGCGTAGCAGCATCTGTAGCAGGATATTGGGCGCCCTCTCCCGTATCATCTCCAAGCGCTCCCAGGGGTCTTCGGTCAGGAAGCGCATGGCAACATCAAAGGTCGCACCGCCCCAGCATTCAAGGCTGAAAAGTTCACCCAGCCCCTTCGAATAGGCTTCGGCAATATTGACAATATTGTGGGTGCGCATCCTGGTCGCCAACAGGGACTGGTGGCCGTCACGCATGGTCGTATCGGTAACAAGAACCTGTTTTTGATCGCGAACCCAGCGCGAAAACTTCTCCGCGCCAAGTTCCTCGAATTTTTGCCGCGTTCCGGGCTGCACTGAATTTTCAAACGCAGGAACCACCGGTTGGACCGCGTCAACCGGCGGCAGTGCTCGCCCGCGCGCCTCCGGATGACCGTTTACGGTGACATCGGCTATGTAGTTGAGCAGCTTGGTGGCGCGGTCCTGGCGTTTGACCGATTCGAACAGCTCCGGGGTATTGTCGATAAACTTAGTGGTATAGCTGTTGTCGTGAAATTTTTCATGTCCGACAATTGCCTCGAGGAAGGTCAGATTGGTCGCTACACCGCGGATACGGAACTCCCGCAAGGCCCGGTCCATCCTGCGGATTGCCTCTTCCGCTGTCGGCGCCCAGGCAGTCACCTTCTCCAGCAGGGGGTCGTAAAAGCGGGTAATCACCGCACCGGAATAGGCCGTGCCGCCATCCAGGCGTATGCCGAAACCGGTCGCACCCCGATAGGCGGTTATGCGGCCATAATCGGGAATGAATTCCTGCTCAGGATCTTCCGTGGTAATCCGGCACTGCAGCGCATGGCCATTCAGCCGGATATCAGCCTGCGCCGGTACGCCGGATGCCGGATCGCCTATCTTCTCGCCGTCCATGATGTGAATCTGGGCCTTGACGATATCAATGCCGGTTACTTCTTCGGTAACGGTATGCTCCACCTGGATCCGTGGATTGACCTCGATGAAGTAGAACGCGCCTGTATCGGCATCCATCAGGAACTCGACGGTTCCTGCGCCCACATAATCGGTGGAAGATGCAAGTTTCAGCGCGTAACCAGCCAATTCCGCGCGCTGATCCTCATTGAGGTAGGGCGCTGGCGCACGCTCCACGACTTTCTGGTTCCGGCGCTGTACGGAACAATCGCGCTCGAACAGATGCACCTGGTTTCCATGCCGGTCACCCAATACTTGCGCCTCGACATGACGAGCCCGCTCGACCAGCTTTT
>JANQQM010000078.1 GCA_028289365.1 Salaquimonas sp. | reverse complement strand
TACAGGATGTCGCCCAAAGCCTGGATGTTCGAGACCGTATCGAGATCCGGGATCGGTTGGGACCCCTCTCCGACTGCGCCCGGCGCAAACACCCAGCTTGCAAAAACCATCAGCAATTCCGCCAGCATGATGAATGCCACAAGCATGCCAACCGGCAAATATTGCAGGAATCCCTCGCGGAGTTCCACGAAATCGACGTCAAGCATCATCACGACAAAGAGGAACAGAACGGCCACCGCGCCGACATAGACAACGATCAGGAGCAGCGCCAAAAACTCGGCGCCCGCCAACAAAAACAAGCCGGCGGAATTTACAAAGGCCAAAATCAGAAACAGCACCGAATGCACGGGATTGCGCGCCGCAATCACCATAAAGGCGGAAGCCACCGTCACGGTCGAAAACAGATAGAAAAACAGTGCCGGCAAATAGCCTGTTGATGCGCCCATTAGTTTATTTCAGTCCCGCTTGTTCCAATATCCCGCCCGCGCCAGATCAGCGCCAGGGCGAGTCTATTGCGATATTCTGTGCTATTTCCCGTTCCCAGCGTTCGCCGTTCTCGAGCAATTTGTCCTTGTCGTAATAAAGTTCTTCCCGTGTCTCGGTCGCGAACTCGAAGTTTGGCCCCTCGACAATTGCATCCACCGGACATGCTTCCTGGCAGAACCCGCAATAGATGCATTTCACCATGTCGATGTCGTACCGAACCGTGCGCCTTGTCCCGTCATTGCGCCGAGGTCCAGCCTCGATCGTAATCGCCTGCGCCGGGCAAATCGCTTCACACAGTTTGCAGGCAATACAGCGTTCTTCGCCGTTTGGATATCGCCGCAAGGCATGCTCGCCACGGAAACGTGGCGAAACCGGCCCCTTTTCGAAGGGGTAGTTGAGCGTTGCTTTCGGCTTGAAGAAATACCGCATGGAAAGGAAGAACGCGCTGGCGAACTCCTTCAACAAAAGCGATTTGGCTGCTTGCGAGATTGCGTTCATGATCTATCCAATCCTCACGCGGCCCAACCGGTTATCTGTAACACCGTCGCAACCGCAAATACCATGAACAGCGAGATCGGAAGGAACACCTTCCAGCCCAAACGCATCAATTGGTCGTAGCGGTAGCGCGGCACGAATGCCTTCACCATGGCGAACATGAAGAACACCATGCACATCTTGAGCACAAACCAGACGATGCCGGGTACCCAGGTGAAAGGCGCAAAATCGAATGGCGGCAGCCAGCCACCCAAAAACAGAATGGTCGTCAACGCACACATCAGGCAGATCGCTGCATATTCACCCAGCATGAACATCATGTACGGCGTTGATCCATATTCGACCATGAAACCTGCAACCAGTTCGGATTCCGCCTCGGGAAGATCGAACGGTGGCCGGTTGGTTTCCGCGAGCGCTGAAATGAAGAAAATGACGAACATCGGGAACAACGCCAACCAGTGCCAATCCAGGAAGCTGGCGGACAGGCCCAACATGGTTCCAAGACCGTCCTGCTGGCTCAAGACGATGTCAGTAAGATTCAAGGAGCCGACGCACAGCAGAACCGTTATGATCACGAAGCCGATCGAAACTTCGTAGGACACCATTTGTGCTGCAGATCGAAGCGCGCCAAGGAAGGCGTATTTGGAGTTTGAAGCCCAGCCACCCATGATGATGCCATACACTTCCAGCGACGAAATCGCGAAGATGTACAGGATGCCGATATTGATGTCGGCGATCACCCAGTTCTCATTGAACGGAATGACGGCCCATGTGGCCAATGCCAACACGACCGAAACCAGTGGCGCCAACAGGAAGACTGTCTTGGATGAGGATGCCGGAATTATCGGCTCCTTGAACACGAACTTCAGCAGATCTGCGAAGGATTGCAACAGACCCCATGGCCCGACCACGTTGGGACCGCGGCGCAACTGGACGGCAGCCCAGATCTTTCGGTCGGCATAGAGGATGTAGGCAATGAATAATAGCAGCGCCACCAGCAAAAGCAGGCTTTGGGCGACCATGATCGCGCCCGGTATGACATAGTCGTTAATAAAAACGCTCATGCTGCTTTCCTGTGGAGCAAGCCTGCCCCAAATGCCGTTACATTCAGTTGGGCAACAATAGCGTCTTTGTCAGCTAGTGACCGATTATTCATCAAACGCTGCTTGCCCCTGTATTCTGCCCCCCTTTTAACCAGTGCCGCTGTAATTTCAACGCCGCACTGGGTCGAATTGCCCGTTATTCCAACATTAGTGGCAACAGATACACACCTTTGCGACAGACGGTCGCTACGTCGCTTGACTGAGGTATGGATCGGTTCGATGCTCACCACTTCACTCCGCGGCCTGGGGTATCGAGGAAACGAACCGATGTGAACACTCCGCCATCACCTTTGATGCACGGGCAATCGGATTGGTCAGGTAAAAATCTGTGATCGGTGATTTCAACGGTGCCTTGTTCAACTTGCCACCGGTGTTTGCCAGCGGTGAGATGACGCTTCCGTCAACCGACGCCAATTCGTCATTGAACTGGAAATGCGGGTGTTCGCGCAACAATTGTTCGCGCAACTGGGCCAGGCTGTCGAAGGGGAGCGCTTCACCCAGTACGGATGACAAGGCGCGGAATATTGCCCATTCTTCCTTTGCCTGCCCAGGCGCAAACACAGCACGATTGGCGACCTGGACCCTGCCTTCGGTATTCACATAGATGCCCGGTTTTTCACAATAGGTCGAACCGGGAAGAATGACATCCGCACCATGCGCTCCGGCATCCCCGTGGGTACCGATATATACCTTGAACCCGTTCATGTTCGAAGTATCGATTTCATCGACGCCAAGCAGGAAGACTAGGTCCATTTTCTTGGCAATTGCCGCCGTGTCGCTGCCGCCTTTGCCCGGAACGAAACCGATATCAAGGCCACCGGCCCGTGCAGCGGCAGTATGCAAGACGCTGAAACCGTTCCAGTCGGCATTGACCGCACCGCAATTTTCTGCCAGCTGCGCAGCAAGGCCGTAAATCGTCGCGCTGTCAGAACGATTGAGTGCGCCCTGCCCGATCAGGATCAATGGACGCTTTGCCCGTTTCAGCTTGGCTGCAAAACGGTTCTTGCCGGAAACCAGTTCGGAGAGCGTGTCGGGACCGTCACCAAGATGTTCGTATTCATAACGCAGATCGACTGCCTCCCCGATCAGGCCAATCGGATAATCTTCCGGCATTTTGAATTTTTTCCGGATCCTGGCATTGAGAACCGGTGCTTCCCAGCGCGGGTTAGAGCCGATAATTAGCAGGGCATCGGAATCCTCGATCCCGTCAATCGTCGCATTGAACAGATAGCTGGCACGACCGTTTGCCGGATCGAGCACGCTGCCAGGTTCGCGGCAATCAAAACTGTTCGAACCGAGCGAAAGCATCAGCTTCTTGAGCGCGAACATGTCCTCGACTGCACAAAGATCACCGGCGATAGCACCCGTCTTCGCAGGACCAGCTTTCTTGAATTGCCTTGCTATTGCGGCAAATGCTTCGTCCCAGCTTGCCGGCTTCAGCTTTCCGGCCTTGCGAACAAAGGGCTGATCAAGCCTTTGCGCAGAAAGACCATCATAGGCAAACCGGGTCTTGTCGGAAATCCATTCCTCGTTCACGTCCTCATTGAGCCGTGGCAGGACGCGCATGATCCCCCGCCCACGGGAATCGATGCGGATACTCGCGCCAACAGCATCCATGACATCGATGGATTCGGTCTTTGTCAGCTCCCAGGGTCTGGCTGTATCCTGATATGGCCGCGAGGTAAGTGCGCCGACCGGGCAAAGATCAATGACATTGCCCTGCAGTTCGGAAGTCATTGCCTTTTCGAGATAGGTGGTGATTTCGGCGTCTTCGCCACGACCGACCAGACCGAGTTCGGAGATACCGGCAACTTCGGTCGTAAACCGGACACAACGGGTGCAATGAATACACCTTGTCATCTTGGTGCGCACCAGCGGGCCGATATATTTGTCTTCCACCGCACGCTTGTTCTCATGGAAGCGGTTCTGGTCAATGCCATAGGCCATGGCCTGGTCCTGCAGATCGCATTCCCCACCCTGGTCGCAGATCGGGCAATCAAGCGGGTGGTTGATCAGCAGGAATTCCATCACCCCTTCGCGCGCCTTTTTCACCATCGGTGACTTGGTCATGACTTCCGGTGGTTCGCCATTGGGTCCGGGCCGCAGATCCCGCACGCCCATGGCGCAGGAAGCTGCCGGTTTCGGCGGACCGCCCTTGACCTCGACCAGGCACATCCGGCAATTGCCAGCGATCGACAGCCGTTCGTGGTAGCAAAAACGGGGGATTTCGGCACCGGCTTCCTCACACGCCTGCAACAGCGTGTAATGATCAGGTACTTCCACTTCTTTTCCGTCGACGATCAGCTTCGTCATATTTTCTTACCCTGTCTCAATACCGGTCAAGCCCGGCATCTAACCACATTGCTTCTCGCGCCAGGCCTTGACGTTCTGCAAATACGACCAGCCAAATGCGTAATCGCTGTCGCCGTGTTTCTGCCAGTATGAAAATCTTTCCATGCCCTCCTGGAGGGTTGGCCGATGCCCGATCGGCACCCACCACATCACGAAATTGGACTGGCCCTCGCCATCAAACCACTGACGGCGCTTTTCATAGAAACGCCGGTGGATCGTATTCCAGACGAAATGTTCCAGGCTGGCGGCATCTTCCCAGACGCTCAATGTTGAAGCGACAAGGGGGTTTCCCCCAAAAACGCCTGATGCATCAAGCTGGCCTGCCTCCATGTCGTCATCGGTCATGCGCCAGACAAAACCGGGGCTGTTCTCTGCAAGCGTATTTACGCGATCCAGATTATTGGTGAACTCGGCAATGCGCGGATCTTCCCAGTCATGCTTGAGCACGCCGAAATTCAACTCCGCAAGATGATGGCCGTCGGGCTGCATCATTCAGCTGCCTCCAGCACGGTCTTGCCGCCAACTTCGGCATCACGGCTATAGGCGTCGATGCGCTCTTCAATCTCGTGGCGGAAATGCCGGATCAGTCCCTGGACCGGCCAAGCGGCAGCATCTCCAAGCGCGCATATCGTGTGGCCTTCCACCTGCTTGGAAACTTCCAGGAGTAGATCGATCTCCTTTTTCTGCGCCCTGCCCTGCGCCATCCGTTCCAGAACGCGCCACATCCATCCGGTACCTTCGCGGCATGGCGTGCACTGTCCGCAGCTTTCATGCCGGTAGAAATAGGAGATGCGTGAAATTGCGCGGATTATGTCGGTCGACTTGTCCATCACAATTACGGCAGCCGTACCCAGGCCGGATTGCAAATCGCGCAATCCGTCAAAGTCCATCGGCGCGTCCTTGATCTGTTCCGCAGGCACCAGCGGAACCGAAGAACCACCCGGAATGACAGCTTTCAGATTATCCCAACCGCCTCTGATGCCGCCGCAATGGGTTTCGATCAACTGCTTGAAGGTGATCGACATGGCGTCCTCAACGGTGCAGGGACGATCCACATGACCGGACACGCAGAACAGCTTGGTTCCGTGATTGTTTTCACGGCCGAAGGAGGCAAACCAGTCTGCGCCCCGGCGCAGGATGGTCGGCGCAACAGCGATGGATTCAACATTGTTGACCGTCGTCGGGCAGCCATAGAGTCCGACATTTGCCGGGAATGGCGGTTTCAGCCGGGGCTGGCCCTTCTTACCTTCAAGGCTCTCCAGCAGTGCTGTTTCCTCACCGCAAATATAGGCGCCGGCGCCGTGGTGGACATAGATGTCGTAATCCCAGCCATGTTTGTTGTTCTTGCCGATCAGCTTGGCATCGTAGCATTCGTCAATCGCCGCCTGCAGCGCTTCGCGTTCCCGGATATATTCGCCGCGAATGTAGATGTAGCAGACATGGGCCGCCATCGAGAAACCGGCGATCAGGCAGCCCTCAATCAGCGTGTGCGGATCGTGCCGCATGATGTCACGATCCTTGCAAGTGCCGGGCTCGGATTCATCTGCATTGATCACCAGGTAATGCGGGCGACCGTCGGATTCCTTCGGCATGAACGACCATTTCAGGCCGGTCGGAAAGCCCGCACCACCACGGCCACGAAGCCCGGAGGCCTTCATCTGATCAATGATCCAGTCACGGCCACGGTCGATGAAGCCTTTTGTCCCGCTCCAATGACCACGCGCCATCGCGCCCTTTAGCGACTTGTCGAAAGTGCCATAGATATTCGTGAAGATACGGTCTTTGTCTTCAAGCATGCTTGCTTACCCCGATCATCATCTTGGCTCCTTGGCGAGTGCCTTGGCCTGTTTGATCCAGTCGTCGCGTTCGATCCGGCCCTTGAATTTCAGATAGCCATCGACCCAGTCGCATTCCGCCTTCTTCCATTTGGCAATCTGCGCATAGGTGAAGATGCCCAATCCGTGCAGAACCGATTCCAGTTTCGGGCCAACGCCCGAAATCAGTTTCAAATCATCCGGTGTAGCCGGTTTCTCGATTGCTTCCGGCCGGTTCTTGTCGGTTAGCGAGAAGGCTTGTTCGCTCTGAGAAGGCGCAAGCTTCGGCTTGGCCGCCGGTTTTGCGGACTTCTTGCGAGGCGCCGATTTACTTCCGTTTGCTTTTGTGGCGACAGGCTCGGCGACTAGAATTTCTTCGTGTAGAGATGTCTGCCCGCCTTCGGGCGCCGAATAGATCCGATCAATTTGCGGGCCTGGAGTAATGTTTTTACCCTTTCCGGCTTCGAATGCATCGATGATTTCTTCCAACCGTTCCGCGGTCAGGTCCTCATAGGTATCGCGGAAGATCATGACCATGGGAGCATTGACGCAAGCTCCCTGGCATTCGACCTCTTCCCAGGATAACGTCCCTGCCTCATTGGTATGGAACGGTTCGGGATGGATCTTGTTCTTGCAAAGCTGAATCAGTTCCTCCGAACCGCGCAGCATGCAAGGCGTGGTTCCACAAATCTGGATGTGCGCCTTGGTGCCGACAGGCGCCAATTGAAACTGGGTGTAGAAAGTCGCCACTTCGAGCACCCGGATCAGCGGCATGTCCAGCATCTCGGCAACATTTTCGATCGCCGGCTTGGTGACCCAGCCTTCCTGTTCCTGGGCAAGCATCAGGAGCGGAATAACGGCCGAGGCCTCGCGGCCCTTGGGATATTTGCTGATCCACTTCTTCGCTTCGCGCGCAACAGCAGGCTTGAAGGCAAATGAATCGGGTTGTACCCCTTCGTCTGCAAGTCGTCTAACGGACATTAGCCCCTAAATACCTCTGTTTATCTGACGGCGGCCAAACGACCGACCATTCCTTTTATGCTTCCATCGCCGGGAAAGTTACAACAGACGAACCATTCCGGCCGTGTGTCATTCAGCCGCGATCAGCGGTCCACTTCCCCGAACACGATATCAATCGAACCCAATATGGCGGAAACATCCGCCAGCAAATGCCCCTTACCCATGAAATCAAGCGCCGACAAATGCGCAAATCCCGGTGCGCGCAATTTGCAGCGATACGGCTTGTTGGAACCATCCGAGACCAGATACACGCCAAACTCGCCCTTCGGCGCCTCAACCGCACAGTAAATCTCACCTGCCGGCACTTTGTAGCCCTCGGTATAGAGCTTGAAATGGTGGATCAACGCTTCCATCGACCGCTTCATTTCCTGGCGGTGCGGCGGAACGACCTTGTTGTCGACGGCCGAAACTGGTCCCTTGCCCTCAGGCTCGTTCATCTTGGCGATGCACTGCTTCATGATCGCGACCGACTGGCGCATCTCTTCCATGCGGATCAGGTAACGATCGTAGCAATCGCCGTTCTTACCGATCGGAATGTCGAAATCCATCTCGCTGTAGCACTCATAAGGCTGCGCCTTGCGCAGATCCCAGGCTGCACCGGAGCCACGCACCATCACGCCGGACATGCCCCACGACCAGGCGTCCTCGATCGAGATCACGCCAATATCGACATTGCGCTGCTTAAAGATACGGTTTCCAGTCAACAACCGGTCGAGATCATCGACAACGTCCAGGAACGGGTCGCACCAGGCCTCGATGTCGTCAACCAGTTCCTGCGGTAGATCCTGATGGACCCCACCGGGCCGGATATAGGCCGAGTGCATGCGCGCACCACAGGCGCGTTCGTAAAACACCATCAGCTTTTCGCGCTCTTCAAAGCCCCAAAGCGGCGGCGTCAGTGCACCGACATCCATTGCCTGTGTGGTGATGTTGAGGATGTGCGAAAGAATGCGGCCGATCTCTGAATACAAGACACGGATCAACTGGCCACGGCGCGGAACCTCAATATCCAGCAGGCCTTCTACCGCACGCGCAAAGGCGTGCTCCTGGTTCATCGGCGCGACATAATCCAGCCGATCAAAATAAGGCACTGCCTGTAAGTAAGTTTTGTATTCGATCAGTTTCTCGGTGCCGCGATGCAACAGGCCGATATGCGGATCGACACGCTCCACAACCTCACCATCCAATTCAAGCACCAGACGCAAAACACCATGTGCTGCAGGGTGTTGCGGGCCAAAGTTAATGTTGAAATTACGGACGTTGTGTTCGTTCATGACCCAGCCTTCTCATCGCCCTTGTTCTCATTGGGAAGCACATATTCGGTACCTTCCCAGGGCGACAGAAAATCAAAGCTCCTGAATTCCTGACGCAGTTCGACCGGCTCATAGACGACACGTTTCAATTCATCGTCATAACGGACTTCGGTATAGCCGGTCAGCGGGAAATCCTTCCTTTGCGGATGGCCTTCAAAACCGTAATCAGTCAAAATTCTCCGCAAGTCTGGATGTCCGGTGAACAATATCCCGTACATGTCCCAGCACTCGCGCTCGAACCAGTCAGCGCCTTGCCAGATGGCAGTCGCGCTAGCAACCGGCGTTACCTCATCGGTAAATGTCTTGACCCGAATACGGACATTCTGGCGCGGCGACAGTAGGTGATAGACAATCTCGAACCGCTCTTCGCGCTCGGGATAATCAACACCGCAAATATCCACCAAACCCCAGAACTGCATCTTGGAATCATCACGCAGATAGCGCAGCACATCGATGATATTGTCGCGTTTGACTGCAATGGTCAGTTCGCCGCGGGTCAGCGAGACTTCCGTAAGTTCGTCGGCAAAAACGACTTCCAGCACCGCCTGGATTTCGGTAAGGCTGTCGAGAGTTTCAGGATCTTCCATCATCAGATCAGCGCCCGTCCTTATCTCTCAATCGTGCCGGTACGGCGAATCTTCTTCTGCAGCAGCATCACGCCATACAACAATGCTTCTGCGGTTGGCGGACAGCCGGGCACATAGATGTCGACCGGTACAACACGATCACAACCACGGACCACCGAATAGGAATAGTGATAATAACCACCGCCATTCGCACACGACCCCATCGAGATCACATAGCGTGGTTCCGGCATTTGATCATAAACTTTGCGCAAGGCAGGTGCCATCTTGTTGGTCAGCGTTCCTGCAACAATCATCACATCAGATTGGCGTGGTGAGGCTCTAGGGGCAAATCCAAATCGTTCGGCATCATATCGCGGCATCGACATTTGCATCATTTCGACCGCGCAACATGCCAGCCCGAACGTCATCCACATCAAGGATCCGGTCCGGGACCATTTGATCAGTTCATCAGCCGAGGTAACGACAAAGCCCTTGTCGGCAAGCTCATTATTAATCTCGCCAAAAAAGGGATCGGCCTGGGATCCGTCCGATCCCGCCGGGTTGGTGTTGCCGCGTGTCAAAAGCGTGGTTGTTCCGTCGCTCATTCCTGCCTGCCTTTACCTACAGTCGCCGGGATTTCTTTGCAGCTCAATCCCATTCGAGAGCGCCCTTCTTCCATTCATAAATAAAGCCGATGGTCAAAACGGCAAGGAATATCATCATCGAGATATAGCCAAACCATCCGAGCGCTCCGAAACTCACAGCCCATGGAAACAGAAATGCAACTTCCAGATCAAAAATGATGAAAAGAATGGCTACCAGATAAAACCGTACATCGAATTTCATCCGAGAATCATCGAATGCGTTAAACCCGCATTCATAGGCCGATAATTTTTCTGCATCCGGTGCCTTGTATGCCACGATAAAAGGCGCAATCAACAAGGCCAGCCCAATAGCAATACAAAGCCCGATAAATATGACAATTGGGAGATAGGAAGATAGCAAAGCTTCCATTTAAGATCCTGTCTGCCCCTTGGGAGCCTATGGCAAATTCCGATCGCCAAACATTGCTTTTGGTACTACTCAGCCCACCGGAAATCATTTATCAATAGCTATCGATAGCACGCGATTACACTGCCGTCGACGGCCACGTTACAATCGCGCAATGGGTTATCCCAGTGGTTACGCCTGCGCAAGGGCAAGAAGGTCAAAATTTACATATTTTCACCGATTGCCATAGGTTGAAAATTGCCGCAGCAGCGAATATCTCAAAGCTGAGTCTCGATTGGCTGTTTTTGGGTCAAAGTTTTTTGCCGCGTAACCGGCAAGCGGCTTGACTTCGAAAATTGAAACACGTAATCCAACTCGACTTCGGCGGAGATGTTCGCCGGAAATACTGCGGGTGTAGCTCAGTTGGTTAGAGTGCCGGCCTGTCACGCCGGAGGTCGCGGGTTCGAGTCCCGTCACTCGCGCCATTTCCCGGTCCCTGAACGCGGAAAATGGCGATGCATGTTCCGGCCGCAACATTGGCCTGATTTCAGGGCGCTTAGCTCAGCTGGGAGAGCAACTCGTTTACACCGAGTAGGTCGGCGGTTCGATCCCGTCAGCGCCCACCAAAAAAATCAATTACTTATCTACATTATTCAAAATAAGTTTTTTAAAAAGGTTCAACATAGGTACCAAGAATCACATCAATTTTCAGAACTGATTTGTAATCAGCGGGTCGGCGGTTCGAGTCCGTCCGGGGGCACCATCTATCATTCTGTTTTAATAAGCTTAATCAATTTATGGTTCTGTCGGCATACTCTGGTATTTCATTATAGGGCGTGCCAGTGACATTTGAACTTCTCACTGATTTGATTGAGCTCATCTGCAATATCGACAGTCTTAGAATCATCGCCCCTGCGGCAATGTCCGTTTTCAATTCAACTGCAGAAGTTTTGCAGAACGGTGGGCTAATTCCGCATTGTGCCAATGACCGACATTGCCTCTAGAAATTAAGAGGTATGATTAGAACCAAAAACTAAGAATCGTCGAAGAAGTACGATTAAGCTATCGGAATAGCTAACAAGTCGCATTTGCATTACCAATCAGAAGGTAATCTATCATTACCAAGAGGCCATTGATCTCTAATGAAGTGGGAATGATGTCGCTTGCTATCTTAGCAAGAATCCACCCGGTCAATATTTGATCAGACCTCGAAGGACGGCATTAAAGTTGTCCACCTGTTCCTGGCTGAAGTCTTTGAACGCCTCAACAGCGTGTTCGCCCGCTAGGTTCCAACACTGAGATGCTTTATCATTGCCCTCATCGGTAAGCTCGTAACGGCCACCTATGGGAACGATTAATCCTCGATCAATCAGGTTGCCGAGGGCTTCGTGAACTTCCGTAATTGGCGCGTTCACATGCATGACTAATTCGTCTGCATTCAGGTTCGGTTGATCGCTCAGCACCAGAAGGCATCGGGACTCAATAAGCCGCAGATCCAAAGCCTCCAGTTTTGGTCGATATTTTGATTGATAGGCGCGTATTGCCATCAACATCAAGAAGAACGAATGATTTAACATACGTTCGCCAGCTGCACTCTCTGCGGTATTTTCCTCAGTTTTTGAGGCGTCGCCAGGATGGTTGAAAACCATTGAATACGAACCTTGATGAAAGCAGAGAGGCGACCGGCCGAAATCGTCAAACGAAACTACTTTTCCGATAAATATCCAATGATCACCGCCGTCGAATTTGTCATAAGTCTCGCATTGAAATCGGCCCGCACAATTTGGGAATATTGGTGCTCCGCCGATGCCAGATTCCCACTCAATGTCTGCAAATTTATCAACTTGTTGACGAGCAAAATGGTTTGACATTTCTAGCTGGTCAGACGCGAGAATATTGACTGCAAAGTGAGTAGCGGCTTCGAATATTGGGCTACTTTTAGCTGTTTTCATGCAGCTCCAAAGAATTAATGGAGGATCAATTGAAAGCGAATTAAAGCTACTGGCTGTAGTTCCGACAATGACACCATCAGGACTTCGTGCAGTCACAATGGTAACACCGGTTGCAAAATTGCCGAGCGCCCTACGGAACGCTCTTGGGTCAGAATTTGACTCTTCTATTGCAGCTGTCATCGACTTGTATCTCAGATCAAACTATTGCTGTCACGATATGGTCTTGGATTTTAGCCGAAACTTCACTCTATCCAACAGAGCTGTCTTAAATTCCTTGCATTATTCCGAGAGCCACCCGCGTTTCAAAAGCGTTGTCCGTTCGCTGTGTTGATCAGCTTAAACATTGGCCGATCAAGCGTAATGAGCGCAATAAACATAAAAATACTGGAATTACATATTCATGACTCTATAAACTTTTTCTAGTTCAGGTTCACAGAACATTATGTGCTAATGTTAGCCCGTCTCTTGGTTGATTAGATCGCAAACCCGACGCCACGACCAAAAAAACATTTCCAGTTTGGACTCCTTCATGACATCTGTCGTTCCTGATCAAACGCGTCGGAATATTTGTCGAACAATTGTCCTATTGGTCTCTTTGTTGATCGCGCTCTGCTCGGTGACAGGACAAGCATTGGCGCACAATGTGACGCCCGGTGATGCAGGCTATATCCAGGAAATCTGGGGTGTACATCTAATCCCATTTGCCTATCTTGGTGCCAAACATATGGTGACCGGGTACGACCATATCCTGTTCCTGCTTGGTGTCGTGTTTTTCCTCTATCGCATGACCGATGTCGCAATTTATGTGAGCATTTTTGCACTTGGTCATTCCGTCACAATGCTGGCAGGAGTTTGGTACGGGTGGGGACTGAACGCCTATATTGTTGATGCGATTATTGGTCTGTCAGTCGTGTACAAGGCCTTGGATAACCTAGGAGCCTATCAGCGGTGGTTTGGCTTTCAGCCGAATACGAAAGTCGCGACACTCATATTTGGTTTGTTTCATGGAACTGGCCTGGCTACCAAAATTCAAGATTATCAGGTTTCTGAGGACGGCCTTTTACCCAATCTCTTGGCCTTTAATGTGGGTGTTGAGATTGGCCAAATACTAGCGCTTGCAGTCATCCTTATCGTCATGGGCTATTGGCGAAGAACCATTGGATTTATGCAACAAGCTTATACCGCAAATGTATTCATAATGTTCTTGGGATTCCTGCTCATGGGATACCAAATTACCGGTTTTTTCGTGACTTCCTAAACAAGCGGAGAGAGAAATGTTCAACGCAGAAAAACCAAGTCTTGAAGAACTGCCAAGCTCGGCACAACTGCTGCGATCTACTGTTATCGCCGCAGTAAGCGCGCTTGTCATCTTGGTCATGGTTGTGATGCCCGCAGAATACGGAATTGATCCAACCGGCATGGGTCGCGTTCTGGGATTGACAGAAATGGGGGAAATCAAACAGGAATTGGCTATTGAAGCCGAAGAGGATCATAGTTCTATTCGCGAACCCAACACGTTGGCCAATTACTTTTCTCTCGTTTCGAAGCTCATTATCAGCCCGGCCCATGCACAGTCGGCTGATGGTTGGACTGATGAGGTGACGTTCACTTTAGATCCAGGAGATACCCAGGAACTGAAACTGACCATGAACGAAGGTGACATCGCCGAATATCGCATGTTGGTCGATGGCGGGCGGGTGAACTTTGACCTTCACGCTCATGGCGATGGCAAATCCGTGACCTATGAAAAGGGTCGTGGTTCAACCGGGGCAGAAGGTGAGCTGAAGGCAGCGTTTGACGGCGATCATGGTTGGTTCTGGCGGAATAGGGACAAATCTCCTTCCACGATCACTCTGCAGGTTCGGGGAACTTACTCAGAATTTAAACCGGGTAGCTGATTATTACATGGCGACCAAATCCAGATAACGATAGTCGATTGCAACCTTTCTGCGGGACACGGCCTAAGAAAATAGTCCAGATTTAAAGGAATTGCGATAAAGGTGGATCAATCGGTGAACGTCCGCAATGGGCCAAAAGCGGTCGTCACGGCTGTCGATAGATGACGGCCGCTAAGTGCCACTTCCTGCCATCACGGCGTATTTAGAGAACCGGGAAACAGGGTACGTAAACTGCCGCCGCCCAAAAGCTCTGTAGCGGTCATTGGAATCCATTCAGAAATACTTATTGGCATGTGATCGGTTGTCGATTTTGCCTGGCACGAAACTCGGTTGGTAATATCGATACTCGCTGAACACTGTCATATCTTTATTTCACTAGATCGGGTAATGCAGGTCTCCGTCCTGGAATGTAATCCATCTGAGTTCGGTAAACTCATTGATTCCCGCCTGCCCGCCGAAACGGCCATAACCGGATGCTTTCATTCCGCCGAATGGCATTTGCGCCTCGTCATGAACGGTTGGCCCATTAATGTGGCAGATGCCTGATTCAATGCGCTTTGCAATCGCCATGGCGTGATTGAAATCCTTCCCGAATACCGCAGCGGAAAGTCCGTACTCTGTATCATTTGCGATCCGTACGGCTTCGTCGTCGCTGCCAGCACGAATGATACTGACAACAGGTCCGAAACTCTCTTCCGAATAGATGCGCATGGCAGGCGTTATCTTGTCGAGAACAGTAGCATCCATGATCGTGTCATTGGCCTTACCGCCAGCGAGCAGTTCGGCGCCCTTGTCGACCGCATCATTGACAAGGCCGAGCAACCGTTCGGCAGCACTGCGATCGACAATCGAACCGAGCGGCGTGTTGCCCTTGCGCGGATCACCAGCTTTCATGGTGTTGACCTTTTCAGCAAATGCCTTGGCAAATTCTTCGGCAACTACCTCGTGAACGATTATCCGTTCAGTAGACATGCAAATCTGGCCCTGGTTCATGAAGGCGCCGAATGCGGCAGCGGCGACCGCCGCGCTGATGTCGGCATCCTCCAGAATAACCATTGGTGCTTTGCCGCCCAGTTCAAGCAGCGCCGGTTTCAGGTACCTGCCAGAAACTTCAGCGATGATACGTCCAACCCGGGTCGAGCCGGTGAAATTCACACGGCGCACCGCCGGATGGCCGATGACCGCCTCGACAATATCTGCAGCGTCCTCCGGCGCATTGGAGATCAGATTCAAGGCACCGTCGGGCACACCGCCTTCAAGCAATGCCTCGCCGATCAGCCGGTGAGTGCGCGGACAGAGTTCCGAAGACTTCATGACGACCGTGTTGCCACAAGCCAGCGGCAGGGCCAGTGAACGGACACCAAGGATGATAGGCGCATTCCAGGGTGCCATTGAAAACACGACGCCCGCCGGTTGGCGGATCGCCATGGCCGTGCTGCCGGGCCGATTGGAAGGAATGATCTCGCCGGTTATCTGGGTTGTAACCGAAGCCGCCTCAAGCAGCATGTCGGCAGCCAGGCCCACATTGAATCTTGCCCAGATCTCGGTAGCACCGATCTCTTCTGCCATGGCACGAACGAAGTCATCGGCACGCGATTTCAGTGCCTCGTTTGCTCCGATGAGCACCTTGCGTCGTTCTCCTGGTGACGTGGTGGACCATTCCGGAAAGGCGGCGGC
>JANQQM010000057.1 GCA_028289365.1 Salaquimonas sp. | reverse complement strand
CGAGACCATTATGGCGGTTGCAGACGCCATGCCGAGCAATCCGATCGACACGATTGAGGTCTGCCAACTTATCGGGTCGATGATTTCGGACCGGGTGCCCGCATCAGAAAGTTGCACGATCCAGATCGCAAGCAAATTGGGTGCTCAATGCTATACGCTGCATGCGCCCGGACTGATTTCAAACGCGGAACTTGCCAGCCAATTGCGGAAAGAACCGACAATCAAGGCACAGCTTGAGAGGTTGGGTAATCTCGATCTTGCTGTTTATTCGATCGGAAATGTGAAAGTCGAGACCCATCTTGTGGCGGCCGGATTGGCAACACGGAAAGAGCTGGCGAATGCCCGCGAGGCGGGGGCAACAGGCATTGTCTGTTGCCGGTATATTGACAGTGTGGGCAAGGAAATCGTGATGTCGCCGCATGAGCGGCTGATCTCGGCGAGAGTCTCGGATTTGCTTGCGGCAAAAAAACGCTTGCTGATCATCTGCGGTGCGGATCGCCGGGACGCGACGCTCAGCGCCATTCGCGGCGGGCTTGTGACACATCTTTGCGTCGACAGTGCGCTCGGAAAAATTCTGCTTGATAGTTGATTAGTCAGGGTACGAATCTAGGCCGTAACACCTTCCTTCAGCCCCAACCTGTCAAGCTGTTCTGGCGGATATCCCTCGTCATCCATCAGGTCGCGCAGGAGTTTTAACATGCGCTCGCGCTGAACATCCGCCTGATGCCAGAGATTATCCAACTGGCCGGGATCATCCACGCGATTGAAAAGGAAATTTTCCTCTGTCCGTGGGTCGACTTTCATCGGGATTTTCCACATCGGCAGATCCACGCTTGGGTCGAAATATCCCGTGTCGACTGGTTTGTTGGGCGCTTTACCCAGCCTGCCATCAACCGGGTTATCGACGATCAATGGCCTGAAGATCGAAGTGGAATAGAGATAGAGCGGCTTGTCCGGCAGCGGGGATTTCAGAATGGTCCACTCGCCATCAGTTGCGCAAACTCCCTGCCCAAATGTGCCATAGAGCACCGCATCGCGAGGCGATTCTGCGTCCTCGGTGATCATCGGCAAAATTGACCGGCTGTGACGGTTGGCTGAAGTCACTTCAACACCGGCAGCTTCAATGATCGTCGCGAACAGATCGACGGTTTGTGTCAGTCCGGACACGCGTTTTCCGTTTCCGGGATTTGCCGGGTGCCAGACCATGAGTGGAATATTGGCGTGGCTGTCGAAATGCGGATGTTGTTTGCCGAATGCCCGCCGCTCACCAAGATCGTGCCCGTGATCCGTGGTGAGGATCACCATGGTGTCGTCCCACAAATCCATCTCGTCAAGCTTGTCGAACAGCGTGCCCAGCCACTTGTCCATCATTGTGACTTTGCCCATGAACTGGGATTTCAGAAAGGCCAGTTCCTCCGGCGTCGTCTGGTCCATAAAGGCTTCAAGATCGGCATAGACCTGATAGGGCGGCCAGATGTTGAACTCGTTTTTTGTAGCACCTTCGGCATACATACCGGCATAGGGTTCGGGGATATCAAACGGTTCATGCACATCGAAGGTCTCGACGTGGAGGAAAAACTTGCCCTTGGCGGCATGCCTGTCCAGCCAGTCACAGGCGCTGCCAAAAGTCTTGGCCGAGAAGTAATCGTCCTCACCCTGAAAATCCTTGACGTTGGCATAGTATTGACCGATGTGCTCGGCTGCCCGGAATTCCTCGACCTTCTTGACCCAGGCGGGTTTCTTCTCATTGGGATCCTGAGCCTGCCAGTGATCGACCTCATAGCCCCGGATCATCTCGGTGGTGTCATAGCCATGTATGTAGCCGTTCGCCTCCTCCTCCCAATAGTGGTAGTGATCGGTGACGATATGGGTATGAAATCCGCCCTTCTTGACTTCCGTCGAGAGCCGCGGGTCAAAGGCTTCAAGCGAACCCCATGGACGCCACATGAATTCCTTACGACCGGCCATTAGCTCGCGGCGTGCCGGTATGCAGGGTAGGCTGCCGACGAAGTGATTTTCAAATACATGCGCTCTCTCGGCGAGGCGATCAATGTTCGGAGTTTCGCACGTGCTGTCCGGGTTATACGCACGAAGGCAATTCCTGGTCAGGCTGTCAACAAGAACAAACACGATATTCATTGAGGGACTCCGAAGGCAGTTTCTCTCAATTCTACCTAAAATTAGCGCTTTATACAAGTGTCAATAATTTTGACATTTGTAAATATATAAAATAATTGAAGACCTGATGTGCCGATCCAAACTGCAAAACGCGTCGCTGTCCCGGACCTGATCCGGGAGGGTTATGTGGGGGACAAAGGCGTCGCTCAGAGACTAATGCTAGCCTGCCGGGCTTGCCACCGGAGGCTCCCAGCTGCCCTCGATTAACTGCCAGGCCGGCAAATAGCAGCGGACGATGTAGTTCCAGCCTTCGGTAATCGGAAGAAAGTTGGGTTGATCAGGATCTCCGCCAAAGTGGATTGTGACGCCACCATCATCGTCCTTTTCGGCGGTCACGCTGTTGAAAGAATAGGCATTGTACTTGTTCTTTTCGAAGAAGCCTTCCTTGTTGTAGACGGTCACCGACCAGAAGGCATCGACCGGCACATCCTTCGGCATTTTGAGCGTGTGCGGCGTGGTGCCGTCGTTTTTTTCAGGCGTGACGTTGAAGTACATTGCCCCGCGTTCCGGATTGCCGCCCCAACCAAATGCTGACGCCAGAAAATGGTTTAGGCGATTGACAAG
This sequence comes from Salaquimonas sp., assembly GCA_028289365.1. Classification (GTDB taxonomy): domain Bacteria; phylum Pseudomonadota; class Alphaproteobacteria; order Rhizobiales; family Rhizobiaceae; genus BOKV01. Next base: position 4,706 of record JANQQM010000057.1, on the reverse strand, counting down.
TCCACGCTGACCAAACGCGTTTGGAAAGGACGACATCTGGTTTGCAAGCGTGTTGATCTGATTACGGGTATCGACAAGAGAATCGGTATCCCAATCCGGGAGATCGAGTGTTCCAGGTGAATCCTGGCGGACTTCTATCGCATCCTGCAATGCATGGGCCGCCTTGACGTCATCGGGGTCATTTGGATCGACAAAGGTACGAAATAGCGCCAAAACATACCGCGTGCCCACCCCTTGACGGGTCAACGTAACCTCGCCGCCGCCGTGCTTCAGCACCGGATTGAAGTGGTCCTGATCGATTACCAGCAGCGACTGGAAGCGATCCGGTGAATCCGGCTTTACGATTGTTACTGGCGTCGTCAGGTCAAAGACACCCATGGAATAGAGCGTGTCGCGATTGCCGCGAATGGTTGTCTGGTTCTCAACCGAATAGGGCTCGCGCATGTGCAGGAACTTGCCAACGCCACCGGCCTTGGCGGCGTAGCCTTTCATCTGCTCGTCGCTTTCGGCACGAACGTAATTGCGAACATTGACCGGATCAGCGGCAAAGGCATTACCCATGGCCATCAAGACAATTGTGACAACAGCAATCAGTCCGGCAATGCTTCGGCAAATTCGATCCAACATTTCGCAAGCTCCACTATTTGTTTCGGTCAAGTATCAATATGGCAAGACGACATTCAAGTCATGATTTTATCGATGCAGCAATCGAATGGTGTGATGCGCATTGTTTTACTGATGTTGGTAACTCTTCTCGGTCATCCGCGGACCGGCGCAGCCGTGATCCGGGGATCCATTCCGTGCTTTTTCAGCAGAAGGAACCGGACCCTTTGGGCGTTTGCGGCGCCAAAACGGTTTGGATCCTCGGGTCAAGCCCGAGGATGACGAGGGGAGAGTGGCATGGTGAAAGAATCTATCCCCATCCCCAAAACCTCCCCTTATCCTTCACCCCACTGTTGTCCGACACAAACGCCGGTTTGATATCGCCGTCATTTCGGAGGACACCAGAAGCGGAGCGGCCGTGGCCATGACCGAAGGGGGATGTGGGCGGCTTACGGAATTGTCCTGGATTCGGTTCGAGGCGGTGGATTTCGTTTCAGCGTTGGCGGCCGGTTCAAGGGCTTTCCAAGAGGGGCCGTCCGGACAGTGTGCTGAAGAGCCGGGCCGTCACATCAAATCTCCGCGCAGGGCGGTGCGGGCACGCACACAGCCCAAAGACATAAGGCGTCACCGCCCTGCAGTTTGTGTACTTTTTTAAACTCACGGCAGTCTCCCTGCCGGGAGACGCCTGCGTTGCGCGCCGCATAAGCGGCGGCGGCCTCTTCGGCCGCTAATGTCGACATTCGGTAGATTATGCAAGGATCCAGAATGCCGAGCGGTTGTCACCTGACTTACAAGCGTTCTGCGCGGCCAAGTTTTTGGGTGACCGCGCAGAGATGTTTGTCTAGCCGATCAGACTAAAGCTGACGGAATTGATCAGCGTTGGAGTGCGCCAACGCCAGAGAATCTGAAGGCTTCTTTCTGCAGGGCATCAAGTTCTTCAGCACTCATTTCATCATGAGCAACGGTAATCCGGCCCAGGAACACCATCGGCAATTCATCGGCACGGCCTTCCATGTCCGCCTTGATCGCTTCCGCTGTCGCAGCACCCACATCGTCGCCCATGCGCATTGGCGTAGCGTCAAGGGTTCCTGCGCGGATCGCGTCCAGTTCAAGGCCGGTTCCGCCCCAACCGGTCGAAAAGATTTCCTTTTCCTTGCCCATCGCGATTTGGGCCTCGACCGAGCCCATTGCCATCGCAGTGTTTGCATTATGGATTATGGTAGCCTCGGGATAGGCCTGCATGATCAGCGTTGTGCCTTCGAAACCGCCTTCGCGTTGATACTCGCCATAATGCTCATAAGCCGTCTTCCAGTTGCCCTTGTCCTCGACGCAGGCCTTGAAATCACCGGAGCGCTGGTTGTCAGTGATGCCGGGGATGCCGCGGTTCATGGCCATGGTAACGTCCTTGCCAAGCCGCTCAAGCATGTAGTCACACATGGTTAGGGCGCCAGCAGCAGAGGAGAAGTCGAACCATGCATCCGGCTGATTTTCCAGATATTTCAGCGGTGTATGGAACGCCCACACATAGGTGCTGAAGCCGTCATTGCCCGCAAGCTTAGAGATATTGTCGGCCTGAGTGGCAAGTTCGGATGGACCGAAAATGACATAGTCATAGAGGTCAGCATCCTGTTCTACCTGGCTGGCATAGGTCGATTGCAGCGAATGCTCAATCTGCCGCGAGGCAAATTCGGTGGTCTCATATTTGATGCCGAGTTCATCCAGGCGCTTAGTCATTGCCAGAAAGTTGCGCGCCCAGAAATCAGAGACATCCGCGGAAGGATAAATCAGCGCAATCTGTATCGGCTTGTCCTGACTGCCCGAAAACTTAGCTGCCGCCGAGCCGACGACTTCCTGGAGTGCTTCCAGCTTGCCATCGGCATTTACTTCACCAGGGATCCAGTAATCCCGGTCTTCGATACCGGGCATTTCCTTTAACGGCAGATGGCTTTCGGCCCAGGCCGCACCCGCCAAGGCACATGTTGCCAAGATCGTGGTTGTCATAAATAGTTTCATTGGGGTTCTCCTCCCTTAGCATGAGAGCGGGACCCTCGGTGTCACCGAGACTGCATTCTCGGTGGCACCATCCCGCAGTTGATCCGACTTATCCGCTTGCCTGCGGATTACCGGCAAAGATCGCACCGATCGCCAATAGCAGGATCAGTGCACCAATAATTAGCGCCGAGAAGCGCGTCATTTTTTGACCTTCCGGGGTCATCAAGCTGGCGATCAGGCCGCCTGCTCCATCCCGGTCCTTCTTTTGCAGCCATGTGTAGAGCGCGACTGATGATACGATGACCACGCCTGAGGCGACCGATTGCCAGAAGAATTCGATCCTCAGCGTCACCAGCGCATTGATCATCATGGACAGCAGCAATACGCCCGCAAACGAACCGATCATCGAGGCCCGGCCGCCAAATAGCGAGGTTCCGCCAACCACGACCGCAGCGATGACATGAAGGTTAAAGTAAGGAGCCGAGGTTGCCTGGATCGCATTGAGCTTTCCGGTCAGCATGACGCCCGCCAGCGCTGCGCAAGCGCCGCAGAGCACATAGGCATAGACCTTGTGGCGATTGACCGCGATGCCGGTAAGCTCTGCTGCCTCGGGATTTGATCCGATTGCAATGGTATAGCGGCCAAAATAGCTGCGCTTGAGCAGGATGTAGCCGCCGATCATTGTTGCGATGCCAATGATCACGGGTATCGGGATAAATCCGGGGATTTGTCCGCGTCCAATTTCCGTTATCAATTCCGGGAAGCGGGCAAGGACCAGACCTTTTGCAATTACAAGAGCAAAGCCGCGATAAACCAGGTCCATTGCAAGCGTGCCGATAAGATCAGGCACGTTAAATCGTGTAATGATCAAGCCATTGATCAAGCCCATCAGGGCTCCAAGCAAAATTGCGATCGGCACGGCAATGTATACAGAAAATCCGTATTGTTTGATCAGGAACGCCATTATGATTGCCGACAAGGCGGCAATCGAACCAATCGACAGATCAATTCCGCGCTGGGTGATGACGAATGTCATCGCCATTGCCATTGGCATGTAAAGCGCTGCGTCCAGTAGAATCAGATTGATGTTCGACCAGCGGAAATAGCGTGCAGGTTCGACCACCGCCATGAACGCAAGCAGCGCAATGATCATCACCATCGGACCGATAATCGCCAGAAATGGTTCCAGCCGCTCGTTCAGGCTCCGGCTGATATTTGTATCTGTCACAGCCATTATGCCGCCTCCTTCGCGCCGACGATCATGCCGAGCACTTCCTGATTGTTCGATTCAGCAGTCTTGACGACCCCGACGCATTTGCCCCGGCGCTGGACGTGAATTCGGTCTGACACCTGGAACACGTCATCAAGGGAATGGCTGATCAGGATGATCGCGAGGCCCTGCGCCTTCAGTGTTTCGATGAGCTTCAGCGTCCGGGCGGTTTCCTGCGGACCAAGCGCCGCTGTCGGCTCGTCCATTACCAGGACGCGCAAATCATCATGATAGACCGCTCGGGCAATTGCGACCGCCTGCCTCTGTCCGCCCGAGAGGCTTTCGGTCGGCGCGTCGAGAGATTTCAGCTTCACGCCGAGGCGCTCCATGAGGACCCGTTCGGTCTCCGTTCGCATCCGCGAGTTGTCCAGAAACGTCATGCCGAACACTTTCTTTGTCAGCTCATTTCCCAGGAACATGTTTGAGGCAGGATCCAGATGGTCAGCGAGCGCCAGCGTCTGATAGACAGCGTCGATGCCTTTGACGATCGCGTCGGCATGGCTGGTAAACGCAATTGGTTCTCCATCCAGCGACATGGTTCCGGCAGTTGGTTGATAGACGCCCGTGAGTATCTTGATCAGGGTTGATTTTCCGGCGCCATTGTCGCCGACAATTGCGAGCACTTCTCCCGAATATGCGTCGAGATCGACGTTATCCAGTGCCATTATCCCGCCAAAACGTTTGGTAATTCCGCGCATTTGCACGAGTGGTGCATCGCCCATGAGATTCTTCCTGATTGACCGTTTTTGTTTGCTCCCCGGCCCGTTGAGCCGGAGAGCACCTTGGGAGGACTATTTGCCCCAGATGGTTGCGTAAGCCTCGCGATAGGTTGAGTCCGGAT
>JANQQM010000031.1 GCA_028289365.1 Salaquimonas sp. | reverse complement strand
CCCTGTTCCTTCCCAGAACAGAAAGAGCGTGACGAGGTCGCCTGCGAATACAGCTCCGACACCACTGCCGGCATAGATCAGACCGGCAACGTGCTGCATCGTATCGCGGACATGCAACTGATAGATGACACCGAGCAGAGTGGCGATCAGAAAAATATAACCGAAAATGAGACTCAGACGGTCAACGCGCAGCGTAATGAGTTCGAAACCGAATATGGGGATGGCTCCGAATGATCCGTGCTCAAATGTCAAAGTCAGAGCAAAGGCCACAATGGGGAGCGCCATCATATAGGCGGCTCTCAAATATCCCCGCATTAAGGGGATAAGAAGAGCTCCGACGATCAAAATCAGCCCCGGAGAGAACTCAGCGGTCATAGTAGTCCTCCCGCCGCATGATCAGCTTGCGCAGTTCCTTGGCGGCAAGCACGAGAAAGACGCAGCTTATAAACCCGTAGATGCCGTAAAAACCCCACCAGTGCTCAATCGCAAATGGACCATGCTTGTGAATAAAAGGATCTATCACCAGCAGGAAGGCGCTGATTGCGTAAACGCCATAGACAATCTTATCGACGTTTTTGGGGTTATCGAGCCAACGGCGTTTTTCGTCAGCGGCGTTCTCTGTTGAGTTTTCGGGATTACCGGCCATGGCGTTCACCCTCTATCAATGCTGTAGCGCCACTTTGGATGCCAAAGTCCATCGTGGCGAGTTTGCTCTCCACCCAGTTAGCACCGAAAAAGAGCATCACACAGAGGCCTGCGGTAATGCAAATTGATACCACACAAGCGAGAGGCGCTTCAGTAACTTCAACGCGGTCACCGGGCTTCGATTCCGGTGGCGACATGAGAAATCCCCAGGCAACGATCGGCAGCAGATAGGCGGCGCTCAACAGGGAACTAATCATCAGAACAGCAACGATCCATTCGTGTCCCGCATCGATCGCACCGACACCCAACCACCACTTGCTCCACACACCACCCAGAGGCGGGAGGCCGATGATTGAGAGTGAGCCGATGAGGAAGGCCCCCATCGTGATGGGCATGCGTCTTCCGATGCCGACCATTTCGCTGATTTCCGTCTTGTGGGTAGCGACCATGATTGCGCCGGCACAAAAGAACAGCGTAATTTTTCCTGCTGCATGCATAACAATCTGCAAGCCGCTGCCGACGATCGCCGCCGAACTGGCGAGCGCTGCTCCCAGGACCACATAAGCGAGCTGACTGACGGTCGAGTAAGCAAGCCGGGCTTTAAGATTATCCCGGGTCAGAGCGACGATCGAAGCCGTGATGAGACTAAATGCAGCCACAAATACAAGCCAGTCGCTCGCGCCGGTTTTTGTGAGATTTTCAATGCCGAAGACATAAACCACAACTTTGATGACCGTAAACACGCCGGCCTTGACAACCGCAACCGCATGCAAGAGAGCGCTGACCGGCGTTGGCGCGACCATCGCTGCCGGCAGCCAGAAATGCACCGGCATTACGGCGGCCTTGCCGATACCGAACGCGTAGAGGGCCAGAAGCAGGGCCAGTACGGTATCGTCCACCTTACCTGCCAGTATACCGCCCGGCGCGAAATCAAGCGTACCGGCGATAACCGCCGTGATGATGATTGCCGGCAGGAGCAGCAGCATTGATGTGCCAAGTAACATTATCAGGTAGATGCGCCCGCCATTGATGGCTTTCTCATCGGCCTTATGGGCCACGAGCGGATAGGTTGAAAGTGTGAGGATCTCGTAGAACAGGAAAAGCGTGAACAGATTGGACGCAAAGGCAATTCCCATTGTGCTGGAAAGCGCTACGGCAAAACACATGTAGAACGGCGTCTGTCGCGGTTCGTCATGACTGCGCATATAGCCGATTGAATAAAGAGAATTCACAATCCACAGGACCGATGCCACAAGGGCGAACAGCATGCCCAGGGGTTCCACATCGAAAGCAAGCGGCAGGCCCGGGAGAACCTCAAAGGACGATGTTTCTATCGTTTCCCCTGCGGTGAACTTTGCAAATATGCTGACCACAGTCACGAGCAGCAAAACCGCCGCGGTCAGCGTGACAGCTTCCCGAATGTTCTGCCACTTGTCGAACATGGGAATGAGCAACGTTGCCAGAAGCGGCAAGAATATGGAGATCAGGAGAAGGTCGGATCCGCTCATCTCAGTCCTCCCAGCAGCAATTCGGCAGCCTGGCTGGCAATCCCGGCTGTCAATGTCGTGTCAATGCCGAAATAAATAGATGCGGCACAGAAAATTAGAATTGGCAGCAGCATCGCCGGCGGCGGATCCCGGGCTTCAAGGGTCGCGCCGCTGGGATCTCTGAACCAGGCGACTTCAACAACGCGTCCCACATAAATCACGGCAAGCAGAGAGCTGATCATGATGGCAAACACAAGCCACCACTGTCCATTTTCGAATGCACCGGCGGCGAGATACCATTTCGAGATAAAGCCCACGGTTCCCGGGACACCGACAATGGACATGCCGGCAATCACAAACCCCATCATCGTAATCGGCATACGCCGGCCGATACCGGCGAGATGATCAATATGAACGGACCCAATGCGGTAAAACACAGCCCCGAGCGCGAGGAAGAAGGCCGCCTTCATGATCGCATGGTTGAAAATATGGACAATACCTCCGGACAGGCCATTGCTGTTCGCCAAGGCTATGCCAAGCGTGATGTAACCGATCTGGGCGACGGAGGAGTAAGCCAACATGCGTTTGATATCTTCCTGGAAAATCGCAACGATTGAAGCACCAAACATGGCAACGACGGACAGGATAAGCAGAATTTCAGAAACCGGAAGCGATTGGAAAACCAGCCCGGCACCAAACACAGAAAAGAAAAATCTAATCAGGAGATATATCGCAACCTTGGTTGCCGTCGCCGCAAGAAAGACCGTGGCGAATGAGGGTGCGTAGGCATAGGCGTTGGGCAACCAGACATGCAGGGGAAATAGCGCCAGTTTCAGCGATATACCCACAGTCAAAAAGGCAAGGGAGGTCACAAGGGCCCGCGTATTGTTAACGGAGTCCAGTTGCCCGGCAATATCAACCAGGTTCAGGCTGCCGGTTACCGTATAGAGCAGGCCGGTTCCGATGACGTAGAACGTGGCACCGATTGTACCGATGATCAGATACTGGAAAGCGGCCAGGAGCGCCCGCTTATCCTTGCCCATAGCGACCATGGCATAAGTGGCAAGTGAGGATACTTCCAGGAAGACGAAAATATTGAACGCATCGCCGGTAATGGCAATTCCGAGAAGCCCGCACAGGCACAACAGATACATGGTGTAAAAGTAGGGCTGTCGGGTCGAATGAATCTCCGTGCCGACGCTGCGTTTCGCGAACGGCATAATGATTGCGCCAACACCGGACACCAGGAGCAGAACAAAGGCGTTTAGCTTGTCCACATAATACTCAATCCCAAAGGGCGGCTCCCAACCTCCCATGGCATATGAAATGGGTCCGGATTCGAGGACTTGCTGTAAAATCAGGATGGATACGACCAGCACGGCCCAACTGGCAACCAGGGACAAGGCCCAGGCTACAGTTCCGCGCTTCATAAAAGCGCAGAACAGTGAGGCAAGAAGTGGTATGACGACCTGAAGGGCAGGAAGTTGCGTCATCATTAAATGTCGTCGTCCTTCCCAAATAGTTCGTCTTCTTCAATCGTGCCAAACTCTTCGTTGATGCGCACAACGAGGGCAAGGCCGAGAGCCAATGTCCCGACACCCACCACGATAGCGGTCAGTATCAACACGTGAGGAAGCGGATTGGAGTAAACTGTATAGTTAGGATCAATGATGGGCGCTGTGCCCCCGAGAATTTTCCCCGGTGACAAATAGAGCAGGTAAACCGAGGTTTGAAATATCGAAAGCCCGACCAGTTTCTTGACCATATTCCCGCGGGCAATCACGATATAGAGCCCCGAGACCATCAAAAATACGGTAATCCATTGATTGTAGTGGCCGACAATCGTCTCAAGTATTTGCATCAGCGCCCCCGGCCAACAAAAGTGTAGAAAATTGCAAGCATAGTCCCGGCAACAGTTATATAGACGCCGAGTTCCACCAGTATTATGCCCAGATGCTGACCCTTTACGGGATCGTGTTCCAGGACTGAATAGTTTAGGAAATTCCCGCCTTTGAACATGGCGACGATGCCGACACCGGTGTAAAGAAGGGCGCCCAGCGGCACCATCAATTCCGCAAACCGCGGCGGAATTACCGTCTGCGCGGATTTCAGGCCAAAAATGATGGCATAGAGAATAACCATGGCGGCGGAAATGACGCCGGCCTGGAATCCACCTCCCGGCCCAAAGTCACCATGAAACTGAACATAGAGTGCGAACAGCAGTATGAAGGGAAGGATGAGTTTGGCGCCGATGCGCAAAATCAGGTCTTTTCTCATTCAGCCGCCTCCCCGGTTTCAGAATCTGGCTGTTTTTTTCGGCGACGGCCCTTGAGCAACATCAACACGGCGATCCCCGCCGTAAAGATCACGGTCGTTTCGCCCAGTGTATCGAAGCCCCGATAACTCGCCAGCACCGAAGTGACGACATTGGGAACACTCGTTTGTGCAATAGACTGTTCCAGATAGTAGGGAGCCACCCGCAAATGAACGGGCTGGTCGGCAATGCCAAAAGACGGAAGATCCAATGT
>JANQQM010000037.1 GCA_028289365.1 Salaquimonas sp. | reverse complement strand
ACAACGTGCCGATTGCGCGTCCGCCGATTTTCAGGGTTTGCGGTTCCACCTTTTCGTATTCGGGCGAAAGCCTTCCATTCAGAATCGTGTACAGATATTCCTTTCTTCCCCGCAGGTCTCCAGGAAGTTTGGCATTCAAAGGCGCAACAAAGTCGTTGACGGTCGTGCCACCATCAACATGGAGTTCGGTATAGATTTTGCCATCTGCCGCAACTTTCAGCGCAACCGGCGGAAATGCTGCCGGAATGGCGGCAGAAGCCAGCAATATGCTGCGGAAGAGTTCGAGCGCCTCCGGCGTCCCATAGGTTGCGATCCTGCCCATGTTCCAGACGACCGGCCGCTGCGCCTCCAAATTCGTCGTCAGCACCAATAGCCGCCTTCCGCGTTCATATTCGACCGCGATCTGGTCCAACATGTTCATGTCGACGATTTCGCTGATCAATCTTTTCAACGGCTCATTTGACGCCAGCGCCGAACCGCCGGTTAGGCCGCCAACCGGATTAGCGATCAAAATGTCTTTTGTTGTTATGCCCGTGTAAAAGCCCTTCAGTGCCTGGTCGTATTCTCTACCTAGAAATGCCAGCGGCGCGATCAGCGCACCGGTGCTGACACCTGTGACCAGTTCAAATTCCGGGCGGGTACCGCTGTCGGACCAGCCATTCAACAACCCCGCGCCAAACGCACCATTTTCGCCCCCGCCAGACAATGCAAGCACATATACTGATCTATTTGACAGCCCTGAAGCGCGTAATTGCTCATGGCGTGTCCCCACGGCTTCAATAAATTCGGGCGAAAGCTCATCGGCCCAGGATCTGATGCCGGTAAATTGCGGCACGCCGGCAACATTGACCAATGCTTCTGGTACAGGCGTATGCTGGATGTAGGTGCAGGCGGAAAGCAGCATGAGCGCCGAAGCAACCAACGCAAACCAGATACAGCGGAGACTAGAAACAAACCGTGCCATGGAAGTTTGTTACATGCGTAAATACGAAAGTGTCAATGCGACAATGATCGGCCGTATGCCAACGCTGTAATCGACTTCAATGCGCTTGTCTTGCCGCGATACTCGAAAAAAAAGAGTATCATATTGCACCATAAACAAGATGGTAATACCATTTACCACTGCAAGTTTGGTAATTCTCTCTTTTGTATGCCGCGTTTTTGGTCCATGGCAAAGACAAATGGAGGGTATCGGTGGCAACGCTGTCAGACATAGCGACAAGCGCCGGCGTTTCGTCAGGCGTCGTGTCTCGAGTCATTAACAAGGATCCGACGCTCAGGGTCAGCAAGGAGACGCGCGAACGCGTGCTTAAGGCGATCGCGGACCTCGACTATTCTCCAAATATCGCGGCAAAGTCACTTCGTTCCTCACGCTCCGACCTGATTGGAATCCTGGTCAATGATGTGACCAATCCGATTTATGCCGAGATAATGCGCGGTGCACAGGCCTGCGCCATGCGGCATGAAAAGGCGCTGATTGTTTTTGATTCCGAGATGGGAGAGGCAAGTGCCGCACGCCTGGCTTCCATGATCGGCGGTGGGGCGCTGGATGCGCTGATCATACAATCTGCCGGTGAAGTTTCCGATCAGGTACTGGCGAGAGCGGCAAGCAGGAAAATCCCGACAGTGCTGTTGCAGGCGGAACTGGAAGTTGATGCGCATCTGGTCTTGCTCCCGGATGAGGAAGCGGCCCACCTAGCAACCTCGCATCTGCTGGAACATGGACATCGTCGCATTGGCTGCCTGGCGACCGCTGCAGGCTTGCGCTTTACCGAGCGGCGCGTTGATGGTTGGCGATCAGCGCTGTCAGACGCAGGCCTGTCGCCCAAGGCGGGCGATATTTGTTACACCGGCGCCGGGATTGATGCGGGCGCGGACGCGCTGGTGCAGTTGACCAAGGCTTCGAACGACCTGACGGCCATTGTCTGCTTCAATGCCTTGAGCGCGATTGGTGCATTAAGGGCGTTAAACAGATTGGGCAAAAAAGTTCCCGACGACATTTCGATGGTTGCAATTCATGATCTTCCCTTTGCCGACATGCTGCACACGCCGCTTTCGACGATAGCCATGCCGCTATATGAATTCGGCGAGGCAGCGGTGGACATATTGTTCTCGGAAGATCAGAAGCGGTCCGAGACTGTCGTCAAGGCGTCTGCACCAAAACTGATTGAGCGCCAGAGCGTCGCCACCATAAATCGCTAAATTCCACGATTTGACCGTCAGAATCGCCCGGATCGGCAAAATCATGCACAAAATTAATTGGTATAACGCTTTACCTATTGCAAAATTAGTGCTTATACTGGGTTGGGAGTAGCGCTTTTTGCACGGATTCGCCCGGTTCTAATGAGCAGAGTCAGCAGGAGGGGAAAATGGAAAGGGGTGTGACGCTTAGGAATGTTGTGAAGGCCTTTGGCCCGGTCACAATTATACCCGAGCTCAATCTCGATGTCGCTGAAGGAGAATTTGTGGTCCTGGTGGGCCCGTCCGGCTGCGGCAAGTCCACAACCCTTCGCATGATTGCGGGGTTGGAAAAGGTCACCGACGGTACAATCTCGATTGCCGGCCGTGACGTAACCTGGGAACGGCCAAAGCAACGGGACATCGCCATGGTGTTCCAGTCCTACGCGCTTTACCCGCACATGAATGTTGCCCAGAACATGTCCTTTGCCCTGCGTCTTGCCGGTGCACCAAAGGCAGAGATCGAGGAACGTGTCACACGGGCTGCCAACATGTTGGAGCTCACGCCCTATCTCGACCGGAGACCAAAGGATCTCTCCGGTGGCCAACGTCAACGCGTTGCCATGGGCAGGGCAGTGGTGCGGGACGCTTATTGTTTCCTGTTTGACGAGCCGCTTTCCAATCTGGATGCCAAGCTGCGTGCCTCCATGCGGACGGAATTGGCCCTGCTGCACAAGCGGCTCGGCCGAACCATGATCTACGTCACCCATGACCAGATCGAGGCAATGACGATGGCAGATCGCATTGTCATCATGCACGAAGGAATTGTCCAGCAGGTCGGAACACCGAAAGAGGTCTATAACAGCCCGGTCAACACATTCGTGGCCACCTTCATCGGTTCACCATCCATGACATTGCTTGAAGCAGATCTATCGGGCACAGGCGCCAAAATGGCCGTGCAGGGTGACGGCTTCAAGCTTCCAATATCCGCACGGCAGCGCAAGCAGGCCGAGGCCGCAAAAAACAAGAAAGTTTTGGTCGGGTTGCGTCCGGAACATTTTGCCGTGGAGGCGCTTAACAAGGATTTCGCGCCGATCGATCTCAAGGTTAAAGTTTCCGAATATATCGGATCCAGCCAGTTCCTGGCGGCTGATGTCGGCGGCAAATCCCTGACAGCAGCAGTGGAAGTGGGACCAGAGGCCGAACTGCTGGGCGATGGGCAGTACTTCTTTGATACCAGGCGACTTTACCTATTCGACCGCGAGAGCGGCGAAGCTCTGTAGGAGCAGTATTTCCGTATCAAGTCTGAATTGAACATAACAACGATGAGGGAGGATAGAATGAAACTAAATCTAACGAGCGGCATTGCGGCACTCGCCGCACTTGCGTTCAGCATCGGGGTGGCATGGGCCAATCCGTACAAGCCCTATGAAGGCACGACGATTGTCGTGTCCTGGCCTTCGAACAATCACTTCAAGGTAGCGGAGACGCTGGTTGAGGAGTTTACCGAGGCGACCGGGATCAATGTCGAGATCGACTATCTTCAATATCTAAAATTGCGGGATCGCCAGCTTCTGGAAATGGCACAGGCCGAAGGCGAATATGATGTCGTTTCCTGGGTCGTGATGTGGAAAGGTGAATATGTCAACAAGGGGCTTTTGACCCCGCTGTCGCAGATGTACACCAATGCCGGTCTGGTGGATCCGGATTACGATATCGATGATATCGCCGATGCCTATCTGCAAAATGGCGGCGTTGTCGGTGGCCAACTTGGTTACTTACCGGGCAAATCCGGAGGCCTTTACGGCATTCCATTTGGTGCCGAGACCTCCATTCTAGCCTATCGCAAGGATATTCTCGAGGAGCAGGGCATTGAAGTGCCTAAAACCTATGACGAATTGATCGCGGCAATGACCAAGCTGAATGAGGCGGGCATTCCTGCTTTGACCTCCCGCGGTGCCACCGGGCACCAGGTTACGGCAGCCTGGCTGTTCCATCTCGCGCCCATGGGAGGCCGGGTCTTTGACAAGAACTGGAATCCGGTCGTCAATTCGCCCGAGGCAGTGAAAGCAGCAGAATTCCTGCGCCATGTGGTCAAGACCGGCCCGACGGGAATCCCGTCCTACGGATTCGGCGACATGACAACCGCTTTCCTGCAGGGTGATGCTGCGCTTTATCTGGACTCGCTGAAAATTGCGGCTTTGTCGCGGGATGAAACCCGGTCAAAGGTCAATGGCAAGGTCGGCTATGCCTTGCACCCGACCGACGCACGGTGCGGATCGGAGACCGGTGGTTTTGCCATGGGCATTCCTGCCAACTCGCAAAACAAGGAAGCGGCCTTCCTGTTCATCCAGTGGATGACTTCCAAGGATGCGGACCGCCGTATTGTGGAACTTGGCGGTGACCCAATCAGGATTTCGACCCTGAAAGAAAACCCGATGGGTTTCGACGAATATCCGGTCGTTGCGGAACAACTTCCCTGTGCAGATCCCGACTGGCGTCCATTGATCCCGGAATGGAACGAGCTGAATACCGATGTTTTGGGTCAGGCGCTGACGCGTGTGATTACAACCGAGGATGACGTTCAGGCGATCATGGACGAAGCCAATGACAAAATTCGCGCGATCATGGAACGCGAAGGCTACTACGCCTGGCAATAGGCGAAACAAAACTGGGTGGAGCCGGTTTGCCGGCTTCGCCAAACTTCTGAACTGAGGCATGGGCTCCAATATGTCCGATACGGCAAACCCGACAATCGACAGCGCTAGGCAAGATCAGCCGACTCCGGTCAAGTCGGTCAAGCCTCGAATCCAGGCTGGATCCCTGACGCCCTACATGTTCGTCACGCCTGCCATCATCGTGATGCTTGGCGGGCTGCTTTATCCGATTTTCATGGCCTTTTACCTGTCGTTTTACGATTGGGAGATCGGCCGGCCCTTCAGTGACGCGCCGGCTGTCGGCATGGCAAACTTCATTCGCATGATCCAGGACGAACAGGTGTGGGAAGTCCTATGGGTGACGTTACGCTTCGGTTTCTGGACGATTACAATCGAGATGGTTCTGGGCATCGCGCTGGCACTATTGCTTGAAAAGCCGATCCGCGGTGCGTCGTTCTTCAGAACAATTTTTATCCTGCCGCTGATGGTTTCGCCCGTTGTCGTCGGCCTGATCTGGCGCTATCTGTTCGATGCGCGTAGTGGCTGGATAAACTATTATCTCACGACCTGGTTCGGAATGGAGCCGCTGGTATGGCTGGGTGATCCGCAATTGGCATTCTTTGCCATTGTCTTTACTGATATCTGGCAATGGACGCCGTTCATCTTCATCATCATCATTGCCGGACTGCAGGCACTGCCCTCGGAAGTGGTGGAGGCTTCGGAAATCGACGGCGCAAACTGGTGGCAGCAGATATTCCTGGTCAAGCTGCCGATGATCCAATCCATTATCGTTATTGCGCTCCTGATGCGGATTATTGACGTCTTCAGAGGACTAGAAGTGATGCTGATCATGACCGGTGGTGGCCCGGGCCGGTCCACCGAACTGTTGTCGCTGCATATTTACAAACGCGCATTTGAAACCCAGCAACTCGGCTACGCGTCTGCAATCGCAGTCCTGCTGATATTGGTCGTGTTCGGCCTGAGCCTGGCAATTCTAAATTTTGCAAACCCGATGAAAACCCGTTCGGATGTGTAGGTCGCCATGAAAAACGAAACCACCCGATATATCTATTATTATACCGCGCTGATCCTTCTGGCGTGCATTTCGCTGGCACCGATCTGGGTGATGATTTCGACATCCTTCAAGGACGAGGTGACGGTTCAGAGCTCGACACCGCTCTGGTTCTTCTTCGTGCCGACATTCCAGAATTACGCCGATATCCTTACCGGTCGCGGCAAGTTTGATCTCTATTTGATGAACTCCATTATCGTCGGCGTGTCGGCAACCTTCCTCACTTTGTTCATTGGCGGGTTTTGTGCCTATGCCCTGGCGAGAGCGCGGTTTGTCGGCCGTGGCTTTCTTGCCAATGCAACATTGTTGGTACGCATGGTGCCGCCGGCGGTTGTTGCCGTGCCGGCCTTTGCCTTTGTCACGCTCACAGGTCTCGATAACGACCTCGCCGCATTGGTATTCCTCTACACCGCGATCAGCCTGCCATTTGCGATCTGGCTGCTATTCGGCTTCTACAAACAGATTCCGGTAGAGCTTGAGGAGGCTGCCGTAGTCGATGGCGCGACGCCTTTGCAGGTGTTTTTCAGAGTTCTGATGCCCCTGATGACCTCGGGCTATGCGGTTGCAGCCATCTTCACCTTCCGGATTGCCTGGAACGAGTTTATCCTTGCGCTCCTGTTAACCGGACGAAACACAAGGACGCTGCCGGTGGCAACTGCCGGCTTCCTGACAGAAGAAGGCGTTGAATGGGGGCGTATCATGGCAATGGGCACACTGATCGTGATTCCGCCTTTGATATTTACCTTCTTTGCGGCAAAACAAATCATCGCCGGAATGACAGCCGGAGCGGTGAAAGGCTAAGTTTTGTATCGCAGCAGTTATGATCAACCCAATATCCTGTTGATTGTCACGGATCACTGGTCCGCGCATCTTCTGGGCTGCGCAGGCCACGGGGTCGTTCGCACGCCGGTCCTCAATCAGCTGGCCAAAAACGGGGTGCGCTTCACGAATGCCTATTCAGAGCATCCGGTTTGCATCCCGGCAAGAAGAACGCTGATGACCGGTACGTCGGCCAGGGAGCATGGGGATCGGACCTTTCAGGCCAAGCTTGAAATGCCGTCGCATCTACCGACCATGGCGCAGACTTTCCGCGATGCCGGGTACCAGGCCTATGCAGTCGGGAAAACCCATACTTACCCGCAGCGCGACCGGCTTGGCTTTGACGACATCCAGCTTGATGATGAAGGCCGGACCCATCATGGCGTAACCGATGACTATGAAATCTTTTTGGGCGACAAGGGTTATGTCGGCCAGCAATTCGGGCACGGGATTTCCAACAATGGCTATCATGCAACAAGCTGGCATTTGCCCGAAGAGGTTCACGCCACCAACTGGGCGACGGACACCATGTGCCGGATTATCCGGCGGCGTGATCCGAAACGGCCTTCCTTCTGGTATGTCGGCTATCGCCATCCGCATCCGCCCCTTGTGCCGCCTGACCGGTTCCTGAAGTTCTATGACGGCGTTGAAATGGATGAATCGGTTTGGGGAAACTGGTGCGATGATGACGACCTGCCCGTCATGCTCCAGGCCTTCCAGACCCGTTACAAGCTGACGGATGTTGAAGCACGCTGGGCGAAGAAACATTTTTATGCGCTCTGTACCCAGATCGATCAGCAGATCGGTGCGATGATCGGCACGATCCGCGAAGAGGGTCAGCTCGACAATACCATCATCCTGTTCACGTCCGACCATGGTGAATCGCTCGGCGATCACGGGATTTGGGCCAAGCAAAACTTTTATGAAGGGTCTGCCGGAATCCCCATGATCCTGGTGGGGCCAAAGGATAGTGACCGGGTCGGGTTCAACCAGACGGATGATCGCCTGGTTTGCCTGGCCGACGTCATGCCGACACTACTGGATCTGGCAGGAATTGATGTCCCCGAAACCGTGACGGGCCAGTCGATGCTGTCCGAACCACGCGAGACGCTTTATGGCGAGTTCGGCGAAGGTGAACTGGCCTGCCGCATGATCCATGACGGGCGGCACAAGCTGATCTACTATCCGGCGGGCAATCGCTGCCAGCTGTTTGATCTCGACGAGGACCCGAACGAATTGAACAATCTGGCAGCCAGTTCCGCACATGACAATGTCCTGGGTGCGCTGAAGGCCCGGCTGATCGACTCGCTTTACGGCTCGGATCTTGACTGGCTGAAAGACGGAGAACTTGTCGGACTACCAAATCGGCGCTACCGGGCTGCACCAAATCGAGGTCTGGGACTTACGCGGGGCCATCAATGGCCAGTTCCGCCGGTTAATCCCGATGGACTGATGGTATTTTTTCCTGAGACAAAAGATTCTGACGAATAATCCGTATGATGCTCAATAGATGCTGGCGCCGCCATCCACGCGCATCACGGTACCGGTGATCTTGCGTGATTCATCAGACGCAAGAAACAACGCCATATTGGCCACATCATCCGGGTCTGACGGGCCAAGCAGGGATTTCTGATAGATCGGGTTGTCGGGCTTGATGAAGGCGGCAACGCGCTCGGTCAGCACAACGCCCGGTGCCAGTACATTGACACGGACACCCTGTTCTGCCCATTGCATGGCCATTGCCCGGCTCATCGAAAGGACGCCGCCCTTTGACGCCGTATAGGCATCAGCGCCATGGGTGCCGATTACAGCACGCAGGGAAGAAATATTGATGATCGAGCCACCACCTGATTTGACCATTTCCGGAATGACATTCCGGCACATCAACAACGTGCCATAAAGATCGACGCGGATCGTTCGCCAGAATTCGTCGAGATCCAGCTCGGTGACAGGCCCGTCCTTGGTCGAGCCGCCACCGGCGCTATTGAAAAGCACGTCGATATTGGCGTAGCGGTCAATGCCGGAAGCAATCATAGCGGCAACTTCGGACTCGTCACTGACATCTCCCCTGACGGCATGAGCCGATCCGCCTGAAGCGGTTATTTCTTCAGTCACCGCCGCGGCGGCTTCCTCCAGATAATCCGCGACGATTATGTTTGCTCCCTCCCGTGCGAAAGCAAGTGCCGCAGCCTTTCCAATTCCGTTTCCGGCCCCCGTTATCAAGGCGGTCTTACCGTCAAGACGCTCCATTTTACTCCCCAATTGTATGTAGTTTTACGCCACCAATCGCCTGGTCGGTGGGCAGTACCTCGATCATCGCGACGTTGACGTGACTTGGCGCATCAATGGCAAACAGGATTGAAGCGGCAATATCTTCCGGCTGGAGTTCGCGAATGCCTGACTGTTTCATCTTGTCCAGTTTTTCGCGGTCGCCCTTGGCGGCAGTGTAGAAGCCGCTCGCGACCCTTCCGGGGCAAATCTCGGTGACCCGAATGCCGCTTCCAGCAAGCTCAAATCGCAGATTCTGGCTGAACAGATGTATCGCCGCTTTAGTACTGCCATAGAGAGCCGAAACCAGCGTGTGCAACCCTGCGATTGATCCGATGTTGACAATATGACCGTTTCCCCTTGCTCGCATGCCCTTCAGCACGGCGGCGGTGATCTGAATAGGCGCGGTGACGTTGATGTCGATTGCCTCCTGGATATGGGCCGGATCCATGTCTTCCAATCCATCAATGCCATGCCCGACGCCTGCATTATTGACCAAAATGTCCGGACTGAAATCTTCTATGGCTCCGTCCAGAACTTCCTTATCGCGTACATCCGCCGCCAGAATTGAGGTACCGGTTTTATCCGCCAAAGCTTCCAGGCGGTCAGCCCTGCGCCCGACCGCCAGAACCTGCCGACCGGAATCAATCAAGGCCTGCACGGTGCTTTGGCCAATGCCGCTGGTTGCACCGGTCACGATAGCTCTTTTCAACTCATTCATCAGTTGTCCCGTATGAAATTCGATTTTGGCGATCAGCGGGGAAGCATCAGTTCCACAGCCGGTCGCTGGCAATTTTTGCACCTTCGCACAGCGCCTTCAACTTTGCCCACACGACGCGGTTCTCCACCTCGGTTTTATACATCGCCTGGCTAGAAAATCCGCAATCTGTGCTGGCGATAACATTCTCGCGCCCGACACGGTCGGCAAAACGGATAATGCGCTCGGCAATATATTCGGGATGTTCAACGACGCTGGACGCATGGGTGATCACGCCGGGAACAACAAGTTTTCCTTCCGGCAAACTAACTTGTTCCCATAGGTGATATTCGTGCTCATGGCGCGGGTTACCTGCTTCAAAGGAATAAGCGCCTGCATTTACCTTCAGAACTTCGTTGACCATCATCGGCAAGTCAGGTTCGTGGATGCGCGGGCCCTGATTGATGCCGTAGCAGGTGTGGTATCTGATCTTTTCCGGCGGAATGCCCTTTATCGAGTGGTTGACCGCATCGACATACATCATCGCCTTGGAGGTTCTTGCCTTGTCGTCGAGGGATCGGTCCATATAGACATGGGGCAGGAACGGGTCATCGACCTGTAGCAATAATCCAGCATCGATAATCGCGTTATATTCCTCTGCCAGCGCATCTGCGACAGCGTAGATATATTCCTCCTCGCTATCATAGTACTCGTTAAAGCCGACACCGGTGACCGCAGCGCAGGGCATGAAGGCCTCCTCGCAGCCATGCTTTTCGACTGAGGCCTTGAGATTGGCAAGATCTTTTTCCAGCGCCTCGTGGCCGATATATTTGATTTCTCCCACGCAGCAGATCGGGTGGGTCGGCGCCACCGCACCGCCCAGATGAGCGCGATTGAAATACTCCTCATAATATTCGGGAAAGGCTTCCTTTTCTTCCGCGTAATAGCCCATGTCGTGGCCGGGACGCATTTCGAAACCGGTCAGTCGTTCATTGATATAGATCGCATGGCCCGGCTTTGACATTTCGCCATCGGCAACAATATCGATACCGGCATTTGCCTGCTGACCGACCATGTCATCGACCGAGTCCTTGATCAGCTCGTCATAAGCCTTGTAGTCGATTTCCTCTCCGGCAAATCGGGCCTTGATCATGTCGAGCAGATTGTGCGGGCGCGGCAGGCTGCCAACATGGGTGGTCAGGATACGGTCGGTGCTATGTCTCATGGATCCGCCTCATAATCGTTCGTTTACGCGAATATTCATTAGGTAAAACGTTATACTAGACGCATAATAGCGAACTGCAAGGGGTTTTCCTAGTCCGTGTGGAAAGGCTCAGGACCGATTTCGACGAATTTTATGGAATGCCGAGAGCCGAGGCCTATTTGGCTTCTTCGTCGACAACGCTTCTCAGTTCAAGCAGGTCGACAAGGCCGATATCCGAGCGTTCGGTCAGCGAGACATAAGTAAAGGTCATGGTTTCGCGTTCCGTGACCATATTGCCGGGATAGGGAAGATAGGAAAGCTCGCGGGAGCCGAAGGCTGGTGATGCGGTCCCAATCTGCCAGTTTGACACGATGGATGCGTCGACGAGGTGCATCTTCAGTCCGTCGCTGCCTTTGCGATGGAACGGAATGCCCGCCAAACGCAGGAAACTCGTCTTGTCGTCTGCTGCGCGAAACCCCTCGACAAACGCCGTTGTCAGGACCTTGATTTCCTCCGATTTTTCATGGGCGCTGTCGCCATGCAGATGGGAGTGCAGATGGTCGTGACCATGATTGTGGCCGGGCCCGGTGTGTGTGTGATGATCATGATCGTGTTGGTGGTCATGACCATGATGATGATGATCAGTTCCAGACTTGATGGTTGTCATGCGTTTGTCCCCCATCCCTGGCCGTCGACATCCGGACCAACGGGAATGCTGACGGGCTTGTCGATGATGGATTTATGTGCGCCCATCTTGCCATGGCTGACCATTGTGCCGAGCACATCGACGATCACGCGTGTAGCCAGCAGGGCGGTTATGTCCGATTGATCATAAGGGGGAGAAACCTCGACAACCTCCAGACCGCATATTCCTTCCTTAGCGACCAGCGAGACCAGTTCCAGGGCTTCGCGCGGAAGGAAACCGCCAGGTTCCGGCCATCCGGTGCCCGGAACAAATCCGCAATCCACGCTGTCGATATCAAAGGAAATATAGACTGCGTCTGCATCTTTCCATGCCAGTTCGAGTGCCCGCGCGGCAGTTTCTTCCAGGCCCAGTTCCTCGACATCGCGCATGGTGAATATGTTTGAATTCCGCTCGCGGGCGACTTCGACGCCTTCGCGCGGCACCTGCCAGCCGCCAATGCCGACCTGCACCAAATTTACCGCAGGAACATTGACGAGATCGGTCGCATGGAACCACGGTGTCGTGTGCATGCGTTCATCAAGATCCTT
>JANQQM010000036.1 GCA_028289365.1 Salaquimonas sp. | reverse complement strand
GATAGGTCAGGCTGAACGGGTCGAGCTTGAAGACTTGGTCGTGATAGGCAAGCGCCCCCTTGAACGCGCCGACCGACTTGCCGCCTTCAACAATGCTGCCGACATCAATATCAAGCGCCAGGGTGAAACCGGCAAAGGCATCCTCATTCATCGTGACGGGGTCATAATCCTGATTGCTGCGGATCAGGTTGATCTCCCACAGATCTCGCAGATCCGAAATTCTGAGCGTCTTCGACTGGATATTGCCCTTGGCGCCAACCTTGCCGTCTTCATTGGTGCCGACCAGCCTTCCGGTAATCTTCGAGGTATTGATCTCCAGATCGCCATCGATCCCCGGTTCACCATCGGCAACCAGAAACGACCCGTTGAACTTGAGTCCGCCTTTCGCCGCAGTTGTTGCACCCAGCGCATTGGCAAATTTCGCCATGTCCTTAATGTCGAGATCGGCCTTGATCGCGATTTCATCGCCATCGGCCAGATCGTCGGCTTTGAGTTCCAGATCAAGCGATATCAGATCCGAGCCTTCGACCGAGCCCGAAAGGCTTTCCACGCCCAGCGAGCCGTCTTCATCGGAGACCGAAACCTCGCCGCGCAGATAGCCCAGCGCATCGGGGTCGTTACCCCCTTCCAACGAAAGCGCATCCACCGTGGGGATGTCGATCTTTCCCGACAGGTCGATGCCGGTGAAATTCAGCGCATCCCTGACATTGCCCTTAAGATCCAGCGCCGGCTTGTCCGCCGGTCCATCAAGCACATGGATCCCGATAATGCCCAGCCTGCCCTGATCATCCTTGGCTAGTTGCTGCACCGAAATCGGCCCGATATTGCGGAACTGGAAAGACACGGAGTTGGTGTTCAGGAAAAACTGGTCGATCGCCAGACTGTTCACGTCACCGGTCAGCTTTCCCGAAATCCCGGTAACCGACAGATCCAGAAAACTTCCATTTGCGATCAGATCGACATCCGGCTCCCGCCAATTGGCGGAAAATTCCAGGTCAAGCCCGGTCTCCTGCGTCAGATTTTCAATTGAACCATTTACCGATATTCGATCCAGCCGCTCACCGGAAGCACTGGCCGCAAGCGAACTGGCCGAAACACCATCAAGCGGTCCGGTCAGATCGGCCCTGAGCTGGCCCTGACCTTCCACGACCCGTTTCAGGCCAAGGGCGTCCAGCAGGTCACCCAGGGAGTCGGATTGCGAGGACAATTTCGCATCCAGGATCGCGATCGGTGACGAGGTATCCAGCGTCCCTTCCAATTGCGACTTGGAACCGGGTATCTCCAGCTGCATGGAGAAATCCGCAGGCGCACCAGGCTCCAGTCTTGCCGGATTTTGAAAATCCGCAACGTAGGAAAGCCCGACTTCGTTGAACTTGCCCTCAGCGACAACATGTATTTCGCTTGCATCGCCATTATAGCGCGATGTCAGCCGCTCGATCGCAATCACCTCGTCCCAGCCCGCCGCTTCGTTGATGTAACGAAATTTCACATCATTAATGTCCAGATTTCCCGCAAGCTGCCGTGTCAGATAGCGCGTCGGGAACCCGGCAAAGCCGTTTGCTCCGGTCGCCTGCCGCTTTTCCCCGGCAATCTCGAGTTCAACACCGCTCAGATCCAACGCCGTGATCTCGGCCTGGCCGACCAGGGTCGCCAATAAGGGCATGGTAATCCGGCCACGATCAATGCGCTCCACCCAGTCTCCTGAAGCTCCTGATAATGGCGCGACCGAAATATCGGTGACCTCGACATCTACATATTGGCCAAGTGTGATGTTGACGTCGCCATTGACCTTGATATCGCGCTCGAAAAAATCGGATACGAGATTGCTGATGTAAGATTGGCGCAGATCGTTGAAGGAAGGCAGATAGACCACGCAGGCCAGGAATCCGGCCACGAAGACGACGGCGATCAGGACGAAATAGGTGATAAGTCTGAACATACAAGCCAACTAGCTATTGATTACGCAAAAACCAAATCCGAACCTTGTGGCCTATCTATGACGGTATGGTTCAAGGGCCGGATGCCGGTCGAGCCTCAGCTTCCCACCGTTATTTGGGTTGGGGCAGGTTTTTTGCAATCAGAAATTTTGGATTTTTGTGCCTGCCTTTGCTTGAATAGACCAATCTTCGGCAAAGGGGCTCGGGGATTATTGTTCCAACTGCGGTTCGCAGCTATTCTTCTGGAGCATGCAGCACCATTGGTTTGTATGGGAGGAAAAAATGCTCAAACCTCTGTTCTCCAGCCTTTCTTTTGCAGCATCTGGTTTTATAGCAATGACAATTGTTTCCGTTCTGGGATTTACGGCTTCGGTATATGCGGCCCCGGAAACCTGCGCGGATTTCAAACTCAAACGAAACAACGACTCACGCAAGGTTCAGTTTGTGGATCATGGCGCAGAAGGGGTCAGCGTGGGTGATCAGAGGATTGGATACCTTCGTTTGCAGGATGAAAACGGTACCGATGTCGGCGAATTGCGCTGGATTGCGACCGTTGTTGAAGTCGACGAGTCATCAGGTGACGCGAAGACCTCCTCACAGAATTTCATTTCCTTGCCAGGTGGCGTGATCCATTCGGTCAGACCGGCGGAATCGGTGATGACTTCGGCTCAATCCGAAACCGAACGCAACACGTCAGGCGACCATTTCATCATTGGTGGCTCCGGCATTTTTGCGAATGCTACCGGAACAATGTCGCGTATCGCAAACGATGTGCATGAATTCCGGGTTTCCTGCGACTGAGCAATCGACCTTCGCTCTACCGCTTGGTAGTTTCTGGCACGGATGTCCTACGAAAATCGTGCCAGCGCTTTTTGACGCGCCTTTGCGGCTTCTTTTTCGCGATTGCGCGGTGGCGCCGCCGTCTCCATATCGTCCAGCAATTCCCTGATAGACCCCGATATTCGTTTCACGGCACGCTCAAATGCCGGTTCGTTTGCCTTCGATGGCTTCCGGGTCCCGCTGATCTTGCGGACAAACTGCAGGGCTGCGTCATGAATTTCTTCTTCCGTTGCCTGCGGCTCGAAATTGAACAGGGTGCGTATGTTTCTGCACATGTCGGTTCACCTGATACTGATTGCGATCGGGGTATGTTCAAGTATGGCTAAGTCTCGAACGTGATACCAGCCTTGCCAGCCGCCTCGATGATAAACGGAAGACCGACCTCGATCACATCTTCCGGCCGTTCGGCAACCGGTCGCCAAATGGCAAGCCCGGAGGCGATCTCGGGCGCAAGGTAGACAAAGCTTTCCAGCGTCATGCTGCCGTCAAATCCGACCTCGGCCAACCCCTCGAATACATCCGGCCAGTTCATCGCTCCTTTGCCCGGTACGCCACGATTGGATTCGGACAGATGCACATATCCCAGATGCTCGCCCGCATCGGCAAAGCCTTCCTGCATGCCCGGTTCTTCGATGTTCATGTGATAGGTATCAAGATGGATGAACACGTTCTCCGCGCCCACCCGTTCTATGATCTCGGCGGTCTGCTTCGCGGTATTGAGCAGATGGGTCTCGTAGCGGTTGCAGGGTTCCAGCCCCAGCCGCATTCCCAGGCGTTTTGCTGCAACTGAAACCCGTTCCACCAGCCGGCAGGCGGCATCAAGTTCGGCTTGATTGGGCGGACCACCCGACGTTTTACCGATTGTGCCATAGGTGACGCCGGAAAGACTGCCTGACCCGGCATTGCGCGCCGCCGAAAGCGCAATTTCCAGAAATTCGACGGCATCATCACCGTTCCGCACAATGTCGAGTTCAGCCGGCAGGCCGAGGGAACAGACAATCTCGACCTGGTAGCGATCAGCAACTTTTCGGGTGGACTCGCTGTTGTAGGTTCTGGGGTCCAGCAAAGGTGTCTCGATCACACGAACCCCATGATCGAGAATTGGCGGCAATAAACGGTCGGCCTCTTCGGGTTTCCAAAGTGGCGTGAAAGCAAGTGAATGAAGTCCGAGGCGAGGCATCAATTCCTCCTGCTAACCGTGCGCGCCGACAATGTAGGAAACCACTTCAGCCATATCCGTATTGTTTCGCGGCAGATCCGCGATGACATTGCCGCGCCTTAGAACAACAATACGTCCACATGCTTCAAACACGTCGTTTAGCCGGTGGCTGATCAAAATGGTGGAGATTCCCTCATTCTGCATCTGTCTGATAAGGTTGAGCACGCTTTCAACCTCGCGGACAGCCAATGCAGCGGTTGGTTCGTCCATGATCACAAGTTTTGGTTTGAAGGTGAGTGCGCGGGCAATCGCGATTGTCTGTTGCTGACCACCGGAAAGCATCCCCACCGGGATATGAATTGACGGCACGTGAACCCCAAGCCGGTCTATCATCTCCTGCGCTTCCAGATCGATGCGGGTCTTGTCCACGAAGGACGGCAACAACCCGAACAGTCTTTTGGTCGGTTCGCGGCCAAGGAAGATGTTGTTTGCAACATCCTGTTGGGGGGCCAGCGCAAGATCCTGGTAGATCATCTCGATCCCCATCTCCCGCCTGGCGCCTGGGTCAAGCCTGGTTATGTCGGATCCATTAAAGGAAACGGTTCCTTTGTCTACCGGATATACGCCTGTAATTGACTTCATCAGCGTGGATTTGCCCGCGCCATTGTCGCCCACCAGACCAACGACCTCTCCTGCGCCGACTTTCAGGTCGACCCCATGCAGGACCTGGACTGCGCCAAAGGATTTTTCGACACCGGCAAGTTCCAACAGGCTCATTGTATCTGCCTCCCACGGCTGCGTACCTGGTCAAGCCAGACGGCTGCTATCAACACTGCGCCAATCGCCATTTGCTGGTAATAGGCTTGCACCGCCATCAGATTCAGTCCGTTTTGCAGGACACCCATGATTAGCGCACCAATCATCGTTCCCAATATCGATCCCCTGCCACCAAACAGGTTCGTGCCCCCGATAATCGCAGCCGTAATGGCAAGCAGCTCGTAATTCAGACCGGCTGTCGGATCGCCGGTATTCACCCGGGCGGTAAATATCAGACCGGCAACGCCGGCCATGAAACCCGAGATCGTGTAGAGCATCATCCGCTGACGGCGTACATTGATCCCGGTAGCGCGTGCGGCATTTTCATTATCCCCCAAGGCAAGCGTATGGTGCCCGAACGGCGTGTGAGCAAGGATATAGTGGGATATGAGTGCGACAGCGATCAGGATGAATACCGGTGTTGGAACGCCCCAGGGGCGCGCCTGACCGAGGAACAGGATTTCGTCGGGCAAACCATAGATCCCGCGTCCGCTTGATATGATCAATGCAAGTCCGCGCGCAATGCCTAGCATGCCCAGCGTCACGATGAATGCAGGTACATGACCACGCGTAACGATGAAACCGTTCAGTGCGCCAGCGAGCGAACCCGCCAATAGCGCACCGATAATGGCGAAATACCAGGGCCACCCCAACGTCACCACCAGGGCAGCGCCTGAAACAGATGCCAGGCCAAGGACCGATCCCAGCGACAAATCGATCCCGGCAGCACTTATGACAAATGTCGCGCCAATTGCGAGAATGCCGAAAGTCGCCGTCGCCAATATGATATTGAACATGTTGTTGGCGGTCAGGAATACCCGTGTCCCATCCCCGGTAACGGGCGACAGGATGGCCATGAGTATTACCAAACCGGCCAGAACCAGGAGTGATTCTACGCGGACATGCGTTCGTTCAAGTAATCTGATCATTTGCCCGGATGTGTAGGCCTGTCCGGGATGATTGTCACCCCGGACAGATATTGGATTATTTTACGTATTCGAGCATTGGCTCGGTACCAGCATCGAGAACCGACTTTGTCAGCACCATGGTTGGAACATAGATCCAATCCCCATCGGGTGCCTTTCCGCCCTTCATCTCCTTGACCATCTCCACAGCCTGTTTGCCCACCAGATAGGGGAGCTGGGCCACTGAAGCATTGAGGCGTCCGCTCTTGATGGACTTGACTGCGTCAGAATTTCCATCAACACCGATTACGATTACCTGATCGCCCTTGCCCGCGGCATAGACGGTCTCGATTGCGCCAAGCGCCATGCCGTCATTTGCTGCGAATACCGCGACAAGCTCAGGATGCGCCGTAAGCGTATCATTGGTGATGTTGGCTGCCTTGCCGCGATCCCAGTCACCGGGAAGAGAAGCCACGACTTCAAGGCCGGGCGCCAGCTCCTTCAGCTTGTCAGCAAAGCCCGTAGCCCGCTTCTGGCCAGTGATATTCCCCGACAATCCCTCGATCACGAGAACCGGTCCTTTTGCATCGGCGCCCAACTGACCAACCAGCCATTCGGCACCTTGTGCCCCGGCGGCAACATTGTCCGAACCAATAGAGAAGGCGATATCAACGCCGGCATCTGCCGCGATCTTGTGATCCAGATTGCCATCCAGATCGACCACCGGAATTCCCATATCGTTTGCCCGCTTCAGGCAGGGCAGCAAGATGGTCGAGTTGATCGCAGCGGTGATCATCGCGTCAGGCTTGCGCTCCAGCATCGTGTTGCAGACATTAAGCTGCGGTTCTGCTGCCTGATCACTTTCAACCGCCTGCAGGTAATATTCCACACCGGCAGCATCTGCACCTTCACGGACGCCCAGTTCCATTGCTCCCCAAAATGGATTGGAAAGTGTTTTCATCAATACGCCATAGGTTTCCGCCTGCGCTGGCATGGCGAACACGCCCAAAAGGGCTGCGATAGTCAGTTTTTTCAGCATTTCAGTTCCTCCCTATTTGCTGATCGACTTCTTCTTTAAAGTAACTACACCTGCTCCTCAGTCGTTCGAGAGGCAGATTCTTGCACGCCATTTGCCGCAATCAGGGTTTCTCTTTGCGAGAGTTCGCATCGAACCCGTACAATTCCGGCTGGTTCAGTTTCGGCGTCAATTCGTGTCAGAATTCGTTCCCAGGCTTGCCTGGCAATTTCGGCGACGGGCTGGATAATTGCCGCTACTGCCGGTTGGACCTGTGACATCCACGTACTGTCGTCGAAGCTGAGCAGGGCAAGGCCTTGGCCTAGCCGCAGGTTTCGGGCCTGCGCCGCGCCATAGGCTGCAAGCGTTGCGGAATTGAACAAGCAGAAAATTGCGGTGGTTCCGGGATTTTCATCCAGAAGATCGCCGATCCGCTGCCTTGCACCTTCAACGTCAGGGCCAGTTGCGAGGAAATTGACTTCCAACTCGTCTGAATGCTGAGCAGCGGCTGCCCGTACACCTGCCAGACGCTCATCCACATTGACGATACCGTCATCCAGATAGGCGATGAGAATGCGCCGATGACCGAGTTCCAGAAGCCGACGCATTCCTTCGGCGGATGCTTCGAAATTGTCGACGGCAATGACATCCAGATCCGAATCCGGAATTATTCGGTCAATAACCACAACTGGCTTGTCACTTGTTTGAATGACTGGCTTGCATCTGGAATCCATGGAGGGAACCAGCAGGATTCCGGCAACAGGCCAACCTGCCAACTCATCCAGTTCGCGTAATTCGATCTCCGGGTCTTCCCGGCTTGAAGTTGCGACAATCCGGTACTGCGTTCCCTCGGCCTGTTGTTCCAGCTGCGCGACGAGTTCGGCAAAAAAGGGATTTTCGAAATCCGGAATGACCAGGCCGATAAACCGGCTTTGGCTGCGCCTCAAATTGGAAGCGATCGTATTTCGGCGGTAGCCCAGTTTCTCGATCGCCTCATGAACGGCGCGCCCGATCGGGTCATCCTGCTTGCGCCGGCCATTGATGACATTCGAGACGCATCCGGGAGATACGCCGGCACTGCGTGCCACGTCCCTGATCGATGGCCTGGATCCGATTTTCCTGTCCAAAGGTTCTCCTCTTGATCAAACAGTAGGAAAATCGTTTTATGTTGTAAATCGTTTTTTGAGCTGGAGATCAAATTGCGCATCCTCTACGACCCGGCACCCCGCACGACCTCGGAAATATTTAGCGAGGAGAGCGAGCAGGAGTTCTTTGAAAACTATGACGTTATCCGGATTGAAGATGGTGCGCGGGATGAGCTCTATGAAGAATATCTGCCGACCACCGACATCCTGATCGGTCAGCAGGAAATGGATCGTGGCCGTCTTGAGGCGGCACCGAACCTGCGGGCAATTTTCAATGTAGAAACCAATTTCCTGCCCAATATTGACTACGATTACTGCTTTGAACGCGGAATTCACGTACTTGCGCCCAGCTCGGTCTTTGCAATTCCGGTTGCCGAACACGGATTGGGATTGGCCTTGTCGCTGGCGAGAGGGATTCATACCGGCCATATCGACTTTCTCGCGGGAACCGAAAAATACGGGCTGGAAGGAAACCAGGACGCGCTCCTGCTCACCGGTAGCGATATCGGCTTTATCGGCTTCGGAGATCTGGGTCGGGCGCTGAAGACCCTCATTGCACCCTTTCAGGCACGCATTCGAGTTTATGACCCCTGGTTGCCGGACGGATATCTTCGGCGCCTCGGTGTTGAGCCGGCTAACTTCGAAGACGTCATGCGAAACAGCCGGCTGATCTTCGTGGTAGCAGCAATCACAAAAGAAAATTCGCATCTATTGGATGCTGAAGCGTTAAGTCTCGTTCAAGACCAGGGCATTCTTGTTCTGCTCAGTCGCGCGGCGATCGCTGATTTCGAGGCGTTACGCGCCGAAGCTGGTTCGGGCCGGCTACGCATTGCTACCGACGTTTTCCCTGAAGAGCCTGTTGCAGCAGATGACCCGATCCGAAAAACTGACGGCATGCTGTTGTCTGCGCATCGGGCAGGCGCAATGACAGAAGCACTGCAGCAAATTGGCGAGCTGGTTCTTGAAGACTTGTCCCTGATCGCACAAGGTCTTCCACCGGTAGCCTGCAGGCGCGCGGAACGCGAAACCGTCAAGGCGCTTCGCAGCAAACCAATAGACAAGACCTGACTCCGGATTGCATTCCGTGCCTGTAATTATTGGTTATGCCTCGACGTCGCTAACTGCTGACATGTACTGATGTGGTTCTACGTCTTGGGCAGATATCGATCCAGCAAAGCGTCCACCAATCCCTCCTGGAGGCGGTAGCCGGTAGCCTGGTCCACCCGCAAAATGTCCTCGAGGATAATGAACTGCTCCATCCCCGTGGTCATGGATAACCGCATCGTCAGGTCTCCGAACTCTTGTGCATCCATCGATACACGCACCGGTTCAAGCGCCTCTTCAAAGGCGCCCAACCTTCTGGCGCCGCGCATTTTTACATTCCCGTCTTCCAGCGAAGCCTTCAGAGCCTCGGCTAAAAACTGCCGGAAATGCGCTTCATGATCTCGCGATATGTCCAGATAGTAGCATGCTATGGCCTTTACACGGAGCCGAACATCATCAAGTCCCTCAAGCAACTCCGCCGTGGGCGTGACTTCGATATCAAGCGTGGCGTCCAGTGCAAGAACGCCGGGATCGGAAAAATATCGATACACCGTTGCACGGCTCGTTCGCGCGCGTTCTGCCACCTTGGCAAGCGTAACCTCCTTGCCTTCAGACATGAGTTCACGGGCCGATGCCAGAAGTGCTTCGCGAGTCCGGTTCTTTTGATTGGTGCGCGGGGCCAAGCAATTTCCTTAATAATACACTTGTCTCATAAAAAGATATATGTATCATAAAGGCAAATCAATTGAAGTAAAGGGAACCGCTGAGATATGACCAAGTCTCGCCCACGAACCTATCACCTTCTTGGAAATCTTCTGACCTTTCACGCCTTCCCGGCCGAGACCGGAGATCGTTACACAATTGTCGAGATCAAGACGGCACCCGGCGCTGGTGCGCCGCCCAACCACCACGCCGGAGAAGATGAAAGTTTCTTCGTTCTGGAGGGCGACTTCGAATTTTTTGTCGATGGCGAGACCTTCAAGGCGAAAGCTGGTGACTTTGTGAAGGTTCCGGAAGGTGCGGTTCATGCGTTTACCTGTACCGGAGACCGGCCGGGCCGCTTGATATGCGTGAACGCTCCCGGCGCAATGCATGACACCTTCTTTACCGAAGCCGGCGAGGCAATGCCCGATGGGACAACAGAAATTCCCGAATCGGACGGACCGCCGGACATCCCTGCGATCATGGCAGTGGCCGACAAGGTCGGAATGACAATTCTTACGCCAAGCGACGCTCCAGCCTGACTTTGCCGCGATTCTACAGGCTAGGAGATTGTTCGGGTGGGCACTCACCCTCCCAGGCCAATTGCAGCACTTGGCGAATGCCGGAACGCGTGATTGGCCGGGGGTTCCAATAGGCATTTTCGACCGCGAGATCGGCCGCCTTGTCCAGGTCGCCTTCGCTGACTCCCAGATCCTTCAATGCCAATGGCGCACCGGTCCGTTTGGCAAATTCATAAAGCCCCTGGCCGGCGCTCCTACTTCCAAGCATTTCCCTTAAAGGTGCCAGCTGATCTGCCGCGGCGGCTTCATTATAGGCGATTGCATGCGGCAGGATTATCGCGTGGGTAGCAGCATGCGGCAGGTCGAATGTGCCACCCAGCGTATGGCAAAGCTTGTGGTGAAGTGCCATGCCGGCTCTGCCGAGAACGGTGCCGCATAACCAGGCGCCATGCATTGTTTGTTGCCTTGCATCCAGATTGTTTGGATCTTCGATCACGTCTGGGATACCGGAAACCAGTGCCTGCAAACCCTCGACCGCCATATCGGTCAGTTCCGGGGTGCGGTTTTGAGCATAAAGAGCTTCAACAGCGTGCGCCATCGCATTGAGTGCGCTGGTAACAGTCATTTCGACCGGCAGGCTGGTTATCAATTCCGGATCGTAGAGGATGACTTCCGGAAGCACCTTGTCATCTGTCAATGTCACCTTTAACCCGTTCTCAGTCTGGCCGAGGATCGGCGTGGCTTCACTGCCGGCATAGGTGGTCGGGATGACGATCTGAGGCAGATCGGTGCGCAACGCGATTGCCTTTCCAAGTCCGGTCGTGGACCCGCCGCCTATGGCAACGACGCAATCCGCATTCACGCTTCTCGCATGGGCGACCGCTTCTTCGCTCACCTCAACAGGTGTGTGCATCACGGCCTTGGTGAATACACCAGCTGCCAGCTCTCCTGCATCTTCAGCAAGAGACAGCGCCCCTTGTGATTGTTGCGGTGTCGAGAGGATCAAGGAACGGTTGCAGCCCAATCGTTCGATTTCGGAACCAATTTCGTGGCGCAATCCCGCGCCGAACCGAACCCGCACGCCCGTATCGGTTCGAACGAGCTTTTCTTCATGCGGATTGGCTGTATCTGGGGCAGACTCGGATAGCGGTTCGACCATATCAAATCCCGGGCAGTTAGATGGCTGCATCGACCCCTATCGTATCATCCAAATTTCGGTACTTGATCGAATTTGATATCCGTAACATATCTTTATGTTATGAAAATCGACCCCAGGCACCTCGAAATACTGTCCGCCATTGTTGATCAAGGCGGGTTGACGGAAGGCGCAGCGGCAATCAACAAAGCCCAGCCGAGCGTATCCCGTACAATTTCGATGTTGGAGGAGCGGATCGGCATGCCGCTGTTCGAAAAGGGACGCCGGCCCCTCAAACCAACCGAAATCTGCATTGCCTTGGCCACAGAGGGTCGCAAGATAATGCAGGCCGGTGCATCGGCTAGCGAAGTCATTGCCGGTTACACCGGAGGCAAGGCGGGACTTATTCGTGTCGGCGGAACGCCCGTATTCATGGATGGCGTCGTCTCACACCTGATCGCTAAGTTTCAACTGGATAACCCGGCAATTCGCGTCGATCAAAACTATGGATTTGCAAATGATCTGGCGCGCCAACTGGAAAGCAGTACCCTTGATATCGGAATTGTGCCGATGGAACCTGAAGCTGTGGCCGCGGCATTTACATTTGAGGAGATTCTGCCGGGCCGGAACATCATCGCATGTGGGATCACCCACCCGCTGGCACAGAAATCTGAAGTTCGTCTCACCGATGTTGCAACCTATCCCTGGATCGCGCCCCCGGCCAACAGCCCGCTTTATCAGGATCTTCAATTGGTACTGAAATCCATCGGCGTGACCGACTTCAAGGTCAGTTTCTCCGGCGGTTCATTATCCTCGATTGTGAACTTGCTGGCACGAACCGACAGCTTGACGGTGTTGCCGCTTTCGGTTGTTTTCATGCTGCGAAAGCAAAAGCTAGTTTCAGCTCTGTCAGTTCGTGTCCGGCATCCCAAGAGAAATCTCGGCATACTTACTGCCACGACATCAGCCGAACGTCCGGCGATCCGCCGCTTCAAACAGTTCCTGCGCGCAGAATTTACCGGGCTGTCGGAAGAGATTGCGCGCTACGAGCAGAGCACCGGATTGTCCTGAGAACTTACGGCACCTCTCGATAATCAGACATGACATATGCTGGATCGTCAGCAGGATAATATAACATTATATCATAAAGTGCGGGTCTAATTCGATACAATAGATCAGTTTCCTCATTAAGCTTCATTCAACGCAAACGAACAACGATCGCTTCCGTCATTCCCGATCGAGCGACGCGGTTCTGAATGAAACAATGGGGTATTCAATGAGTACAACAGCGACTGCCGAAAACACTTCAAAAGATCCCTTTGAGGCGCAGCACGAAGAGGCCCGCAAGGCAGCCCAAATTCTCCAGGATGAACAGATCGCGGTTGATACAGCAACGCTGCGGCTATTGCTGACGGAAGCGCGCACGCATTATGGCTGGCAGGATAAACCGGTCGGCGAAAACACGCTTCGTGAACTCTATGAGCTTGCGAAAATGGGGCCGACATCGATGAACCAGCAGCCCATGCGTGTGCTCTTCATCCAGTCGGCTGATGCCAAGGATCGGTTGGAACCCTGCCTGATGCCTCCCAACAGACCGAAGATGCGGACAGCGCCGGTAACGGCGATCATCGCTTATGACCTGAATTTCTGGGAAGAGCTGCCGCGCTTGTTTCCGCCCAATCCCGACGCACAGGACAATTTCCGCAACAACACGACTGCGGCGCAGGTAAACGCCTTTCGCAACGGAACCCTGCAGGGTGCCTACTTCATGATCGCCGCCCGCGCAGTTGGTCTGGATGTTGGTGCGATGTCCGGGTTCGATAATGCAAAGGTGGACGAGGAGTTCTTCCACGGCACCTCGCTGAAATCGAACTTTCTCGTAAATCTCGGATATGCGGACACCAGCAAGATTTTCCGCCGGCTGGACCGGCTGGAATATGACGAAGTCTGCCAGACGCTTTGACCCGGAGGAACCATGTCAAATCCAAACATCACCAAGGACGACATTCTCGAAGCATCAAAGGGGATGCTGCAAAAACAGCTGTTTGTCGTGTTCACCACGCCGACCAATGGAATGGGACCGGTCATGGAGAACATTGAGGACCATTTGAAGTTCCAGGTCGATCTGGAAAAGCGCGGGATCATGTTTGGCGCCGGTCCTTTCTGGGAGGACGATGAGCATACGTGGAATGGCGAGGGCATGGTGATCATCCGTGCCGACAATCTCGAAGATGCGCGCAGCATCGCCGAAGCCGATCCGATGCATTCATCGGGCGCGCGCAGCTTCACCGTACGGCCATGGCTGCTGAACGAAGGCCGCGTGACGGTTGCAATCGAATATTCGACAGGCCGGCACACGGTCACCTGAATTCAAGAACACTGGAGGAACCCTCATGAAGAAACTGATCATTGCGCTCGGACTGTGTTTCGCATTTACCGGATTGGCACAAGCGAAAACATATAATTTGACGATGGCTTCGAGCCATCCGGAAGTGCTGCCTTGGGTCGGGCAGCTCTCGACCCTTGTCGTTGGCGAATCCAACAAGCGCCTGGAAGCGATGGGGTCGGAAGACCGGATCGAATGGACCGAGAACTATGGCGGTTCGCTTTACGGTTTCAAGGACACGCTGGAAGCCGTCGGTGACGGACTGACCGATGCAGGTTGGGTAGGGACCCTTTGGGAAGGCTCGAAAATGCCGCTCCAGAACGTAACCTACTTCACCCCCTTCGTGAGCGATGATCTTGTTTCCACCTTGAAGATCATGAATGAACTTCACAAGGAACTCCCGCAGCTGCAGAAGGCATGGGACGACCAGAATGTCGTCTTTCTTGGCGCAAGTGGGGTCGAGACCTATCACCTGCTTACCAATTTCCCCGTGAACTCCCTGAAAGATCTCGAAGGACGAAAAATCCTCGCGCCGGGACCATCGGCAAACTGGATAAAGCATCTTGGCGCGGTCCCGGTGAACGGTGCTTTGCCGACTTACTATAACCAGGTCCAGACCGGTGTGGCTGACGGCATGGTGGTCATCATTACCGGTGCGTTCCCCAACAAGCATTACGAAGTGGCGCCCTATGTCACCCTGGTCGGTATCGGCGCGCACATGACTGGCGGTTTGGGCATAAACAAGGATGTTTGGGATGGCCTGTCGGATGATGTTCGTAAGGTTCTGACGGAGCTTGGCGAAGAATACACCGTGGCGCACGCTGAAGAAGTAATGGCGCGGTATGAGTCATTTCTGGAGAAACTGCCGGAGGTCGGAGCCACCGTCACGGAATTGCCGGAGGGTGACATCGAGACCTGGAAGACCGGATTGCCGAACATTGCGGGCGAGTGGGCAGAGGCGAATTCCGACAAGGGCGCGGCTGACGTGATCGATGCCTATATGGCCAAGGTTCGTGATGCTGGTCTTACGCCGAAAATCGAGTGGGACAAGCGCTAGAGCGCGGCTGATCATCGGGAGGAGATTTCTGTCATGATCCGTCGTTTTGCAAACGGGATTGAGTTTGGCGTGACGAAGCTGACGAGCTTTGTCAGCGGCGTCGCGTCAATCTGGGTTTTCTGCCTGATGATACTGATCTGCGCCGACATACTCGGTCGCAGCCTGTTCAACGCGCCAGTGCAGGGGGTGGCGGAGATTGTTGCAAATTCGATCGTCGCCATTGTCTTCCTGCAAGTGGCACATGCCCTGATGACCGGCCGGATGACCAGGACCGACATCCTGATCGGGACGATTGAGACTGAACGGCCATTTGCGGCCGCCGGCATGCGCCTAGCATTTCATATAGCCGGTATCGTAGTTTTTGCCCTGATTGCACAGGGCACCTGGCCAAAGCTGGTCGATGCCTGGGTGGAAAATGAATTCTTTGGCGCGCAGGGCGTCTTTACGGCACCGGTCTGGCCGATCAAAACCTGTCTGTTCGCGGGATCGCTTCTGACTTGCCTGGCCTTTGCGACCCAGGCAATCCTGGACATCAAGGTTCTGATGACCAGCCAAAGCGTGGCACCGCTGACGATCCGCCATTCAGAAGATACCAAACCGCGGGGTTGGCCGATCCTGCTGGTTTTTGCGATCATGCTCATTCTTGGATACGCGCTCTTCTCGGCAGATCTGGACAGGATCCAGATTGGCCTGGTGGCGATTGCCTTCATGCTGATCCTGATCTTTTCCGGCGCGCATATTGCCGTTGCCCTGATCGGGCTCAGCTTTCTGGGTATCTGGCTGATTCGCGACAATCCGAATGTGGCGGTTCGTAGCCTGGCGCTTGCCGCCGATGGCGCGATCAACCGCTATCTCTTTGGCGTTGTCCCGCTCTTCGTGCTGATGGGCCTGATTGTTGA
The DNA here is from genome assembly GCA_028289365.1 of Salaquimonas sp. GTDB lineage: Bacteria > Pseudomonadota > Alphaproteobacteria > Rhizobiales > Rhizobiaceae > BOKV01. The sequence goes on along the minus strand of JANQQM010000036.1, from coordinate 18,629 downwards.
TGTTGCAGACATCGGCAAAGATGCATTTCGGGTCGCGGCCTGGATCCTGCAGAAGGTACGGGGCGGACTGGGCATGGCGACGGTTGCTGCCAACGCCGTTTTTGCTTCGATCACCGGGATATCCATTGCCTCGGCAGCCGTATTTGCGCGCGTCGCAGTGCCGCAAATGGTTGCCAATGGCTACAACAACCGCTTTGCACTCGGCGTTGTCGCAGGATCATCGGTCCTGGGCATGCTAATTCCACCAAGCTTGCTTCTGATCATCTATGGTGTCTTGGCTGAGCAATCGATCGGGGCCCTGTTCCTTGCGGCCGTTATTCCGGGATTGCTGCTTGCGGCCTTCTTCGGCATCGGTATCTACCTTATGGCCCGGATGTGGCCGACCATGGTGATGCAGTCTGAGCGGCCTACAGTCATCGAGGGCGAAAACTGGGCCAGCGCGGGCAGAAAGCTGATGCCCATCGCGGTGCTCGTCGCCATCGTGCTCGGTGGCATATATTCCGGTTTCTTTACACCGACGGAGGCAGGCGCTGCCGGTGCAGCCGCCGCCATTCTCGTAGCTTTGGCCAAGCGCAAGCTGAATTGGTCGCGGTTCTGGAGAATTCTGGTCGAGACAGGCCTGGTCTCGGTCTCGATCCTGATCCTGATCATTGCCGCATCCATGTATTCGCGGATGCTGACTCTATCGACAATTCCCCAGGAAGTGACAGGCTATTTCATCGGCGCCGGCCTCGGGCTCTACGGCTTTCTGCTGGTCTATGTCGCCATCGTGATCCTGATGGGCATGATCCTGGATTCAACCTCCATCATGCTGATCTTGCTGCCACTGGCGTTACCTGTCGTAACCGAGCTCGGTGGAGACCTGATCTGGTTTGGCATCGTCACGGTAATTGCCGTCGAGATCGGCTTGCTGACCCCGCCTTTCGGTCTGACGGTTTACGTCGTCAAGGCAACCATATCGGATCGAAATACGACACTGGGCGATATCTTCTCCGGCACATTCCCCTTCGTCGTGATGATGACAATCGTCACCTTGATCCTGATCTATGTGCCTTATCTCAGTCTCGCGCTTCTAAGGTAGGCCCGTCGTGATTTTCATCGCCCATGCACTGGACAAAGCTGATGCGCTGCCACAGCGAATGGCCCACATTGACGCTCACCGAAAATATCTGGATGAGGCGCCGACTAAGCTCGGCATCAAGATCCTTTTGTCCGGCCCTCTTACCGACGACAGCGGACAGAAGATGATCGGAAGCTTCTTCATGCTTGATGCTGACGAAAGAGATCAGGTGGACCGGATGTTTCGTGACGATCCGCTGGCGCATGCAGGCGTTTGGAAGGAACTGACCGTGACGCGCATATATGTCCGGCAGAACACGATTGGCAATCTGGGAGATGGGTCATGAATGCCAACCATAGTTTGCACCCTGAACCACTAACCCGACCAGTTTTCCGTGGAGATCGAAATGAGTGATGACCCTGTAAACCTGTCAGGATGCTGCCTTTGCGGCAGCATCCGGTACGAAGGTCGAGCAGAGATCGTGCGGGCGGTCAATTGCCATTGCCTGGATTGCCAGCAGGCGACCGGAGGAGCCTTCGCTTCACTCGTATTTGTTGAAAAAGATGCACTCGCGATCGATGGGGAAACCGCGACCTTTGAACATAGTTCAGATCGCGGATCGACCATGATCAAGCATTTCTGTCCAACCTGCGGAAGCCCGTTATTCAGCGAGAACAGCACACGGGTTGGGATGATCGGAATTCGGGTCGGGACATTGAATGACACATCGGTTTTCAGCCCGACAGCCAACATTTTTTGCGACAGCGCCATGCCTGCCACGGCCATGGATCCCTCGCTGGAGCGCCATAACCGAATGGGCTAGCCGGCACCGTCTCTTGGTCGGCAGGCCATAACTTACAGGAGTAGGAAATGGAATCTCATGAACTCGGATATTTTACCGAAGAAAATTCAGCCGAAGTCGTCGCTGGCCGGAATGCCAATGCAAAGGACGCGCGTGTCAAACAGGTAATGGAGATCGTGACCCGCCATCTGCACGCTGCGATAAAGGAGATCGAACCGACGCAGGAAGAATGGATGGAAGGCATCCAATTCCTTACCAAGACCGGCCACAAATGTGATGACTGGCGGCAGGAATTCATTCTGCTCAGCGATGTGCTTGGGGTTTCAATGCTGGTGGATGCGATCAATTCGCGCCGACCCAAGGGTGCTTCCGAAAACACCGTGCTTGGTCCATTTCATGTAGGCGACGCCCCTGAGTATGAAATGGGGACCGATATCTGCCTCGACCAGAAGGGTGAGCCAATGGTCGTGCGTGGCCGGATCACCGACATTGACGGTAAACCGGTTGAAGGCGCGAAAATCGACGTCTGGCAGGCGAATGATGAAGGGTTTTACGACGTTCAGCAAAAGGGGATCCAGCCCGATTTCAACTTGCGCGGCGTCTTTCACACCGGAGCTGATGGCACCTACTGGTTCAGGGCGGTTCGACCCAAGCATTACTCCATTCCCGACGACGGGCCGGTGGGTGCACTGTTATATGCGCTGGGCCGGCATCCATACCGTCCCGCCCACCTGCATTTCATCGTTTCCAAGGACGGATATGACGAAGTGACGACCCACATATTTGATCCGGAAGATCCCTATATTCACTCTGATTCCGTATTTGGCGTGAAGGAAAGTCTGATCGCTGAATTCAAGCCTGTTGATCAGCCCGAAAAGGTGCAGGAGATGGGATATGAGGATAAATACTGGGACGTTGAATTCGACTTCGTGCTCGCACCAAAATAGGCGCGAATCCGGACAGATCCATTCGATCTGCCCCGGCTTCGGGACATGATCTTGTTCTCAATTGACCAGCAGTGATCAAGCGGCATCCATAAAACCGACCAATTAATGGCGATCCGACAGTAGATATTCCATAATTTCGTCGATAGCCTCCAGGAAACGGAGAGATGAATTATGGGAATTGGTTTCTTGTCACTGAAAGATGGTTGTTTGCGACGCAATGCCATGCGCTTGCTAGCTCTTTTGATGATGATTGTATTTGTACTCATTGACGTGGCTGAGCCGCATGCACAACAAGACACATCATCATCAATTGGAGCACTGGCTGAAGCTTCCACCGACAATCAGATGCCGGTCGAACCAATCCGAACGGAGAGCCCGCGCCAGACCTTCTCCACCTTTCTGACTATCCGGGATGAGTTTGAGGAAGCATTGAGCGCTTACTCCCGGGAAAAAAGCTGGCAACGCGCCGCGCAGATAAACGTCCTTACGGATCAATTGGCAGCGTTGATCGACTTGTCATCGGTTCCAAGAGCATCCCGCCGGGAAGTCGGCCTGGAAACGACAGCCCTCCTTTTGGATATCCTCGGGCGTGTCGATTTACCCAGTACCAACGAAATTCCGGGTCTGGACTCTTTCGAAGACGACAAAACCACCGGAATATGGAGAATTCCGGAAACACCAATCCGTATCCTGAAAATTGAAGAGGGTGATCGCGAAGGCGAATTTCTCTTTGGTTCACGAACAATAATCTCTGCACCACGATTCTATGAGGGGATTCAGGAACTGCCACTTCGCTCGACCCTGAACATCGAGAGTTGGAGCAACACGCTTCCCCAATTTACCGGCCCGATGATTCCGGCTGCACTTTCCAGGAATATTCCGGACCCCTTGCACAGTATATGGTTTGACACGCCAATATGGAAAATCCTGCTGACACTCCTGCTTTTCGTCCTGGCCTTCATGATAATTTCCTGGCTCTACCGGATAACGCACGGCAACGAAGCAGTGTCTCGTCTGACTTCGACACGGTTTGCCTTGCTCCCGCCAATCGTGACAATCGCGCTTGCGTTCATTCTTGGTCCCGTAATATCGAACCAGATATTCATCTCGGGCCGGTTTTCCACCTTCACCGACATCGTTCTGATCACCGCATTTTTTCTGTCTTTTGCCTGGGTAATCTGGGCGGCGATTCTGACATTGTTTGAATGGATTATCAGTTCGCCCAACATCCCCGAAACAAGCCTGGATGCAAACCTTCTGCGCTTATGTGCTCGGATCACCGGCATTGTCGCAGTTGTTCTTGTCCTGTCCTTTGGTGCGCAGGAACTGGGCCTGCCGGTGTTCAGCCTTCTTGCCGGCCTTGGCATTGGCGGACTTGCAATCGCATTGGCAATCCGCCCGACGCTGGAGAACCTGATAGGCGGTTTCATAATCTACATCGACAAGCCTGTCCGGGTTGGCGATTTCTGCAACTTCGGAAACCTGACGGGTACTGTTGAAAAGATCGGGATCCGGTCAACCGAGATAAGGGCGCTGGACCGGACAATCATATCCATCCCCAATGCCAAATTTGCAGACATGGAGATCATCAATTGGGCCGAATGCGATCAAATGCTGATCGAAGCCGTAATTGGTTTGCGCTATGAAACGACCCCTGACCAGCTCAGATATGTCCTCGCGAAGATGCGGGAAATGTTCCACGCCCACCCGCGCATCAACAATGACACTGTGCGCGTCAGATTTTCAGGTTATGGCGATTCATCCCTGGATATCGCGATAAGGGTCTATGCAGAGACGCGGGAATGGAACGATTTCTTTGCAATCAAGGAAGATGTGCTGATGCGCGTCAATGATATTGTAAACGAGTCTGGTTCAGGCTTCGCCTTTCCGTCTCAAACCCTTTACATGGGTGAGGATGCCGGCCTGGACAAAGCGCGTAGCGAAACGGCCGACAAGACGGTCAAATCCTGGCGCAGACGTGGAAAGCTCCCGTTTCCGAGATATTCTGCCGAGCAAAGAGAAGCGTTTGAAGGCACGCTGGACTATCCGCCAAAGGGTTCGATCGAACTTGGAGTTGAAGCAACCTCCGACAATGAACCTGAAGGGCTCTCCTCCGAACCGCTTTCGGATGAACCATTGTCCTTGGAAACGGATGCAGAAGAGCCCGAAGCGAATGACAGGGACGAGAAACCGGCTCGTTGATTCTGCGCTCTGTCAGATCTTGCCGAGCAGTCTTTGGTCCTGACGACTACATCGTCAAAACCCGCGGAAGTCACGATGACCAGGCAAATTCCGCCGTGATACCCATTGACAATGGGTGCGGTGAGACCCCTGAAGCTGTGTTCATCGGTGGTTGATTTCGGCGCCGGGTCAGACATAAACTTGTCGGCGCAATAGGGAATGGCGGCCATGGCTAGTAGAGATGACTTCACACCGGAAGAATGGACGAAGGTCCTGGAGAGCATTGTTGCTGCCGGTCTTGCCATTTCTGCGGCCGATCCAAGCGGTTGGTGGGGGACGCTCAAGGAAGCTGCGGCAAGCACACCGGCGCTTACCCAAGACAAGCGCGATCCCAAGCCCAACGAACTCATAAGAGCAGCAATTGCCGACTTTGCAAAATCCGATGATGGAAGCATTCTTGCGATGCGCGATCGCTTCACTCAGGCCGAGCCCGCCGAAAGCGTCAGGCGTTCATTGGCAAGCTTGCGGGAGGTTTCCGCCATCCTGGATGCCAAGGCCCCTGACGACGCAGCAGCCTTCAAATCCTGGCTCCGAGAGATCAGCCAGAAGGTCGCTGAGGCTGCCGTGGAGGGATCCATTCTTGGCTTTGGCGGTGTTCGAGTGAGCGATGCCGAAAAGGCAACACTTCGAAACATCTCTGCCGCACTCGGAATGGCACCCTGACGTGCTCGCGCGGAACCCCTTAATATTCACTTAGCCTACATGTTTGATCAATTGCCCGGATGATTGTTTCAGGTGATCGAGAAACAATCTCAATGGTAGCATTGAGCGATACTCGCTCGGGAAATATATATAGATACCGGGCGTATTGCTTAGATGCTTGTTCAAGACGGGAACAAGCTTTCCGCTGTCGATCTGGTCAACGACCAAATCGCGGAATGTATAAACCAACCCCAATCCCTGCACGGCAAGATCGATGGAAGCCGGCAGAGCGTTGACAATAAAGCTGCCCTTTACATCAACTGTGTAATCTCCCTCGCTTCCCGCAAAGTTCCAGGGTGCGATGAGACCTGACGGTTGAAAGCGATATCGAATGCACTGATGTCCAAGTAGATCGCGCGGTAATTTTGGGCTGTTGTACTTTTGGAGATAATCAACACTCGCCGCAATGACGGGAGCCATAGGCGACGTCAGTCGAATCGCAATCATGTCCTCGGAAACCCTGTCTCCCAACCGAAATCCGGCATGTAAACCCTCTTCAAGAATGTCTGACAATGCATCGGATAAGGACAATTCGATTTCGATTTCGGGATAGGCTTTGTTGAACGACCGTAACGCCGGGCCAATCAATATGTGATAAACGAATTCGGGCATTGCCAGCCTCAGGCGTCCACGGGCCACATGCCCGGTTGTTTGTGCGTTTTCGTATGCCTCAACCAATTGCTCGAATGCAGGCGCCGCACCGCGAAGTAATACTTGCCCAGCTTCAGTCAGGTTGACCGAGCGGGTCGTCCGAATGAATAGCGCCTTGCCGAATTGAGCTTCCAGCGCTTTCAGTTGATGGCTGACAGTGGAGGGTTTGATCCCAAGTATATCGGCTGCGCCTCGTAGGCTGCCCTGCTGCGCAATCGCCGTAAAAATTTCTAGTGTTGCCAGCGGTAAACGCATCCAGTTTCCCTAATAAACTTCTTGCTTATTATTCGATTACATACATGAAATAAATGAAAAATGAGGTAATTAACAGCCATGATCCAATAATCTATCTTCCTAGCAAATCAACCCAACATCAAGGAGGAACGCCATGAAAGCCCTCGCGATTATGGCAATTTTTGCCACCACCACACTAGCTGGGAACGTCGCCATTGCTGGATCGCCGGAAGAGAACATGAAAGTTGTTCAGGATTTCTTTGCTGCCTATGGCGACAATGATCTGGATGGCATCGCCGCTGTCATGGATGAAAACGTTAGATGGCACATTCCGGGCCGTCATCCTCTAAGCGGCACAAAAAATGGCCGAGACCAGGTTGTCGCATTCTTCAAACAACTTGGCGTTGCCAATTTTAAGGCTGAACCAATCTATTTCGGAGCTGATGAAAATTACGTTGTTGATATTCACCGTGGATGGTCCAACGCCCAAGGCAAGCCAAATGTAGATACGACCTGGGCGCTGGTCTACCGTATCGTTGACGGCAAGATCGTCGAGGCAACAAACCTGTCAGCCGATCAGGATGCAGCCAATACCTTCTTCTGGTCGCAATACGACCTCGCACCAGTCCCAGAAAGATTGGCGGAGTGACATTTTAGCCAATCAACAAGCAGACAGCCAAAGATTTGGGGAATGTGGCTGCTCAACAAGCGTCTGGATTTCGAGGTGTGTCAAAATGCACATACAAGCGTAATGAAATAGCGCATGTTGAAGATCAAGGAGCTTGAACCACTCCTTGATACCCCGACCTCCAAAGAACAACCCGGCGCCGAGCCGGGTTTTCTTTTAGCGCATCTGATCCAAATACATCGGACCAAAACCCGTTCATTTTGTTTCTTCCGAAAGAAACGCCGCTTGAACACCTTCAGGCGCCTTCGTTGAAAAACGCCAGATATGAATTTTCCTGCTGAAGCCAATCTCCGTCAGATTTCCGCAAGCGGTGTTTGGCTTTGCTCCGCCCAGAGCGGACATAAAATACATTGCATCAATGCAATTGATCCGTGCCGAAAATTTATGGAACTTTCGACCAGACGCTGTCATCTGACAGGTTAGCTTCTTCGAACCGGATCGTGAATCTGGAATGTCAGCTCAATTCGTTCCGCCTCCATGCCAAGGCCCCTGACGACGCAGCAGCCTTCAAATCCTGGCTCCGAGAAATCAGCCAGAAGGTCGCTGAAGCTGCCGCGGAGGGATCCATTCTTGGCTTTGGCGGTGTCCGGGTGAGCGATGCCGAAAAGGCAACACTTCGAAACATCTCGACCGCCCTCGGCATGGCACCCTGAATAGATACGACCCTAGGCTAATTCGAGTTAGGTCCAGGGTGGACTTTCCCCTCAAATACGACACCCCAGACTTCGATATCCTTCAATTCATCGACGGGAATCGCATATGGGTCTTCCTCCAGCACGGCGAAATCTGCGAGCTTGCCGGCTTCAATCGAGCCGATATCCTTTTCGAGGCCCAGAACATGGGCGGCATCCACGGTGATTGCCCTTAATCCCTCGTTTAGTGTCAGCCCTTCAGGTGGCGTCATTTGCTTGCCGGACAAAGAAGTACGAGTGATTGCCGACCAGGCAAGCGCCAGCGGGTCAGCCGGCGCCATGCCAAAATCCGAGTGGAGGGCGACAAGCACCCCACGATCAACCAGGCCACGCAAAGGCGTAATCCTTCTGGCCCGATCTGGTCCGAGACCAACGCCCGAATATAGATCTGAGAGAAAAGTCACATAGTAGGGATTGGCCGAAACTGCAGCGCCAAATTCAGCCACACGCCGATTTAGGTGCTCATTGGCATAGCCGTAATGCTCGAGCGTCAGGCTGTTTTTAGATCTTGGTTTTTGGAACTGTAACTGATGGAAGACGTCGAGCACGAACTCGACACCACCATCCCCATTGGTATGGACATGAATTTTGTAGCCTTCATTCCAATATTTTTCGGCAAGTTTGAAGAATTCGTCTTTGGGCGTAATCCACTCATTCTGGCCGAAACCGACATAGCCGGGCGGGCCCAAAACCATTAACAGGCTGAACATCGCGCCGTCGGCAAACAGCTTTATCCGCTTTCCACCGACCAGAGGATGAGGCAGGGTACCTCCGTTCAACTGCTCGTCAACGAACTCGAACGCGCCGTCCAATCCGCCATATTGCGGTCCCATCTTGAACGCATCGGGGATAAGGACAACACGCAAGGGAACGTTCTTGTCGACGATGTTGCGCTTTAAGGCTGCCAGCTCAAGGTCCCAATTGATACCACCAGTCGCCATGTCGCCAGCAGTCGTGACGCCGCGGGAACGCAAATAGTCGGCATTGCGGGCATAGCCGGGATCAATGAATTCGGGCGCGAACAAGACCGGTGCAAGAAGCGGAAGGGCTATATCGAAGAATCCGCCCTCGACGAAATGTGCCCGTTCCCAGTCTACCTGGTCAGCTTGCGGATGATTTTTTACATCCTCCTCCGTCAGCCCCAGCATTTCGAGCGCGGCTGTATTGAAAACGCCTTCATGAACCGATCTTTGCAGCATCATAACTGGCCGGTCCGGTGCGATTTTATCCAGGTCGCTGCGACCAAGCGGTCCATGATAGAGTTCGGACCAGCCCCAAACAATGTACAGATCTTCTGTGTTGGGGTTTTCCTCAAGCAGGCTGGTGATGCGGTCCCAGAAACCTTCCGGCGTTGTGATACCATCCACCCTTGCATCATGCAGAACCCAGGATTCAGGCGTTGCCCAATCGAGCTGCAATTGAATTGCACCAAGCATCGGATGCAAATGCGGATCGATAAGGCCCGGCATGAGGACTTTTTCAGCAAACCTTGTATCTATTTCGTGAGGATAAGCATCGAGCCATGGCTTAAGATCATCCATGGAACCCACGCCGACAATCCGGTCTCCCCGCACTGCCACAGCCGTTGCCTCCGGATTGGTCGGATCCATCGTGATGATTTTCTTCGCGACGAAAACGGTTAGCGTTTCATCTTCTGCGAAGGAGATTGTCGGGTCGGCCCAGGTAAGTGTCAGCAGCGAGATGCAAACGAGGCAAGAAAGCCTTGCTGCCGACCTGATTTTTACCCAAACAATTGAACCCATCGCATCTCTCCTCGTAATGCAGCAGTTTGTGTTCAACCAAAACTGTAGCGCAGTCGAATGTCATTGCAATTGCTGATTTGACGCAGCCTTTTGGTCTCATTGCCGGCTTAACCAGGGCACAGCGAGGGCGATTTCAATCGCTATACACCTGCAACAACGCCAAATGTCGACTCATCGGAAGGATTGACATCAAAACCTTCCGTGAACTCGATCGTTCCGAAACCTGCCTGTTCGAGCTCGGCTCGGATCTTGTCGGGTGTGAAATACTGCAACCAGTTATAGATTTCCCAGCTGTGTTGCGGCTCGATTATGGAGTAGTGATCGAGAGACACTGTTTCCTTTTCATACCGGAAGGTGCCTTGGAATGCGAAGTAGTCATTCTCAGACCAGAAACCCTCCATGAAGTTTCTTCCGAACGAAACACCCTCCTGGACAGCTTCAAACGCCTTCGTTGAAAAAACATCAAATATGAACTTTCCATCCGGTGCCAATGCCTGACGAATTTTTGCCAGTAGCGTTTCGCGCTGAACCGGCGAGAGCGGACACAGGTCGCAATAGATCAAAGTTACGAGGTCCTGCTGTTCTGGCAGTGGGTCCGTCAGATAATTGCCGAGCTGAAATCTGATCGATCCATTATTTGAAATGGCGTGATCAAGGGCGTAGTCTATTGAATTTTTTGAGAAATCCATACCTAGAACGATCGCACCGCGCTCGGCAAATCTGCTGGCATACAACCCGGGACCGCATCCGAGATCACAAACTGACTTGCCATCCAATTCGAAAGACTGATCGATCCAGGCAACGACGCGATCAATGGCCTCAGCCGGGCGGGATGCAAGCGCAGAATCCTGGTCCAGGTGCACTTGCAGCATCTGGTTTGCCAGATGTGGCTGTGTCCAGAGCGTCTCCGCGGTGTAACGGGAATACACTTCCGGGCGTTTGTAGATTTTCTTCAACTGCCTGTACATGAAAGCACCTGAATAGAGCCGCACGAAACAATGCGAGGTTTACCTGAATTGTGAATATGAGCAGCTAGAGCGGATTACGACATAAAGGGCAATCTATCAGCATCCTTGATCCCTGCCGGACCAATGAAGATATTCACCGGGGCATCGATACCAGCCAAGCTAGCTCCGTCGAACCGGATCGTGAATCTGGAATGTCAGCTCAATACGTTCAGCCTCCATGCCAAGGCTCAAGGCAAGCCGTTCGCGTGCATTCTGAATGATGGCATCAACCGTCATGGCAGTTGGATCACCTGGACTGATTTGAAGAGGCGGCGACGTGATGGTACTCGACGTCTCGATCCTGAATTCTGCCCATCGCCTGGCCCAACCGCAATATGGAGCGGTTCCACTGTCCAGTTTCAAAGAAAAATTGGGATTGTTGGGGTGTCTAAGGTAGCCGGATTTGATCCAGACCTTTCGCGCCGCTATTGCATCAAGCTTGAGCTTTTCGACTGGTAACAGATATAGCTCGATGTCACCCGGCTCCCGGTACACCGTGGGAACCGCAAGGAGAATTTTCTTCGTTCCGTCGATTGACCACGCAGTATTCGGGTCTTCGAAAAGCAGCGGGTCTTCGCATCGGATCAGGCAGACGCGATCCGAGGATGTATTGATCCTTATCGTTGCGCCCGAACTGCCTTGATAAATATTGGCGCGTGTTCCGGTCCTCACACGCTTAAGCGGAATTCCGTTGGACGAAAAGTGATTGAGTGCTGCTTTCAGTAGAGCACCGGATTGAAATTTCCTTCCTCGGTTCACCATGCGTTCAGCCCCCTTTTCAATGTCTCGCTGTTGCAGACCAACTTCGGCAAATGCGAACTAATCGAGATCCTTACACATTGTTTTTGGGCGTGCAAATTGCCGTAGTATAAGGATTTTTGCAAATTCTCGTATAAATCTGGTTATACACTGGCGTAAATTACCGTGTAAAACGGTGTATATTGAAATTGAACGTGCTTCATGGAGCTCAATGCCACGATCTTGGTCACTTCGCCCGTTAAACCAAACGGATTTTTCTAGCTAATCAAAAGGCAACAGAAAGTGCCTTTTCGAATTGGAAGGATTGGTGGAGCTAGGCGGAATCGAACCGCCGACCTCTTGAATGCCATTCAAGCGCTCTCCCAACTGAGCTATAGCCCCGGCCTTGGAACCGGAAGGAACGCCTTTAGCGCTCCGCGGCATGCGTAGGTAATTCCTCGCTGCCGATCCAATCAAAGAGCTTCTACCGGGGGCAACCCCCCAAATCAAGCTCCAACTTCTCGGCTGCGTGTCAGATTTCCTTTTCGTCTTCCACGTCGCCGATCACATCGGAAAGGTCATCGTCCTCGTCTTCATCCTCGAGAAACGCATCTTCGTCGGATTCGTCGTCATCATCGATCTCGATCTCGACATCGGGAATGTCCGGAATGACCTCCGCATCATCCTCATCTTCGTCATCATCGACATCCATATCGTCCTCGGCATCATCAAGGCTGATGATTTCCGGACCTTCAGTATCGAGGACTTCTTCTTCCTCTTCCTCTGCCGCAGGTTCCTGCTTGGCAGGTTCTTCAGGCTTCTCCGCCTCTTCCTTCTTCGGCTTCGTGACGTCCTTCTCCTCGAAAAACGATAGAGGGTAGGATTTGCCGGAATAGGGCGAAACGATCGGATCCTTGTTCAGATCATAGAATTTCTTGCTTGTCTCGGGACAAACACGTTTGGTGCCCAGCTTGTTCTTGTCCACTTGTGCTACCTCGGTTTTAAAAACGGGTCTCCATAGCCTCACCTTGAGCTGCTGTCAAAACCCAATTTCACATCTTTGCCGGATAAGGGAATTTATTTTTCGCAGTCACGGTCAAAGCTGGATGACGCAGAATTTCAAACATGCTAACTAGCCGCGCGTTCCAGCGGAAAATTGCCGCTTAGTCAACCAATTTCGAAGTCTAATCCGATATGTCTCATCATGCGCCGGCAAAACCGGTTTCCGCAAATCGTTCCAATGCCTTGGCTGGTATCGCAAAGATTCCCGGCGATAAATCAATTTCCCACCGTTCAATTCTTCTGGGCGGACTGGCATCGGGCCTGACGACAGTTTCCGGCCTTTTGGAGGGCGAGGATGTCCTGCACTCCGTCGACGTCGCACGCGCGCTTGGTGCCGTCATCGATCAGGACGCAGACGGGGTCTGGCAAGTCCGTGGCACCGGAAACGGCGCTTTGCTTGAGCCGGAACAACCTTTGCAATTCGGCAATTCGGGAACTGGTTGCCGTCTGTTCATGGGATTATTGGGAACCTATGACTTTGATTCCACGTTCATTGGCGATCCGTCGCTTTCCAGCCGGCCCATGGCGCGCATTCTCGATCCGCTGCGCCTGATGGGCTGTCAGGTCGTGGAATCTTCTTCCGGTGACAGATTGCCCGTCACTATTCACGGTTCGCCAATGGCGACACCGGTTCAGTACCGCGTTCCCATGCCGTCAGCACAGGTAAAATCCGCGGTTTTGCTGGCCGGTCTCAATACGCCTGGAATAACAACCGTCATCGAACCGGTGATGACCCGCGATCACACCGAAAAAATGCTGACCGGGTTCGGGGCCGCCCTTGAAGTGGAGACAGATCAGGACGGTGTCCGTCATATTCGTGTCGAAGGCCAGGGTCAGCTGACCGGCCAGAAGATCGAGGTGCCCTCAGACCCGTCTTCTGCTGCGTTCATAATCGTTGCCGCGCTGGTTATTCCGGGTTCAAAGGTCGAGATTCCTGGCGTGCTGATGAATCCCACCCGAACCGGCCTGATCGCTACCCTGCTGGAAATGGGCGCCGATATTGCCATTGAGAACCGCAGGATCTCCGGCGGTGAGGAAATCGCCGATCTGACCGTGACTTCAAGCGAATTGAAAGGGGTTCGGGTCCCCGGAGAGCGCTCCGCCTCCATGATTGACGAGTATCCGATCCTCAGTGTTGCCGCAAGTTTCGCAAACGGGCCGACCTATATGGAGGATGTCGGCGAATTGCGCGTCAAGGAATCCGATCGTCTTGCCGCGGTTGCCCGCGGATTGGAAGCAAACGGCGTGGATTGCGCTGAAGGTGAGGACTGGTTCGAAGTCAAGGGCCGTCCGGATGGCAAGGGCTATGGCGGCGGCACCGTCCAGACCCATTTGGACCACCGTATTGCCATGAGCTTCCTGATCCTTGGCATGGCCAGTGAGAAATCCGTCACGGTTGACGATGGAAACCCGATTGCCACCAGCTTTCCCGAATTCTTACCGCTGCTGAAGCAATTGGGCGCAAGTATCGGAGAGGCAACATGATCATTGCCATCGATGGTCCAGCAGCTTCCGGCAAGGGCACGCTGGCGCGCCGCCTGGCAGCCCAATTGGGATTGCGCCATCTCGATACCGGACTGACCTATCGGGCCGTCGGCAACGCTTTGCTGCAGGTTGGCCTGCCGCTCGACAATGAGGAGCTCGCCGCAGTGGCTGCATCCAATATCGATCTTGGCGCGCTCGACCCGGCGATTTTGTCAGCCCATGAAATCGGCGAAGCTGCCTCCAGAATAGCGGTCATGAGCCCGGTTCGCGAGATTTTGGTTTCCGCGCAGCGCAAATTCGCCGAACAGCCACCAGGCGCCGTGCTCGACGGTCGCGACATCGGTACCGTCGTCTGCCCCGATGCCGATGTGAAGCTGTTTGTAACCGCTTCACCCGAGACGCGGGCAAGGCGCAGGCATGAGGAAATTCTGTCCAAAAATGGCGATGCCAGCTACGACAATATCCTCTCCGATATCAGGCGCCGGGACGCCCGTGACATGGGTAGAAGCGATTCTCCCCTCAAACCGGCGCCAGATGCCCACTTGATCGATACGACAACTATGGATATAGAGACGGCATTCAGGACGGCACTGGCTTTCGTTGAAGAGGCAAAAACGGACTGAAAATTGAATGGCCAGGGGTGCTGCGGCTAATTTCCAGCGACGGAAGTGGTACGCATGTACCCTTTTGCGTTTTGGGAATTCATCACGAGACGAAGCTCAACACGCTGGCTTTATTTGAAAATCGGGTCACTCTATGTCCTTTGCGCCGACCGGCATAGCCGGAAGCCCTGCAGGGCGGGATGTGGAATTGGCTTAAACTCAACACCAACACTGGCGCCGGGGATTTCTGTAGTAGACAGACCCCTCAGGAGTATAGATGAACACTGAAATGACGGGAATGAACCCAACCCGGGAAGATTTTGCTGCACTTCTCGAAGAATCCTTCATCACCCACGATGTGCTTGAAGGCGAAGTTGTAAAAGGCACGGTAACGGCAATTGAAAAGGATCTTGCTGTTATTGATGTCGGCCTCAAGGTGGAAGGCCGCGTACCGCTGAAGGAATTCGGCTTGAGCGCCAAGGATGGCGGACTTAAGCCAGGTGACGAAGTCGAGGTATTTGTCGAGCGCGTCGAAAATGCGATGGGCGAGGCAGTACTGTCGCGCGAGAAAGCCCGCCGCGAAGAAAGCTGGACACGGCTGGAAGAGAAATTCGAAGCCGGCGAAAAGGTCGAAGGTGTGATCTTCAACCAGGTCAAGGGCGGCTTTACTGTCGATCTTGACGGCGCAGTGGCGTTCCTGCCGCGCAGCCAGGTGGATATCCGTCCGATCCGTGATGTCTCACCGCTGATGAACAACCCGCAGCCTTTCCAGATCCTGAAGATGGATCGCCGCCGCGGCAACATCGTCGTCTCGCGCCGTTCCGTATTGGAGGAAAGCCGCGCAGAACAGCGTTCGGAAATCGTCCAGAATCTCGAAGAGGGTCAGGTGGTCGAAGGCGTGGTCAAGAATGTCACGGACTATGGTGCATTCGTCGACCTTGGCGGCATTGACGGTCTCCTGCACGTGACCGACATGGCCTGGCGTAGGGTAAACCATCCAAACGAGATTTTGACGATTGGTCAGACGGTCAAGGTCCAGATCATCCGGGTAAACCAGGAAACCCATCGGATTTCGCTTGGCATGAAACAGCTTGAAAGCGATCCATGGGAGCTGATCGAATCCAAATATCCGATCGGCGCACAGGTCACCGGACGGGTGACAAACATCACCGATTACGGTGCCTTTGTTGAACTCGAGCCCGGAATTGAAGGCCTGATCCACGTTTCCGAAATGTCGTGGACCAAGAAAAACGTCCATCCGGGCAAGATCGTTTCCACCTCCCAGGAAGTCGAGGTCAAGGTTCTGGAGGTCGATCCCTCCAAGCGCCGAATTTCGCTTGGTCTGAAACAGACCCTCGATAATCCTTGGGAGGCATTCGCTTCAACCCATCCGCAGGGAACCGAGGTCGAAGGCGAGGTCAAGAACAAGACCGAATTCGGATTGTTCATCGGCATGGAAGGCGATGTTGACGGCATGGTCCATCTGTCGGATCTCGACTGGAACCGTCCCGGCGAAGAAGCCATCGAAGACTACAACAAGGGCGACATGGTCAAGGCCGTTGTTCTTGATGTCGATGTCGAGAAGGAACGGATCTCGCTTGGCATCAAGCAGGTTGGCGGCGACCCGATGGCGGCAGCTGCCGAATCCGGCGCCATTCGCAAGGGCGCGGTCGTTACCTGTGAAGTTGTCGAGGTAAAGGACAACGGTCTCGAGGTGAAGATCGCCGACACCGACATCATGTCCTTCGTCAAGCGTGCTGATCTGTCCCGCGACCGGGACGAGCAGCGGCCAGAGCGCTTCTCCGTCGGCCAGAAGGTTGATGCGCGGGTTACCCAGTTCGACAAGAAGACCCGTCGTGTCTCCGTGTCGATCAAGGCGCTGGAAATTGCCGAGGAAAAGGAAGCCGTTGCCCAATATGGCTCGACCGATTCCGGTGCTTCGCTTGGCGATATCCTGGGTGCGGCCCTGAAGGAACGCGAAAACGATTGATTTACCCTGTTTGCGGGTATCAATGAGAATAGACCCGCCGGTACGCCGGCGGGTTTTTTTAAGCCTTGTCGATGACACACCTAGCTGCTACCGGATTAGGCAAATTCGGCAATTGCAAACTGGAACAGACTAATGTCCATGAACCCAGATCAGATAATTGACCGCAGACGCCTTCGCAGAAAGCTGACTTTCTGGCGCCTGGGTGCATTCATGCTCATGGTGGCATTCCTTACTGCATTATCCGCTGCCAGCGGCTTGTTCGACAATTTTTCCAAGAAGAGCTCGGATCATATTGCCCGGGTGAAGATATCAGGCTTCATCGGCAATAACCGCGAAATGGTCGAATTGATGGAAGAGCTGGGCAAGAAGAATTCCGTCAAAGCGGTTCTTCTCGATGTGTCTTCGCCGGGCGGCTCGACCGTTGGCGGCGAAGCGATTTACGAAGCTGTACGCAAGCTGACCGAGAAGAAGCCGGTTGTGACAAGCGTTGGCACGCTGGCAGCCTCTGCCGGTTACATGGTTGCCTGCGGCAGCGACTATATCGTTGCGCACCGGTCCTCGCTTCTCGGTTCGATTGGCGTGTTGATCCAGTATGGCGACGTGTCAAGATTGTTCGAAAAGCTGGGCGTCGAGGTTGATTCGGTTAAATCAAGTCCGCTCAAGGCTGAGCCATCGCCGTTCAGTCCGGCGAGCGAGGAAGCCAGGCAGATGCTCGAAAATGTCGTCAACGATTCCTATGAATGGTTCGTAAAAATCGTTGCTGAACGCCGCTCTTTGAGCCCGATCAGGGCAAGGCAGGTCTCCGATGGCAGCATCTTTACCGGCAGTCAAAGCGTTGAAAACGGCTTGATTGATGCAATAGGCAACGAAGATGACGCTCGCGATTGGCTCGTCGAAAACAAGGGCATTGAAAGCGGCCTGAAATTCGTCGAATGGAAGACCAAGAGCAGACGCAGTTCGGGAATTCTCGAGTCGCGTGCCATTGTGCAAATCTCGAAATGGTTCGGGTTTGATATCGATAGCCAGGCTGCCGACCAATTGCGGGAACTACTTCCCCGGCCGCTGTTTCTTGACGGTTTGGTGTCGGTATTGCAAACTCCCTCAGATAACTGAAAAAGCGGGAACTCCAAATGATAAAATCTGAACTCGTCCAGGCAATTGCGGATAAAAATCCTCATTTATATCAACGAGATGTAGAAAACATCGTAAACGCCATATTTGACGAGATAACAGATGCCCTGTCTCGGGGAGACAGGGTGGAGCTGCGCGGCTTCGGAGCATTTTCGGTAAAAAACCGGCCCCCACGCAATGGCCGCAACCCGCGAACCGGTGTCACGGTTCATGTCGAGGAAAAATGGGTGCCGTTTTTCAAGACCGGCAAGGAATTGCGTGAACGGCTGAACGTCGACTGATTGAAAACACCAGCTCGCGCTGACGTGCAGGACAAGTCATGCTGAAGAAAATAACCTGGCTGATCGTGGGAATTCCCGTCGCCGTCGTGCTGATTGCAATGTCGGTTGCCAATCGTCAGCCGGTTACCCTGCGGCTCGATCCTTTCAATGCTGCTGATCCGGCGCTCGCAATCACATTGCCCTTCTTTGTATTCCTGTTTGCAGCCGCCTTGACCGGCGTCCTGGTGGGCGGCTTCTTTTCGTGGCTGTCGCAACATAGATTCCGAAAATTGGCGAGGGACGAACATGTCCGTGCCAATCGGAAGGATCGTGAAGCTGCCGAACAAAAGGCGCGCGCAGATGCGTTGGCCCAGCAGTCGATTGCCGCAGCAGACGGGACGGAAGCTTTTCCATTGATTAGTAAGACCGGTCGCGCCGCCTGATATCGGCAGGTTTACCGGCGCCATCAAATTAGGCCACAGCGCCGATACCGCATTGCCGCTTCGTGGACTTGGTGTTATGCAACCGACCGCCGCGCGGGCAATGCAAGATAGGTAATGCCTGCTCCGACTAG
>JANQQM010000025.1 GCA_028289365.1 Salaquimonas sp. | reverse complement strand
GGGGTATGATCGGTCGATTAGTGGCAGACGCGCACTTTCTTCCAGAAGTAGCCGTAAGGGCCCCATACCTTGATCTTTTTCCAGTAGCAGTGATAGCCGTAGTTGAAGACCGGCTGGTAGTAACCGCCACCATAGTAACCGCCTGCATTTGAGGTGCTGGTGGTTGCGAACATGGCTGAAGTACCGATAACGGCGACTGCGATTGCTGCTGTAAGTGTCTTGCGGATCATTTGTCTTTCCCTTCCGAGGATTTTGTAATCAAGGACACCGTGTCCTTCCGATGACCTCAAGATAGGCAAACCGATCCATGCCTGATGTGCATTCAGACACAAAGAATGCACATCTTTGGTTTTTTGGTGAAAAATGTTCACAGACGGTGGCAAGGTTCCCGATTTGGAAATTGCCTGTTTATCCACATATCCACTGCTGGCTGTGGACGAAAAACCAAAGGATTCGACATTTGATCCGAGCTGGGGCAGCATCTTCTTGTGGGCCACAGATAGCGCTTTCGGCAAAGGCGAACTAAGTGGAGTTACTCACCCCGTGCGCGGCGCATGGAGATGTTCTGCTTAGGCAGGGCAACACTGAGCGGTAACCGCGAGCCACATGGGATACACCATACGTAGATGCATATGGGAATGGTGTTCCGGTAAACTGTAGAACGGCGGGTAATCCGTAACTACAGCATGGCAACAGGATACTTTGTATCTTGTGGTTGTGGGACTGGGAGGTTTCTTCTGGAAACATTCTGTCCGTTGTCGAAATCAGATTTCGGTTGGCGGAATGCCTTTATGGTTTTTATGCCAGTTTGATGATCTAGATTTGACGCAGGGAGGCGATGACGAGAGTTGTCGCCTTTTCTGTGTCTGGATGATTCTATCAGACTCGCGTCCCCATATCGGTCTTTGGCTATAGCGGATTGAACAGCCATTTTCCTTCAAAATGACAAGAAACAAGCAAAGCTCGCTGGAACCTCGCTCAGTCCGGTCGCCTGACCGTATCCTTTCCCCAAGATGCCATCGAAGATGGCCCTGATACGGTCAGGCGCCTTTACTCCCTATCCACACGTATCCAGTAGGCACGGCAGGATTTGCCCTGTTGCCGCTGGCAAATCGCCTTGTGCCTTCCTGCCCCACGATGACGTGCAATTGGGGAGTTCTGGTGTTGGCTTGTTCAAGATCTTTCTTCTCCTTGTTGGCGTCCGACTGCCGCGCGCTTCGCCGCTTCAAGTCATGGCAAATTGTCGGCCAGGTAAATATCGGTTCCAATCTGTTCGAGGGCATGAACGATTTGGACACCCTTGCAATGCGCGCGTAGAACGCGTACCGCGCTTCGCGCAATATGCCCGGTGTTCTGACTGATTACCGCATCGATTGTCCCATCCTGCAGTGCCCTGCGCACCGGATCCGACAACTCATGCAATATGACAATCAGTTCTTCATTCACCGCGTTGTCGTAAAGTGCGTCCAGAATGCCGGAATTGCCCGCTGCAATGGAGTAGATCCCGACGAGATTACTTTTGTTCTGCAGAAAATTTTCGGTTATCGCCCGATTTTTTTCGTGCCTGCTGGCACCTTCCTCTATTGGCAGCATGTGCAGATTGGGGAATGTTGACTGGAGCACCTGCTCGAAACCCAGTCTGCGATCGATATGATCGCGCTGCCGGTGTGAACCAATTATTATACCTATATGTCCGCTTCGGTTTGCAGCAAATCGGCCCATCAATGTGCCAGCGACGCGGCCAGCCGCCATATTATCAATCCCGACGAAGTGATGCCGCATCGAAGTAGGAATATCCGCCACAAGGGTCACGACTTTCAGGTTCCTGGAAACCGCACGATCAATAGCTGAACGAACACCGGGAACATCAACGGCAAATAGTGCTACGCCGTCAAATATATCTGTTGAAATTCCATCGAGTTCGCGGATCAATTCGGTCCCGTCAACAAGATCAATGCGGATAATCTCAATCTTGACATCTACGTCATCGACAGCGGCTGGTGCTGCTAATGCAGACTGCACCATTTCATCGGCAAAGCTGGTATGGAGATGTGGGAGAAGAAACGCAAAACGCATCACAGGTTTGGGTCGTTCGGCCAGTGAATCCGGAATTTTTCCGAAATTCAGTTCATGAATTGCTTCCCGGACTTTTTGCCTGGCACGCTCGCTTATACCACCACGTTCATGCAGCACGCGGTCGACGGTCGCTGTACTGAGCCCGGCTCGTTCGGCTACATCTCGAAGTGTCGGCTTGGCCATTTGTCCTTCTGGCTCAAAATTACCGGCTCGATTTTTTCCAGACAAGGTTCAAATGATGTGAAATCATCTATTTTATGATGTAATAACATCAGTAAATGAGGTTATTATGGCTAATAAATGATTGAATCGATTTATTTCATGGGATCTCAACGAATATCGACAATGATCGAATCATGATAGTCGGTAATTCAACAACACAGGCGCCAACGCCAGATGACTGAAGTTGACAATACCTGTGATTGTGTGGGGGCTTTACTTGACAGGATGTCATCTCTTCCGGCAATTCACCGAGGCGCGCCCGAGGTTTACCCCTCGATATTAGGCCGACAGTACAATTGAAGCTGCAATACCGTTCCGGAGTAATACATGCTGCTGAAATTCCCGGCATTCGAAAGGCCCACTTAATGAGCAACGTTATCATTGCGCCTTCTATACTATCATCCGATTTTTCCAGATTGGGAGACGAGATCGAAGCTGTCGAGCGGGCGGGAGCGGACTGGATACACATCGATGTAATGGACGGGCACTTTGTTCCCAACATCACCTTTGGTCCGCCGGTCATAAAGGCAGTCCGCAACCGGACGGACAAGATTTTCGACTGCCACCTGATGATCGAACCCTGTGATCCCTATCTCGGTGCTTTTGCCGAAGCGGGATGCGACATCATTACGGTTCATGCGGAGGCGACCACCCATCTCGACCGCTCCCTGCAGGCCATAAAGCAACTGGGCAAGAAGGCCGGCGTTTCCCTGAACCCGTCGACGCCGGAGAATGTGATTGAATATGTGCTGGATCGGCTGGACCTGATTTTGTTGATGACGGTCAATCCCGGTTTTGGCGGGCAGGATTTCATCCATTCCGTTGTCGACAAGACAGCCCGCGTTAAGCAGATGATTGGAAATAGACCGATCGACATTGAGATCGATGGCGGGGTGACGGCCGAGACGGCACCACTGGTCACCGCAGCAGGCGCCAATGTTCTCGTTGCCGGTTCAGCAATCTTCAAGGACGGTTCGCAGGAAAATTATGCGGCTAACATCCAGGCTATTCGGGATGCATGTTGATTCCACATGCTCCGAGAATCCGGCCAGGCTGACCATGTGGGCACCATGATGTATATAGAGACCACCAACTCCATTTGGTGCCAATAACACGCGACAGGAATATGGTAGTCATGAAAATCGGTATCCTGAAGACCGGAGACACGCCCGCGGAATTGATTCAGGAATTCGGCAGCTATCCGGATATGTTCGAGCAATTGCTGGACGGACACGGATTCTCGTTTGCATCCTACGATGTTGAATCAGGTGAATTTCCGCGTAACTGCCTGGTTTGTGACGGCTGGCTGATTACCGGATCCCGCCATGGCGTCTATGACGGATTTTACTGGATCGAAAAACTCGAGGAATTCATCAGACAGGCATGGGTGAGCAAGGTGCCGATGGCAGGAATTTGTTTTGGCCACCAGGCAATGGCGCAGGCATTGGGCGGCAGGGCCGAAAAATTTTCCGGTGGCTGGAGTGTCGGTCAGCAGCAATATGATTTGCCAGATGGCGGCATTATCACGTTGAATGCCATGCATCAGGACCAAGTGACGCTGTGTCCGCCAGATGCGAAAACGATCGCCACCAGCCAGTTCTGCGAGTTTGCAGCACTTTCCTATGGCGATTTTGGCATAAGCTTCCAGGCGCATCCCGAATATAGCGATGTCTTTGAGCGTGAATTGATCAAACTACGCGCTGGCACTGTCGTTCCCGAAGACCTGGCACAAGCAGCGCTCTCATCGTTTGAACACCCAAATGACAATGCGGTTATCGCCGGTCAGATTGCGCAGTTCTTTCTTGCTGCGGCCCGTCACAAGGCCGCTTAGGTCCGTCTTCGACCGGTTGCCACTTCCACCCTTTGTTGAAAATTCGGCATCAAGCTGAAATGATGAAGAATTCCTGAAAGATGGCTTTTGGCATCTTTTGACGGCAGGATCATGGGAGGTCGTATTGCCAAACAAGTTTGAAACCGGTCTCGGTCGGAATCCGGCAAATTATCAACCGTTGACGCCAATTGTGTTTCTCGAACGTGCCGCTTCGGTCTTTCCGGACCAGATCGCGATCATTCATCAATCCAGCCAATTGACCTATCGACAATTCTGGGACCGCTGCCGTCGGTTGGCTTCAGCACTCGCCAAACGGGGGCTCAAAAAGGGCGATACGATAACCGTAATGCTATCGAATACACCGGCAATGCTGGAAGTTCATTTTGCTGTTCCAATGACGGGTGCGGTTCTTCACTCCTTCAATACCCGACTGGATCCGGCGATCATTGCATTTCAGATCGACCACGCAGAATCCACCATGCTCATCGTCGATCGGGAATTTTCCAAGCTTGTAGCGGACGCTCTGGAGCTGAGTAAGACAAAACCGGTGGTCGTCGATTATGATGACCCCAATTATGGCGAGGACGCGCCCTATCCCAAGCAGGATCGTATTGGAGCGCTGGACTATGAAGCACTGGTCGGCGAGGGTGAGGAGGATTTCTCTTGGCGCCAGCCCGATGATGAGTGGGACGCCATCTCGCTGAACTACACTTCCGGGACAACCGGAAATCCAAAAGGCGTTGTCTATCATCACCGGGGGGCGGCGTTGATGGCCTATAACAATACCATCCATGCCAACATCACCCCGCGTTCGGTCTATCTCTGGACCTTGCCTATGTTTCACTGCAATGGTTGGTGTTTTCCGTGGACGCTCGCATTGACGGCATCGACCCATGTCTGCCTGCGCTGGGTACGCGCGAAGGCAATGTATGATGCAATCGCCGATCATGGTGTAACTCATCTTTGTGGGGCGCCAATTGTCATGTCCACCTTGCTGAATGCGCCAGATGACGAGAAGCGGGATTTTAGCCAGACGGTCTCGTTCAACACTGCCGCCGCACCACCGCCGGAATCGGTGTTGTCAGGAATGGCCAAAGCAGGGTTTGCGGTCACACACCTTTATGGGCTCACCGAAACCTATGGACCGGCAGTCGTAAATGAATGGAACCCGGATTGGGACAATCTCCCAATGGAAGAGCGTAGCCGGCTCAAGGCAAGACAGGGTGTTTCCTATGCCGGTCTTGACGCGGTCGACGTATTAGATCCCGAAACCATGCAGATGGTTCCACCGGACGGTGAGACAGTCGGCGAGATCATGTTTCGCGGAAATATCGTGATGAAGGGGTATCTCAAGAATACAGCCGCAACGGAAGAAGCGTTTTTCGGCGGCTGGTTCCATTCCGGTGATCTGGGTGTAAAACATCCGGACCACTATCTGCAGATAAAAGACCGGTCGAAGGACATCATTATTTCCGGCGGGGAAAACATTTCCTCAATCGAGGTCGAAGACGCAATCTATATGCATGACTCGGTCTCGGCTTGTGCGGTAATTGCACAACCGGATGAGAAATGGGGTGAGACACCGGTTGCCTTTGTTGAAACCAAACCAGGTAGTACGGTCGATGAAGCCGATATCATAGAACATTGCAAGGCAAGACTTGCCCGTTTCAAATGTCCGAAAAATGTAATATTTGGGGAAATACCGAAGACATCGACCGGCAAGATACAGAAGTTCAAATTGCGCGAGATGATCAAGACTCCGGAGAACAACCCGTAATGAACCATGACAGTTATGAAGACGCCTATATCCGGGGCATTCTCATGGCTAGCCGCACGGTTGCCATTGTCGGCGCCAGCGCCAACAAGGTCAGGCCGTCTTATTTCGTGACGACCTATCTGGATTCAAAGGGCTTTGATGTTATCCCGGTAAACCCCGGAAAGGCCGGGCAACAAATTGCCGAACTGGATACGGTAGGCTCGCTTGCGGAAATCGACAGACCGGTTGATCTGGTGGACATTTTTCGTAAGTCGGATGTGGCAGTCGGGGTCGTTCAGGAAGCGCTCAAAATGGATCCGTTACCGAAAGTAATTTGGATGCAGTTGAGTGTAAAAAATTACGAGGCTGCCCGCCTTGCCGAGGACGCCGGACTGAAAGTCGTCATGAATCGCTGTCCGAAAATCGAATATGCCAGATTATGCGGTGAGATCGGTTGGTCCGGCGTATCTTCAGGCGTCATCACATCCCGAAAACCCAAACTTCTGAAGGGAATCCAGCGCTTCAGCATCGTCAAATGACGAGTGATCGGGCCTGCGGGCCAAACCCAAATACCATTGAACTGAAATACCATTGGTGTCACCGATTGTGACAATATGAACTCTTCCGGGAAATTGCCAAACCATGGATAAAGCCGGCAATTCGCAATCGCTCCCGCCAGCCGGAATCTATTTTTTGAGAGGAAATGAGTAATGACCGAAAGAAAACCGGGCTTTTCCACGCTGGCGGTTCACGCTGGTTCTGTTCCCGATGCTGCAACAGGCGCACGTGCAACACCAATCTATCAGACAACGAGTTTTGTCTTCGAAGATGTCGATCAGGCCGCAGCACTATTTGGACTGCAGGCTTTCGGAAACATCTACACAAGGATCACAAATCCCACGACAGCTGTTCTGGAAGGTCGTATCGCCTCACTGGAAGGCGGAACGGCGGCACTGGCCGTTGCTTCAGGGCACGCTGCGCAATTAGGTGTCTTCCACACGATCATGCAGCCCGGTGATGAATTCATTGCCTCGACCAAACTCTATGGCGGATCGATCAACCAGTTCAACCAGTCTTTCAAGAGTTTTGGCTGGAATGTAAAGTGGGCCGATCCCGACGACATTGCCTCATTCGAAAAAGCCCTCTCGCCGAAAACCAAGGCGATCTTTGTTGAGAGCATCGCCAATCCCGGCGGGATCATTACCGATATGGAACCGCTCGCCGAGATTGCCAAGAAAGCCGGCATTCCGCTGATCGTCGACAATACGCTGGCGACGCCCTATCTCTGCCGGCCGTTTGAACATGGTGCCGATATTGTCGTTCACTCGCTGACAAAGTTCATGGGCGGACACGGCAATTCCATGGGGGGCGCGATAGTCGATGGCGGAACTTTCGACTGGTCGGCAAGCGACAAGTTTCCGCTGGTTTCACAGCCGCGGCCGGAATATCAGGGCATCATCATTCATGAAACATTCGGCAATTTCGGATTTGCTATTGCCTGCCGGGTTTTGGGACTGCGCGACCTCGGTGCCGCCCTTTCCCCTTTCAACGCCTTCCAGATCCTGACGGGAATTGAGACCCTGCCATTGAGAATGGAAAAACACTGTGCCAACGCGCTGGAAGTGGCAAGCTTCCTCGATAATCATCCCGCTGTCGAATGGGTTTGCTATGCAGGCCTGAAGAGCGATCCCGGCTACAAACTGCATCAGAAATATGCACCCAAGGGTGCGGGCGCCGTCTTCACCTTCGGCGTCAAGGGCGGCTATGATGCAGGCGTCGAACTTGTCGGAAGGGCAGAGCTGCTTTCCCATGTGGCGAATATTGGTGATACGCGCAGCCTGATCATCCATCCGGCCTCAACAACACACCGGCAGCTGAGCGACGAGCAGCGCGTCTCTGCAGGTGCCGGACCGGAAGTCGTGCGCCTGTCCATTGGCATCGAAGACGCCGAAGACATAATCGGCGATCTGGAACAAGGCCTGGCAGCATCTTGACGTGATGAATTGCGCTGGTTGGCCCGGCTCGTGTCAGCCCGATCTTCTTGACCACCAGCGCTTTTCCAGCACCGAAGCAACGATGACCCCGACCGCGACCAGGGTGATCAATATGGTCGACAAGGCATTGATCTCCGGTGAAACGCCAAGGCGAACCGCGCTGTAGATCTTTATCGGCAGTGTCGTTGCACCAGGTCCGGTCGTGAATGAGGCGATCACCAGATCATCAAGGGATAGCGTGAATGCCAATAGCCAGCCCGCAATCACCGATGGGGCGATGATCGGCAATGTGACGGAAAAGAAGGCGTCAGCCGGTGTGCATCCGAGATCAAGCGCGGCCTCTTCAAGCGAAGTGTCGAAACTGACCAGCCTGGAAGAAACGACGACAGCGACATAGCACATGGCAAAGGTTGTATGGGCAATCACCACCGTATAAAGACCCCGCTCGATGCTCATCGCGATGAACAACAACAAGAGTGAAAGCCCGGTAATCACCTCCGGCATCACCAGCGGCGCGTAGATCATGCCCGAGAACAGCGTCCTGCCCCTGAAGCGGCCATAGCGCACCAATACCCAGGCGGCCATTGTCCCCAGTATCGTCGCAAGCGTGGCTGTCATGAACGCTACGCGGAGCGTTACCCACGCGGCTGAAAGCATGGCCTCATTTCGTGCCAGTTCGCCATACCATTTGGTTGAAAATCCTGCCCATACCGTCACCAGTTTGGATTCATTGAAGCTGTAGATCATCAGCAGCAAGATCGGCAGGTAAAGGAAGACAAAGCCGAAGGTTAGGGAGGTGGCATTGAACCAGGTGAACCGGCGGGTCATCGGCTTGCCTCCTGCTGCCGTTCAAGCTGGCGCTGGAACAATACGATAGGAACTACCAGTGTCAGCAGCAGGATGATTGCAACCGCGGAAGCAACCGGCCAGTCCCGATTGGAGAAAAACTCGATCCAGAGCGTCTTGCCCATCATTAACGTAGACGAACCGCCAAGCAGATCGGGAATGACAAACTCTCCCATCGCCGGAATGAAAACCAGGAAGCAACCGGCAATTACGCCCGGAGCAGCCAGTGGCAGGGTAATCAGCCAGAACGCCTTCAGCCGGGAACAACCCAGATCAATCGCAGCTTCCAGAAGGCTGTCATCCATCTTCTCCAGCGTGGAGTAAATCGGCAGCACCATGAACGGCAGATAGGAATAAACAATCCCGATATAGACCGCGATATTGGTATTCATCACCTGCAATGGTTCGGAAATCAGGCCAGTCCACAACAGGAACTGGTTCAACAAGCCCTCGGTGCGCAGAATGCCGATCCAGGCATAGACCCGGATCAGAAAGCTGGTCCAGAACGGCAGGATGATTGCCATGACCAGAAGCGGCCTTATGCCTTGCGGTGCCCGCGCCATTCCGTAGGCAATGGGAAACCCGACTAGAAATGTCAGGAAAGTAGAAATAAAGGCAATCTTCAGGCTGGACAGGAATGCATTGATGTAAAGGCTGTCCTGAAGCAGCCAGGTGAAACTCTCCAGATCCAGACCACCGACAAAATCTTTGATCCCCTGCCAACCGGCAGACAGGTCCAGGATTGGCGTATAGGGCGGTTGGGCAATGGCCGTATCGGAAAGCGAAATCTTTAGAACAATGAGAAACGGTGCGAGAAAGAAAACCAGAAGCCAGAAATAGGGCAGGCCGATTATCAGTGCGCGCCGGAAATTCATCGATTTCCCCCTATCGGTCCAGCAGGATCGCCGAGCCGGATTCCCAGCTTAGAAATACCGGATCTTCCCAGGTAATATCGCGATTTCCCAGGCGCTGGCGATTTGCTTCCTGTGCCTTGACGATGCTGCCATCGGCCAGACGCACGTGATAGGTCGAGAGATTGCCGGCATAGGCGATATCGTGGACATGACCTTCAAGCAGGTTTGCTGCGGATTCTGGTTTTGTCGGGGAGATATGAATTTTCTCCGGCCTGACTGCCAGGTCGCATTTTGTGCCTGGCTGGATACCATCGGGGCTTCTTGCATTGAAATTCATCTGACCGCCATCGGGATGAAACACAACGACGGCTTCGCCATTTTCTTGAGCGCTCTCGCCTGCCGTACCGGTGATCAGGTTCACGTCACCGATAAAATCGGCAACAAAGCGCGAATTCGGATTTTCATAAATATCCGCAGGCGTGGCAACCTGGGCCAGATCACCATGGTTCATCAGGCCGATCCGCGATGCTACAGTCATCGCCTCTTCCTGATCATGGGTGACAATGACAAAAGTCGTGCCCAGCTCTTCCTGGATATTCATAAGTTCGAACTGTGTCTGTTCGCGCAATTTGGCATCCAGCGCGCCAAGCGGCTCGTCCAGCAGAAGAATTTTCGGATTTCTGGCCAGAGCCCGCGCCAGTGCCACGCGCTGGCGTTGACCACCGGACAGCTGGTGCGGCTTGCGATCGGCGAATTTCTCCATTTGCACCAGCTTCAGCATTTCATCGGTCCGCGCCTTGACCTTGGAGTTGGATTTGCGTTCCCGCCGCAAGCCAAAGCCGATATTTGCCGCCACCGTCAAATGCGGAAACAGCGCATAGGACTGGAACATCATGTTGATCGGCCGCATGTTTGGCGGCACGGCGGAGATATCCTGACCTTCAACCAGGATCTTCCCGGCGCTCGGCGTCTCGAACCCGGCCAGCATCCGCAAAAGCGTGGTCTTCCCGCAGCCGGAAGGCCCCAAAAGCGCAAAAAATTCACGCGAATGGATTTTCAGTGACACGTCGTCGACCGCGGTAAACTCACCGAATTTCTTGGTAACACCGCGAAATTCGACAATCGGCTCGGCAGTCTCGTCAAGCCAGGGGGCAAAGACTTGTGGTTGATGAGTCCCGGTCAGACTTGTGCCCCCCTGTTCAGTCACTTGCGTCGAATACCCTATTGGCCCGTGGTGACCTTGGTCCAGAGCCTTGTCACGACCCTTGTCGTCCTTGGATCATAAGGCAGTTTTGCATAGAGGTTTTCCACGGTAGCCTGATCCGGATAGATCGTGGGATCGCCGATGAGATCAGCCTCGAGCAGAGGTTGCGATGCCTTGTTGCCATTGGCGTAGTAGACATAGTTTGACGCCTTGGCGATCGCTTCCGGCTTCATGATGAAATCCAGGAATTTGTGGGCTTCTTCCACATTCTTGGCATCATTTGGCACGGCCATCTGGTCGAACCACATCTGCGCGCCTTCTTTCGGGATGGAATAAGATATTTCCACGCCCTGGCCGGCTTCGGATGCGCGATCTGCCGCCTGAATGACGTCGCCGGACCAGCCGACTGCCAGGCAAATGTCACCATTGGCAAGCGCGTTGATATATTCGGAAGAATGGAATTTCTGGATATTGGGCCGGATTGACAACAGCAATTCCCCGGCCTTCTCGATTTCCGCTGGATCGGTCGTGTTCGGGTCAAATCCCAGATAGTTGAGTGCCGCTGGAATAGTCTCGGTTGGCGCATCCAGCATGTGCACGCCGCAATCCTTGAACTTGGCCAGAATTTCAGGATTGAAGATCACCTCCCACGACGTGATTTCATCGGTACCGAGAATCTCCTTGACCTTAGCTACATTGTAGCCAATGCCGGTTGTGCCCCACATGTAGTTGATGGAATATTCGCCACCCGGATCGTATTTCGCGGTCTGCTCGGAAACCTTGTCCCACATGTTTGTAAGGTTGGGTAATTTTGATTTATCGAGCTTCTGGAAAACACCGGCTTGTATCTGCCGTGAAAGGAATTCTGCCGACGGTACCACGATGTCATATCCGGTCGAACCTGCAAGCAGCTTTGTCTCCAGAACCTCGTTGGAATCGAATACATCATAGACGACTTCGATACCGGTCTCTGCCGTAAAATCCTTGAGAACATCCTCGTCAATATAGTCGGACCAGTTATAGATACGAAGCTCAGCCGCCCCTGCATTTCCGGCGATTACTGCGAGCACTATCGCGGAAGCAATTGTGATTGTTTTTTTCATTGTTGACGTTACCCCTGGAAAATTTAGCAATTGATAGTTTAGTTGGATAACGCACACAATTCCAAGCCAATTTATTTAGCAGGCCTTGAAAGTATTGCTTTGGGTCGATCAGCTGTCCTATTGCCAGCCAGCTTGTATTGAGCGTACCTTTGGCGATCACCGATACGAATTCGTTATCATTGCAAGATCAACGCAAACCAGCCCGGAAATTGATATGAGCCGCAAGAAAATTGCCGAGTGGGTCGCTGATCTTCCAGAGCCAGTACAGGATTGGGTCGACGGACGCCTGGTTGAGGAAGTCGAATGCGTAATCGGCGACTTTGCCGGAATAGCGCGTGGCAAGGCCATGCCGGCATCGAAGTTCCTGACGACAGAAACCAGCTTTCTGCCGATCTCGATCTTCTACCAGACGATCACAGGAGAATATGTCGCCTACGACACGATCCGGGCGGTTTCGGAAACCGATCTCGTACTGACGCCCGACATGACAACGGCGACCGCTGCACCCTGGGCGACAGACGTTACGATCCAGGTGATCCACGATATGGACTTCCAGAATGGCGAATCAGTAATTTTGGCGCCACGAAATGTTTTGAAACGAATATTAGCCGCCTATGAAAGTGATGGCTGGTCGCCGGTAATCGCGCCTGAACTGGAATTTTACCTGACCAAACCAAACATTGACCCTGATTTTCCGCTTGAGCCTCCAGTCGGTCGGTCCGGGCGTCAGGGTGCGGGCAGGCAATCCTATTCGGTTTCGGCAATTGATGAATATTCGGAGATCATCGACACGATCTATGATTATGCGGAAGCACAAGGTATCGTCATCGATACCATCATCCAGGAAGGTGGTGCCGGACAGATAGAGATAAACCTGAATCACGGCGATCCATTGCATCTGGCCGACCAGGTTTTCTTCTTCAAGCGAACCATTCGCGAGGCAGCGCTGAAAAGCAATTGCTATGCGACCTTCATGGCAAAGCCGATGGAAAACGAACCCGGCAGCGCGATGCACATTCATCAAAGCGTGGTTTCAAACCAGACCGGAAAGAACATCTTCAACGATGACAAGAATGAGCCAAGCGACTTGTTTTACGGCTTTCTCGGCGGTCAGCAACGTTACCTGAACGCGGTTATTTCGCTGCTTGCACCTTATGTAAATTCCTATCGTCGTTTGGTTCCCGGCGCTTCTGCGCCGATCAATACAGAGTGGGGCATCGACAATCGCTCAACCGGGCTGCGTGTTCCGATATCCAAGTCCGAAGACCGCCGGATCGAAAACCGGGTGATCGGCATGGATGCCAATCCCTATCTTGCCATTGCAGCCTGCCTGGCTTGCGGATATCTGGGCATGAAAGGCGGTCTCAAACCCCGTAGCGCGATTACCGGAGACGCCTACTCGCTTCCTCACTCTCTACCGCGGGAGATGTTTGAAGGGCTAAAGCAATTCAATGCTTATCCGCAATTGCGCCAATTGCTGGGGGAGGACTTCTGCCGCATGTATGAAGCGATAAAACTGCAGGAATTCGAGGACTACCTCCGGGTGATCAGCCCATGGGAACGAGAATATCTCCTGCTTAATGTCTGACATGGAAAATGACGTTCAATAGTCTCCATGCAAATGACCGCCAGGGTGAATATCCAAATTCCTGGTATGTGGCCACCTCGCGGCCGCTCCCCTTGCAGCCGTCAATCCTGCGCCATGGAGAAACCGAGGTTTGCATCATAGGTGCCGGATTTACCGGACTGTCGGCAGCTTTGCATCTGGCCCAGGCAGGACGCCGGGTCACGATTGTGGAGGCGCATCGGATCGGATGGGGAGCATCCGGCAGAAATGGCGGACAGGTTTCCAGCGGTCAACGCCGCGACCAGACCGATCTGGAGGCTATGTTCGGCGTAGACGTTTCCAGAAAGCTCTGGAAACTGGGTGAAGAAGCCAAGAAACTCGTCAGTATTTTGGTGGCTAAACATTCGGTTGAATGTGAAATCCGGCAGGGTATCATTCACGCAGATCACCATCCAAGATATGTCCCGCACACACGCGAATATGTCGACAAGATCAATGATGAATACGGTTATGGCGCGCTGAGATTCCTGGAAAAGGATGAGATCCGGTCATTGATTGGATCAAATGACTATCACGGCGGCATGCATGACAGCGGCGCCTTTCATCTGCACCCACTAAAGTACCTGTTCAGTCTCGCCAAGCTTGCCATTGAAGCAGGGGTGGTCATTCATGAAAATACCGAAATAGCCTCGGTGGAGGCCGGAGATCCGGTTGTCCTGACAACGACGTCGGACAAACATCTCAGGGCAGACAAGGTGGTTTTTGCCTGTAACGGTTACCTGGACGGTCTGGACCGGAAAGTTGCGTCGCGTGTCATGCCGATCAACAACTTCATCATAGCCACCGAACCGATCGGCAAGAAGCGTGCCCGTGCATTGATCCGCGATAATTCCGCAGTTTCAGATAGCCGTTTCGTAATCAACTATTTCCGCTGCACAAGGGATCATCGCCTGTTGTTCGGCGGCGGTGAGTCCTACGGCCATCAATTCCCTTCCGACATCCGCGCATTTGTCCGAAAACCGATGCTGAAGATCTTCCCGCAATTACGCAATGTCGAAATTGAATATGGTTGGGGTGGCACGCTGGCCATCACCCGCAATCGGCTGCCGGTATTTATCCGGCTAAGATCAAATATTTGGTCGGCTTCGGGTTATTCGGGCCACGGAATTTCGATCGCGACACTTGCCGGTAAAGTTCTGGCAGACGCCATCTCGGAAAAAACCGCCGATTTTGAGACCATGTCGGCGGTCGCTGCGAAACGGTTCCCGGGAAGCTTGCTGCTGCGCAGACCCTTACTCCTGCTCGCAATGATGTGGTACGCGATGCGGGATCGTATTTGAACAAGACCTGGATCAGGCGCTAGCAAGGTATCGGGGCTTTATTGGCCGAGATCTTGTTGTCAGCACTACATTTTTTCTTGAACGCCAGGAAATCATCAAACGCCATTGGTTTACCCAACATGTAACCCTGGCCTTCTCCTATGCCATATTCCTCGGCGAGATCGAGGATTTGCCGATCTTCAATGCCCTCTGCGACAACATTCAAATCGAGTTCACGAGCCAGCGAGACACTCGCTTCGATACAGGCCTTGGAGAAATTGTCGGTCTTGGCGCCGATCATGAAACTCTTGTCTATCTTCAGCTCCGTGAACGGATACATTTTGAGCTGGGCGATGCTTGAATATCCTGTACCAAAATCATCTATCGCCAATCCGAAACCCAATATTCGAAGCCGTGTCAGGGATTCGAGCGCGAGCGAGGCATCTTCGGGAAGCCTGGTCTCGGTCAGTTCAACAATGAAATTGTCAGGCTTCATGTCGGAGAAATGTATGATGTCGGAAAGCTGATCGGGAAATTGGGAATTGGAGAGAATCGATCCGGAAACATTGAATGAAACCTTGATACTCTCGCCTTGTTCCGGAAACAGGATTGCACAGTCGTCGCATATCCTTTCAATGACACGCCAGGTTATGTCGGTGATCTTTCCATTTTGTTCAGCGAGATTGATCATCTGACCGGCATCAAACAGACGACCCTCCTTGTTGCGCATTCTTGCCAGAACTTCGGCTCCCGTCAGATTTCCGGTCTGTAGATCGATCCTTGGTTGGTAAACCGTATAGAGCCGGGAATTGCGCAATCCTGAATTGATTTCTTCGATATTGATCTTGGGGGTGTCGATTGGCTGTGGCTGATAGTTTGTAGATTTCAGTACGCATGTTGCAATCGCGCGAAAGTCGACCGGCTTCTCGAAGATTGCAAAACAATCGAGCCCGAGCATTTTAGCCAATTTTGCGGCGCTACCGCGAATACTCTCAAGCTCACCGGATATCAGAGCAAGCCGGCCTTCAAACCGTGTTTCGCAGAGCATTCTCAAAAATTCCACACCGTCACAATTTGGCATGCTCAGATCCAGCGTGACGACGTCGATATTTTCAGCTTCTTCTTTCAGAATCTGCAAGCCGGCGATTCCGTCTGAAGCAGTCATGACACGGCATGGGGCACAGTCTTCAAGGACCTCTTTCATCAGGGTCCGGAATATCGGATCATCATCGACAACAAGCACAGTCGGTGCTGTACCCGCATTTGTCGACGGAATAGGTGATTCTACCTGGTCTTCGCGCATATTCTGCCCTTCGCAATTAAACCGGTGCAATTGCTTGAGGACCAATTGGCGCCAAATGAACCCTATCTGAAATCTGATAAGAAATTACAAACAACCTTCCCGATTTCGGCCTTGGCGACGGATAAGATGGGAAACTGCTCGGATTCTCAGCATTTTAACGATTTGTCCGTTCTTGCATGAGACTTTACGAATACACAGCCCTTTTGGGGAATTGGGCTTATTGGGGAGGAAGGGTTAGTTGCCTTTTCAGCAGCTTGGGACACATAAATTGCGATCTCTGCGCCATGGCGAGGATTCCGCGACCGTCAAACTGACGCAAAGTCTGCGGTTTCGCATTTCGATGACGCTTGGTACGATCCTTGCCGCGATATTTCTGTTTGCAACGCTGCTTGCTGGATGGAACAGCTATCTTGAGCAGGTCACGTCCTCAAAGACACATTTTCGGGGCGTGGCTGCCATTTTGGCGACAACGGTCGCGAAAGAATTTCGCAACAATAACCGTGCTGCTGTGCTCCAATCCCTCACCGCCATTCGCGGGATCCAGGAAATCC
The DNA here is from genome assembly GCA_028289365.1 of Salaquimonas sp. GTDB lineage: Bacteria > Pseudomonadota > Alphaproteobacteria > Rhizobiales > Rhizobiaceae > BOKV01. Next base: position 14,843 of record JANQQM010000025.1, on the reverse strand, counting down.
GTTACGTGACAATTGCGGATAATCAGGGAAAGAGGTTCGCAGAAATCGGTTCCGGCTCATATCTCAGCTCGGAAGAGCAGGAGATTGAAGATCTTTCACCGTCAGAACTTTTGGTGCTCAACAGGATTTGGGTACATAGCGAAATCATACAGGGCGGAGTGAAGATCGGCGATATCTATCTCTTGACGGATCTGTCAGGCGTCCGCGAAAACGTATTGAAAGCAGTATTGATCAACGCAATGATCGCAATTTTTGCTGCCCTTGTTGCAATGCTTATTGCCTTCAAATCTGTCGTCCGCATTCTGGCACCGCTTACAAGCCTTTCCTTGTTGATGCGGGATATGGGTCGCGACGGCAAATACGACAAACGGGCTGAAATTGATCGAAAGGGCGAAATTGCAGCGCTTGCCCATTCGTTTAATGCAATGATCACCCAGATCCAGCGCCGCGATGCCCAGTTGATCGACTATCAGACCAATCTGGAAGACATGGTCCAAACCCGAACCGAAGAACTGCAAGTTGCAAAGGACGAAGCCGAATCGGCAAATCAGGCAAAATCGGATTTTCTTGCAACCGTGAGCCATGAAATCCGTACACCGATGAACGGTATCATGATCATGGCGGAACTCATGGCTGAAGCCTCGACAACCGGTCGCCAACGTCGATATGCCAATATTATTCACCAATCGGGCGCCGGAATGCTGGCGATCATCAATGATATCCTCGACCTTTCCAAGATCGAAGCGGGCAAAATGGACCTCAACCTTGCTGAAATTGAACCCGATGATGTCATTGTCGGCGTTGCAAGCCTGCTCTGGGAAAGCGCCAATGCCAGATCAGTCGATCTTTCCTGCTACATATCCTCGCGCGTGCCGGAAAAGATCGTGGCGGACCCGATCAGGATTTCCCAGATCATTACGAATCTGGTCGGCAATGCCATAAAATTCACCAGCGATGGCAGTGTCGAGATCAAAGTGGAAACCGTTAAGTCCAGTGTTGTAAACCGGATCAGGCTCAGAATTGAAGTCACCGATACCGGCGTGGGGATTTCCGCTGATCGCATCGATAGCATTTTCGATCGCTTCGAGCAGGCTGAAACATCGACGGTACGCGACTATGGGGGCACCGGGCTTGGACTTTCAATCTGTAAAAAACTCGTCGACGCAATGAATGGCATCATCAGTGTCAAAAGCGAACCTGGCATGGGAAGTACATTCTGGTTTGAAATTGAGGTCGAATCGTCCCCAACGCATCTGCAACACGGCAATGAACCGGTAGGCTCGACGGTTCATGATCAAAAACATCTCGCCCTTGTTTGCCGACCGACGGCAACGCGTCTTGCCCTTGCACGTGGATTAGAAGAACTGGGTTACAAGGTGACCGGCCTGGACGAAATGGCGATGGCAACCACGGCAAGCGGCGGATTTGACGCAATATTGTGCGAGCCGGCAGATGCATTGAATCTCAAACGTCTGACCGATCAGACGCCGATCGTTGTTCTGATGACCATGGACGACAACGAGCAGGAACTGAGAGAGGCGATGCCCAATAGCGAGATGCTGTTTTTGCCCTGCGGACGCAGGCAGCTGCGCGAACTTGAAATGAAGATAAGTCCGGACATTGGAGCGGAACCTTTACTCAGCAATACTGATATGAATTCACAATTTGCCGGACTGAATGTGCTTGGTGTTGATGATAATCCGGTCAATCGTGCTGTTTTACGCGATGCGCTGACCCGCCTTGGGGCAAATGTCGATCTCGCTTCGTCTGGGCCGGAAGCGCTCGAGGCAGTCGGTCGGAAACGCTACGACCTGGTTCTCATGGATTGCTCCATGCCGGAAATGGACGGGTTTGAAACGACAGTAACAATCCGGACCGAGGAGGAAAAAACCGCTGCGGCCGCGTTGCCGATAATTGCATTGACCGCCCATTTGTCGGGGCCGGAGTCAGAGCAATGGCGCGATGCCGGCATGAATGGCTATCTGGCAAAACCCTTTACGATGGAAAGCCTGTCCCATGCGCTTTTGAGTGTTTTCCCGGGGCAAGACCATTTTGAGAGTGAACCGGTATTGAATGAAAACTCAAAAATGTCTGAAGGGGACAATGCAGGCGGTGATGGTAATCTCATCGACCCGAAAACGCTCGAACTCCTTTCCACATTAGGGGACAAGTCGGGCTCCACCGCGGCAAGCAGGATTTTTGGTCTATATCTCGGAACCGCGGGTCCTGCTCTGAGGACTATTTCGGCGATGATAAAGGAAGGTTCAGCGCAGAAACTTGCTCGAACAATTCACAATTTCAAATCGATGAGTTTGAGTAGTGGTGCCTGCGCAGTTGCAGCGGTTGCAGAAGAGTTGGAGATGCATGCCAAGAACGGAGAAACCCGGCGCGCAGGCGAATTGCTGGCCGAGCTTAACGCGGTTTATGTCCGGACCAGGGACGTCATGAACGAGATGATCAGGAGCCAGGAAACCGAACCCTCGTCGAAAAAATCAAACGAGATTGCAAACTGATTATGTTTAAATAAGTCGGCTTACTTTCAAAGATGCTGTAGTGAAATTCCCTCAGAATCAAACACATGCATTTTCTCTGGTTCAGCCGTCAGCTTGATCGTCGACCCGCGTTCGAACATATGCGTACCCGCCAGTTTTGCCACGAGCGGTTCATCACGGCCTTCGATGTCGACATAAATCATCGTTACTTCACCCAGAGACTCCACCAGGGAAACCTGGCCCTGTAATACAGGTTTCTTGTCACCATCGACGATCGAAAGATCCTCGGGTCGAATGCCGAAACTCGCGTTTGATCCTTCCAAAGCACTGCCGGACTTTATCGGGGCTACTACCTTGCCGCCGTCAGGTAACTCGATCGTGGTCTTCGTCCCCGTCTTCACGATCTTGGCCGGCACAATATTCATCGCCGGCGAACCGATGAACTGGGCGACAAACAGATTGCGGGGATTGTCATACAACCCAAGTGGTGAACCGACCTGCTCGATATTACCTGCCGAAAGAACCACAATCCGGTCGGCCAGCGTCATCGCCTCGACCTGGTCATGGGTCACGTAAATCATGGTCGAACTGGGCATGCTTTCATGCAGTTTTGCGATCTCAATGCGTGTCGCCACGCGCAGAGCGGCGTCCAAATTCGAGAGCGGCTCGTCAAACAGAAAGACCTTCGGATTTCGGACAATTGCCCGACCAATCGCCACCCGTTGCCGCTGACCCCCGGATAGGGCCTTTGGCAGCCTGTCCAGATAGGGTTCCAGCTGGAGGATTTCTGCTGCTTCGCCCACACGGCGTTTGATCTCGGCAGCATCTGCCTTGGCGATGCGCATCCCGAACGCCATGTTGTCGAATACCGTCATATGCGGATAGAGCGCATAGGACTGGAACACCATGGCAATGCCGCGCATTGACGGTGGGATGTCATTAACGAGCTGACCATCAATATGGAGCTCACCGCCGCTTATCGTCTCAAGACCGGCGATCATGCGCAACAAGGTGGACTTTCCGCATCCGGACGGGCCCACAAATACAATGAACTCGCCTTCATCGATATCGAGATCGACACCGTGTATTACATCCACCGGTCCATAGGACTTTCGGATCTGCTTGAGAGCCAGTCCTGCCATTTTCACCTCCACCTTGCTCCGGCCTTACCCGAAGCACTTACCTGATTTTCGCCAGCCAACCGCCAAAGGGTGGCAATTCCAATTTTCCGTTCGTAAATCTGCAGCCGGCCCCGAATGGGCCAATCTCTTGATATTCATTTTTGGGGATCGGGACTTCGGTCGATTCCGCACCCATATTGATCGCAACAAGGATGCTCGATCCGTCATGTTCACGTTCAAACACCACGACCGCATCACTGCCCTCATGGAACCGGATTGATCCCTTGATGAACTCGGGATGCAGTCGTCGAAACTGTAAAAATTCCCGGTAGAATTCGAGCAGGGAATCCGATTGCCCTTCCTGGCTGTTGACCGACAAATGTAGATGTTCGGGCGGCACCGGCAGCCAGGGTGCCTCGTTTGAAAACCCGGCATTGGGTTCGTTGTGAGACCATGCCATCGGTGTTCGGCAGCCATCGCGGCCCCTGAAATTCGGCCAGAACCGTTTTCCATAGGGGTCCTGCAAATCCTCGAAATCCAGTACCGCTTCGCTCAATCCAAGTTCTTCACCCTGGTAAAGGCAGACCGATCCCCTGAGTGTCAGGATCAGCATGGTGGTCATCTTCAGATAGGCTTCCCGGTCGGCAACATGATCTGCCCAGCGCGAGGCATGCCGCATGACATCATGGTTCGAAAACGCCCAGCAACTCCAGCCCTGCGGTGCGGTTTCACCAAATTTTTCCTGAACGTCTCGTACCCTTTGCGGGGTTAACGGTTCCGGTGACAGGAACTCAAACGCATAGCACATGTGGATCTTGTCATTGCCGGATGTGTATTGCGCGACAATCTCCAGCCCGCGTTGCGCGTCGCCAACTTCGCCGACCGCGGCGCAATCCGGATATTCATCCAGCAGCGCCCGAAACCGCTTCAGGAAGTTGATGTTTTCCGGCTGGTTCTTGTCATAGACATGATCCTGGAAATTATAGGGATTGACCGCAGGGGCAATGGAATCATTGCGCAGTTCGTGGGCAAGTGGCGGATTGTTTTCCAGGCCGGCGGAATGAAAGTAGAAGTTGATCGTATCCAGTCGAAATCCGTCTACGCCGCGTTCCAGCCAGAACCTGACTTCCTCCAGCAAGGCATCCTGAACCTCGACATTGTGCAGGTTCAGATCCGGCTGGCTTGCAAGGAAGTTGTGCAGGTAATACTGGCACCGCGTCGTATCCCATGCCCAGGCAGATCCGCCGAACACCGAAAGCCAGTTGTTTGGAACCGTGCCATCCTCCCTGGGGTCGGCCCAGACATACCAGTCGTCGCGGAGATTGTTTCTGGAAGAACGCGATTCGACAAACCAGGGATGTTGTTCGGAAGTGTGCGAGATCACCAGGTCGATCATCACCTTCAATCCAAGGCGATGAGCTTCTGCAATCATCGCATCGAAATCGGCCAATGTGCCGAATATCGGATCAACGTCGCGATAGTCCGAAACATCATAACCAAAATCCAGCATGGGCGATTTGAAGAATGGGGATACCCAGATCGCGTCCACACCAAGCTCAGCAATATAAGGCAGCCTTTGTGTGATTCCCTTCAGATCCCCGATGCCGTCGTCATTGCTGTCCTGGAAAGAGCGCGGATAGATCTGATAGATCACCGCGCCACGCCACCAATCGGGATCGCCACCATGCCGTGTTGCGGCACCCGGTGTTTCGGCTACAGCGATTTCATTGACCATGGTCATCACAAATCAACCGCCTTTCACCGAGCCTGCAAGCAGTCCGCGGACCAGATAGCGCTGCAACGCAAAGAATACGACGAGCGGCACAGCAATCGAGACGAAGGCTGACGTTGCGAGAATCTCCCAGTCGCCGCCGCGCGAACCCAGCAGGTTCACCAATCGACCGGTCAGGACCAGCGTGTCATCATCGGTTCCCAGGAAAACAAGAGCAACGAGAAGATCGTTCCAAGTCCAAAGGAACTGAAAGATCGCAAATGAAGCCAGTGCCGGGAAAGACAGGGGAAGTACGATCTTTACGAAGATCTCGAAATCCGTCGCCCCATCGACCCTGGCGCTCTCGATAATGTCGCGCGGTAACCCGACGATGTAGTTTCGCAATAGGTAGATCGCCAGCGGCAATCCAAACCCTGTATGGGCCAGCCACACGCCAAGATAGCCCTTGCCAATGCCAACAGCGTTGTGAAGTTGCAAAAGCGGAATCAGCGCCAATTGCAGGGGTACAACCAGCAGGCCGACAACGGCGGCAACCAGCAGGGCACGACCGGGAAAATTCATCCAGGCAAGCGCATAGGCCGCAAACGCCGCAATCAGGATCGGTATGATCGTTGCCGGAATGGCCACCGTCAGCGTGTTAATGAAGGACTGACCTACCCCGGAAGCGGCAGTCGAACTGAACAGGACGTTGCGATAATTCTCCAGGGTAAATTCCGGCGGCGAAGTTGCAGTCGAGAAGATACGCGGCAGTCTCTGGCCCTCAAAACTTTCGGGCCCATCAAGGGTGTAGCCGCCTGTGGGCGATACGGTAAGCGTCGCCCCGCTCCTGAGTTCTGCAACCTCGTCTGGCTTGTAGGCCGCCGGATCTCGCGAACTGGTGCCCCAGGCAGTGATCTTTGCATCCGTGTCGGGAAATAGTTCGCCCGTGATAATGAAGCGGCCATTGACCTCTTTTTCATCTCCGGCGACGCGGATTGCCGGGACCTGGCGCGTTTGCGTCGATAGAGCCGACCACCAGCCGCTTGTCGATATCTGATCACTGGTTCTGAACGAGGAGACAAAAAGACCAAGCGTTGGGAACAACCAGACCGCGACAAGGAGCAGGACCGACAAATGCACGGCCCAGACCAGGGCGGATTTTTTTCGGGTGAAAAAGCTCATCTTCCGCCCCCCCTCAGCGCATTTCTTTATTGGCGTTGTAGACATTCCAGACAAGGATCGGGGAGACCAGCAACATGATAATCATTGCGCTTGCCGAACCGACACCCCAGTCAAAGGAACGGAACAGTTTGTCATACATGTAATTGGCCAGCACCTGCGTACCCCATTGGCCGTTCGTCATTGCCAGAACGATGTCGAAAACCTTCAGCACGACGATTGTGATGGTCGTCCAGACCACGACAATCGTGCTCATGATTTGCGGGATCTTGATCTTGAAAAAGATCTGGAAAGGACCGGCCCCGTCAATGATTGCCGCCTCGATCGTGTCCTCCGGAACACCGCGCAGGGCGGCAGACAAGATGACCATCGCAAAACCGGTCTGAATCCAGATCAGCACGACCATCAGCAGGAAATTGTTCCACGGTTCGATCGTCAGCCAGGTCTGTGGATCGCCGCCAAACCAGACCCATACGGCATTGAGTACACCAATCTGATCCTGGTTTTCCGGCCTGGTATCATAGATCAGTTTCCAGATGACCGAGGCTCCGACAAAGGAGATTGCCATCGGCATGAAAATCATCGATTTGGCGATATTTCCCCAGCTGATCCGGTCGGTAAGCTGGGCCGCCAGCAGGCCAAAGGCGGTCGACATCGCCGGAACGACGATTAGCCACAACATGTTATTGCCGATCGCTTCCCAGAATTTCGGCTCGGAACTCATCTGCGAATAATTTGCCAGACCGACAAATGCGCCGCCTTGGTCACGGTCGGTAAGCGAGAGCCACAGCGTTGCAAACACCGGATAGGCCAGATAAAGGCCGAGCGCGAATATCGCCGGGAACAGAAACAGCCATGGTCGCACCATATTGGCGCGATTGATATTCCGGCCGATATTGGGTCCCCGTGCAGGAAAGATCACCTTGTCGAGCAGCTGGTTGGAAAAGTAGAAATATCCAACACATCCACCCACACCGATGATAATCGTAAGGATTGCCAGGATCGCAGGATTCATGACTTCCATTCCTCGTCTTGCTGATCGGGAGAATTGCCCCGTGTTTCAGGGCAATTCGTTTGTTGAGTTCGGAACTTCCGGCGACGCTATTTCAAAGCGTCCCAGCTATCCTGGATTTCGGTAGCGACCTCATTGGCATCCTTACCGCCGGCATAATCGACCATGCCGGTCCAGAAAGAGCCGGCGCCAACACCAGCAGGCATGAGATCGGACCCATCGAAACGGAAGGTTGTCGCGTTAAGCAGGATTTCACCCATCTTCTTCAGCGTCGGATCACCATAGGTATCGGTGTTGACGGATTTGTATGGTGTCAGGAACCCTGAGCGCGCCATCCATACTTCATGTGCGATCGGTGTTTTCAGGAACTCGATCAGAGCGCGCGATGCAGGGCTGTCCTTGGTGATGAAGGCAAGTGTGCCGGCACCCAGGACCGGATTGCCGAGATCCTTCCCGGCATAGGACGGAAAGTAGAAGAAATCGGCATCAAGACCAAGTTCGGTTCCTTCTGGGAAGAAGGTGGGAATGAATGATGCCTGCCGATGCATGTAGCATTGCGGCGGTGAGGCAAACATTCCTTTCGGGCTGTCGCGGAAATCCGTTGACGCGACCGCGCCCGCACCACCGGCGACATAGTCATCATTGCGTGCAAAAGCACCGAATTCCTCGATTGCTGCGACGACTTTCTCATCGGTAAACTTGACCTCGTTGGATACCCACCGGTCGTAGACTTCAGGTGGTTGCGTCCGCAACATCATGTCTTCGACCCAGTCGGTAGCGGGCCATCCCGTGGCACCACCGGAACCCAGACCGATGCACCATGGCGTTTCACCATCGGCCACGATCTGTTCGGTCAGTTCCTTCAATTCCTCCATCGTTTCGGGAACTTCGTAGCCCGCATCTTCAAAATTTTCGGGCACGTACCAGACCAGTGACTTGACATCGATCTTGTAGGGCAGGGCATAAAGTTGCGACTGTCCGTCCGGGCCTTCATAGGAACCAAGGCCGACCCAGCTGCTGCCAGCAGCATAGTTGTCGAGCAGCCACTGTTCGGTTTCTTCACCCAGCGGGGAGACGAAACCCTTTTTGACCAGATCGGCAATCAGGCCGGGTTGGGGCAGGATCGCAATATTGGGCGGGCTGCCTGCCTCAGTATCGATGACGATTTGCTGCTCATAGGTTTCCGAGGATGAATAATTGACGTCTGCACCGGTTGCCGCCTCAAAATAGGCAAACAAATCTTCGGCAAGCTGCTGGTCGTCACCGCGCCATGGACCGAAAATATCAATGGTCTCGCCGGACAGGTCATGTTTTGCGCTGAATTCCTCAAAGCTGTCCCAGTTGAACTTTGAATCTTCACCCGGTGGGAATCTGAGATCTTGCGCAGTTGCCAGAGTTGCAGAGACGGCGAACGTCGTGGCAGCCGCGACCGCCAGAAGCCTGAGTTTCATTATTTCCTCCCATAATGTTTCAAGTACCTTGCACGGCCTGAATGCAAACAGACGGATATTCTCACCAAGCCGTTGGCCATGATGATTGACCAAACCGGACCTACCCGCAATTCGGATTACCAAAAAAACACTCTGACTCAAATTTTCAAAGCGCTTTGGATTTTACAATGCTGACAAATTCGCCAAAAAGTCAAGGAAAAATGGGAGTATTCTGAAAAGAAGTAGACCAAAATCGCTTCTAATTTAAAGCGCTTTGAGTATATAATAAAATGGTGATCGATCTATCTGTCTGAAATTGCGGGGTATTATGAATCTCAAGCAGCTGGCTCAACAGCTAGGATTGTCTCAGACGACGGTTAGCCGGGCGCTCAACGGATATCCCGAAGTAAGTGAGCGAACCCGCCGCCGGGTTCAACAGGCGGCAACCGAATTTGCTTATATGCCTAGCCGGCATGCGCAGCTGCTGGCGACCGGGCGCTCCCGGACCATCGGCCATGTCGTGCCTCTGCTTCGCCATTCAATGATGACGCCGTACTTCTCAGATTTCATCGCCGGTGCCGGAGAAGTCTATGCCGAATATGGCTTTGACATGCTAATTTCCGTCGTTCCCGAAGCTGAGGAAGAGACGCATTATCGTGCCATGGCGGCCAGCAATAAGGTCGACGGCCTGATTGTCCATGCGCCAAAGGCAGTCGAAAGCAGGATAGGATTGCTGCAGGCGCTGGAAATTCCATTCCTCGTTCATGGCCGGGCGGGCAATCCTGCCGATGGCTATTTGTGGATGGACATTGATAACAAGCGCTCTTTTGAACGGGCAACCGAGTTTCTAATTGATCTTGGTCATCGCAGGATCGCCCTGCTCAACGGGCTCGAGGAAATGAATTTCGCAAGCCGCAGGCGTATTGGTTATTCCGAGGCGTTACAAAACAATGACATTGAAATCGACCCGTCCATCATGTTCTGTGACGACATGATCGAGCCATGCGGTTATTCCCGGACCCGCCAACTTCTGGAGATGGATGAAAAGCCGACAGCCATCCTTACATCCAGTGTGCTGCTGGCAATGGGTGTATTGCGCGCGCTCACAGATTGCGGTCTTCGCGCCGGCAGTGATGTTTCGATTGTCACGCATGACGATCAATTGTCGTTCCTGCACAAGCCGGGCGAGGTTCCGTTTTTCACCTCGACCCGGTCATCGATCAACAAGGCCGGACGCCGCTGCGGCGAGTTGTTGATAAGTTATATAAAGTCGCGCGAAAGCCGGCCTGAGAGCGAATTGTGGGAGACCGAACTGGTTGTTGGAGCTTCATCCGGCCCTGCGCCTTCCCGACAGGCCTGACACGAGATTGCCATCAAATGCATAATCTCGCCAAACTTTGCCCGTTAACCATTTGGTAATACTTTTCAACCGGTGGCACGTGTCAGTTTGACACAACCTGCAAGCAAGCGTAGTTTGCCCCCACCGCATTTGAGGGACACTGATTTGGGAACCCAGGCCATGCGAAACAGCACCATAGCCAGAATAAGCGCAGCAATCGTGGCAATCAGCCTTGCAGGAGGGTTGGCAGCGTGCTCGTCATCCGGAAGTTCGACTTCCGCAACCGGGCTCGCCCGACAGGATTTGTCGCAATACAAATATACCGGAGAGGTGTATTTGCTGAGGGGCTTGGCAAACGTATTTTCGACCGGGCTGGATGAGATAAATGCCAAGTTCAAGGCCCGCGGCGTAAACAGCAAGGTGGATAATCACAAGGTTTGGGAAATCTGGGCCAAGGACATTATCGAGCGTTCGAAAAACAAGGCGGTCTCCTATCCGATCGTGATCATGGGCCATTCGCTTGGCGGAAATGCTTCTGTCTACATGGCGAAATATCTTGGTGATGCCGGAATTCCGGTCTCCTATGTCGTCGCCTTCGATCCGACCGTCACAACGACTGTGGGCCCCAATGTGAAGGAAGTCGTCAATTACTACATTCCCAATCAGAAGGACGGCCAGGAAACCAACATCGTCAAGGAAGAGCCCGGCTCTCCTGCGTCGGTGAAAAATGTCGATGCCAGGCCGATAGGCGTTGATCACTTTGACATTGAAAAGAACCCCGAATTGCAGGTTCGTGTTATTACCAAGACCATGGGTATGTTGAAGACCCGCTATACGGGTGAGAAACTGCCGAACGAGCGCTGATCACCAGCTTGGTCTGAAACAATCAAATTCAAAGCATTTCCGGTCGCCCAATGGCGGCCGGTTTTTCTTTGTTGGCTGAATTTCCCCTGCGTTTGAAATCCAAAAGCCGGAGCCCAAGAATTACCGCCGTAAGGAATGCATAGGTCAGCGGTTCTGTCGTCCAGCTTTTGACCAGCCAGAGATAATGCAGGATCATCAGCACAGCAGCGGGATAGGCAAGCCTGTGGATTTTGCGCCATGTCAGCGCTCCCAGTTTTCGGACGGCACGGTCGGTCGAAGTCAGCGCCAGCGGAATGAGAAGCAGGAAGGCGCTCATTCCGAAAATGATATAAGGCCGTTTGTAAAGGTCCGCGCCAATTTCACCCCAGGAAAGTTGCCGGTCCAAGAGCAGATAGACGCTCAGGTGAATGATCGCGAAATAAAACGCACTCAGCCCCAGCATTCGCCGGAACCGAATCAGGTTCAGCCCGGCATATTTGCGCAACGGCGTCACTGCGAGTGCTGCCAGCATGAACCGGAGCGACCAAAGCCCGAACTCATGCTCGAGAACGCGCATCGGATCTGCGCCCAGTGCGCCGTCGAAAGCCCGGTAGAACAGCCAGACCACAGGTGTCAGCGCCACGAAATAAAGCGGCAATACCGGAATGCGCTTCAAGGCTGCATTGGTGCTATCGATGATGGCCATGTTGAAGAGCGATCAGTAAAACTTGGTCAAATCCATACCGGCATAAAGGTCGCCGACTTCCTCTTCATAACCGTTAAACCTTAATGTCGGCTTGCGCTTGGCAAACAATCCACCGCCGATGATCCGTTCGCTCGCCTGGCTCCAGCGCGGATGGTCAACCCGCGGATTGACGTTGGAATAAAAGCCATATTCACGCGGAGCAGCAATATTCCAACTGGTGGGTGGTTCTTGTTCGGTCAGGGTGATGCGCACAATCGATTTGATCGACTTGAATCCATACTTCCACGGAACGACCAGACGAATCGGTGCCCCGTTCTGGTTGGGCAATTCCTCGCCATAAAGGCCGGTCGCCATCAGCGTCAGCGGGTGCATTGCTTCGTCAAGCCGCAGGCCTTCCACATACGGCCATTCAAGCGCCTGGAAGAGACCGCTTTGCCCGGGCATTTCTTCCGGCCGCACCAGCGTTTCGAAGGCGACATATTTTGCGCTGCCCAGCGGTTCCACTTTATCGAGAATTTCGGACAGCTGAAAACCGACCCAAGGTACCACCATCGACCATGCCTCTACACATCGAAACCGGTAGATCCGGTCTTCCTGAACGGCGGGAACGAGGTCCTCATAGGCATATTCACCCGGCTTGTTCACAAGGCCGTCAATCTTGATCGACCAGGGTTTGACCGTCAGCGTATGGGCGTTTCTGGCCGGATCTTCCTTGCCCGTGCCAAACTCGTAAAAATTATTGTAGCTGGTTATATATTCCTTGGCGGTCGGCTCCAGATCCTCATTGGAATATTCAGAAGGCCGGGTCTCCAGCTTCTGCAATACACGGGTATTTTCTCCAGCGGAATGCGCAACGGAGGGCATAATGGACCCTATAGCAGCACCGGCGGAGCCAGCCAGCAGGGTTCGGCGGTTCAAATAGACGCTTTTGGGCGTAATTTCACTGGGAAGAATCTTTTGTGCCGGCCGGAAAACCATTTCTACCTCATTATTTGTTTCCGCTGATATAAACTGTAAAGCGGACTTTCCAAATCAAGCCCACTCACTTTACTGTCAGCGTAACAAAAAACAGCCGGTCAATCATCACGAACCCGCCCGCGCAACTTCTTGGTCGCGGAACGGCCAGCCTTTTTTCTAAGCCGTTTTTCAACGGATGAGCGGGTCGGTTTGGTCTTTTTTCGCTTTTTTGGCGGCGGTTTTGATGCTTCTGCAATCATTTCCATCAACCGGTCGCGGGCATCCTGGCGATTTTGCACCTGAGTACGGAAACGCGAAGCCTCAATGATTAAGGCACCATCTGAGGTCATCAGATGGCTCGCGATCTTCTCCAGTTGTGATTTTTGGCGCGCGGTCAGGGAAGGCGAGTTTCTGACGTCAAACCGCAATTGTACCGCGGTCGAAACCTTGTTGACGTTCTGGCCGCCGGGACCGCCGGCGCGCAGAAACCGTTCGCTCAGTTCACTTTCGGGAATTGGCGTCTCAGACGGTTTCCCAGCCATCATGTTCACCTGCACGGAAGATCGCATCGATGAATTTCTGGTTCAGAACTGAATCTTCGAGCGAGAAAATCTCCACCTTTCCGCCAGTGGCAGCTTCCGCGATTGCTTCGACCTGACGGCGATATTGGCGCGCAGCCGGAAAGCGGAACGTTTCTGCGTAGGAATGATCGGCATTGAATAACGTGAACTGCTCGTCGCCATAATCCCCGGAATTAAATGGCGCATTGACCTCGATATATCCGGTCTCGCCGTGGAAGACCATGGATTGTCGCAACGCCATCTGCATTGAGCAGTAAAAACTCAGTTCAAAATCCCCGAAATCGCCCTTGACACTGGCATAGCAATCGGTCCCGAATTCCTTGTCGCGTTCAACCACCGCCTGAACTCTTTTCGGTTCCATTCCGGTGCAAAACCTGGTCGTCACGGTCGGGTAGACGCCAATATCCGGCAAACCGCCGCCGCCTAGATCAACCTGGTTGCGCATGTTCGAAGGATCGCGGTTGTAATAGGAAAACGCGCCCTGGACATGGCGGATACGCCCGATTGCACCGTCACCGATCAGTTCGCGGATTTTCAGCCATTGCGGGTGATAGGTCACCATGAAGGCTTCTGAAACGATAACCTCATTTCGATCGCGGGCTTCGATGACCGGCTGAATGTCGTCGGCATTCAGCGTCAGCGGCTTCTCGACCAGAACATGTTTTCCTGCATCGGCTGCCCTGATTGCCCATTCTGCATGCTGGGAAGTTGGCAGCGGGATATAGACGCCGTCCACATCATCGCTTTCCAATAGCGCCTCATAGCTGCCAAATGCATGCGGTGCGCCAAACCGGTCTGCCAGCGCGCGCGCTCTCGACTGGTCGCGGCTGCCGACCGCAGTCAGCACACCATTATCTGCATCCTGTATTGCAGGCAGAACCTGCTCGCGGCCAATCTTTGCCGTCGACAATACGCCCCACTTGAACATTAACCGCCTCCAATTTGACTATCCGCCGACAATCTTATCGGCTAACCCCGCAACACACCACCGGTTGTCTTGGTAACATTTTCGACGATCTTGGCTGCAACGGCATCTATCTCCGCGTCAGTCAGGGTCTTGTCGGATGGCTGCATGGTGACTTCAATTGCAACTGATTTTTTGCCCTCACCCAGCGACGGACCTTCGAAGACGTCGAACACCGACACATCGGTGATCAGTTTCTTGTCGGCACCTGAGGCGGCCCGCAGCAGCTTTGCCGCATCGCAGTCGCTATCCAGCACGAAGGCAAAGTCGCGGCGCACGGCCTGCAGATCCGAAATCTGCAAGGGTGGCTTGGTTTTCGTTGCTTTGGCACGCGGTTGCGGTACGGCATCCAGCCACACCTCGAATCCACAAACCGGACCGGAAACGTCAAGCGTATCCAAAGTCATTGGATGAAGTTCGCCGAAATTGGCCAGTACCAGCTTTGGCCCGAGCTGAATTTGCCCGCGCCGGCCCGGATGATACCAATCAGGTCCGCTATCGACGATCC
>JANQQM010000208.1 GCA_028289365.1 Salaquimonas sp. | reverse complement strand
CACCTTTCTTTGGAACGGATTGCTGGCGCTGGCGCTTTTCCTGGCCTTTTTCGTCACGGGCGGCTGGCTTATTGATCTCATGACAACCAATGAGGAGGTGCGCAGTGTCGCGCGAACTTTCCTCATCTTTGCGGCACTTACACCGGTGACCGGGTTCCCGGCTTTCCAGCTAGACGGCATCTATATCGGCGCGACGTGGTCGCGGGAGATGAGCCGCATGATGGTCGTATCGTTTGTGATTTACCTAGTTTCCTGGTTCGGGCTTCTGCAAGGCTGGGACAATGTCGGCTTGTGGCTGGCCTTACATGTCTTCTTCATCAGCCGGGGTCTAACCCTTGGGCTTCGGCTGACGCCCAAGATGCATCAGACCTTTGCTACCGGCTGAAGGAAATCAACCTTCACCGCCGGGCAATGGGCGTGCGGCCCAGTCTTTGCTGGCCCGACCAGAGACCTGCGAGATATGATGGAGCTTTTCTGCC
This sequence comes from Salaquimonas sp., assembly GCA_028289365.1. Lineage (GTDB taxonomy): Bacteria > Pseudomonadota > Alphaproteobacteria > Rhizobiales > Rhizobiaceae > BOKV01. The sequence continues at coordinate 7,071 of JANQQM010000208.1, read as the reverse complement.
TGCAATTTTAGCAAAAGGCCGCGATTTATCTGCGAGGCGATGCATGGCCCGCGATAGACCATGCCGGTATAAAGCTGGAGCAGGTCCGCACCGGCTTCTAGTTTCGACCAGGCCGTCTCTACGCTGTCTATTCCGCCAACTCCGATAATCGGCAGATCCTTGCCAAGCAGTTGCCGCATGTGTGCAAGGATGATCGTAGAGCGCTCAAAAAGCGGTTTTCCCGACAAGCCACCCGCCTCGGAACTGTGATGGTGCGCATTGATGCCATAACGAGAGATTGTCGTATTGGAAATAATCAACCCATCCAGCGCCGAAGCAGATATCGCGTCGGCAATCTCTTTCATTTGCGGTTGATCGAGATCGGGCGCAATCTTCAGGAATACAGGCCGTTTGTTGCCCGTTTCTGCGGACAGTTCATCGCGCTTTGCAAGGAGACGCGATAACAGTTTCTTCAAGGCTTCTCCCGTCTGCAAATCGCGCAGACCCGGTGTATTTGGCGAGGAAATATTGGCGGTAAAATAATCTGCCACCGGCCAGAACCGTTCAAGACCAGTTTCGTAATCGCCAATGAAATCTTCGGAGGTTTTGTTTGCTCCGATGTTGACCCCAATAATTCCGCGCTTGCGAAACCGCCGTTGCAATCGGTTGAAGACCACGTCATGTCCGTGGTTGTTGAAGCCGAGCCGGTTGATCACAGCATCATGCTTGTCCAGCCTGAAAATTCGTGGCTTTGGATTTCCTTCCTGCGCCAAGGGCGTGACCGTTCCGATTTCGCAAAAACCGAAACCAAGCACCATCAGGGCATTGGGAACTGACCCGTTCTTGTCATAACCGGCCGCCATCCCGACCGGGTTTTCAAAGGTTAGTCCTGCCACCTCACAGACAAGACGCCGGTCGCGCACCTTTCTGCAAAGGGGCGCAAGTCCGAGCGCAAGCGCATTAATCGAAACATTATGCGCTGTTTCGGGATCAAGCGTGAAAAGCGCTGATCGAGCCAGATTGCCAAACAGACTCAAACCGGTATCTCCGGGGGAAACAGATGATTACCATTTTCGTCAAGCTCGAGATCTGCGACATGGGTCACGGCATCAAGCGAAAGTTTGCCATAAAGATGCGGGAACAGATCTCCTCCCCTCGAAGGCTCCCATTTCAGCTTGTCGCCCAATTTTTCTACCGAAACGGAGATAAGCAACAAATCCTTCTGGCCTGCGAAGTGGAGCTCGGCGGTCTTTCGCACCTGCCCGACACTGGAAAGATGAATATAGCCGTCGGCAAGGTCGACAGGCGCCCCATCAAAAACACCTTTTTGTTCGGCCTCAAGCCACTGGTCCCTGGTCGCAATTTTGTAAATCATGCTGTCCATGACACCGGCTTGGCATGGGTAGCGACTTCCTTCAAGGGGAAACTTGACGGATGGGACCACCCAAATCTCATAATGGTCCTATTGATAGTTTGATATAGTCGCCAACAGGGCGACATGCGATGTGGAGCAATCGTTATGAAGACAGTTAGAATATTGGCGCTTGCGGGAATTGCAGCATTATCGCTGCCCATGCTTTGGGGCGTCAACGCCATTGCACAAAGCGACAATTCCGAACCGAAACCCAGCGCCCGATACGAATTGAAACCGTTTGAAGACGGTTACATCCGAATGAGCCGCGAGACAGGCGCGATCAGTTTCTGCACGCTGGTGACCGGGAGCCTTGTCTGCCGCCTGGGAGCCGACGAAAGGGAAGCGTTTGAGGAAACGCTCGGTGCACTTGAAGAACGCCTGGAATTTGCCGAGGAGCGGCTTGATGCGGTCGAAGCCGAACTGGCGGAAGTCAGCCGGGGCGGCGGCATTCAGTCCAAGGAACAGAACCGGCTCCTGGACCCGGAGGATGGGCCTACATTCGATGAAAAGGCCGAAGAGGAACTCGACAAGGCGCTCGAATTTGCCCAGCAGGCAATGCGCAAATTTGTCGAATCGGTAAAGGAACTGCGCGAGGATCTCGAGGAAAAGTACAATTCCGAGTAATCGGCTTGCTGTCTGACAAGCTACGCAAACCGCGACATGATGTCGGGTACGGTTATTACCTTTCGCGTATCCAAATCCATGATGACGCAGCGCACCTCGCCTAGCGCGAGCGGTTTGCCGCTGCGCAAATCTTCAAGCTGATGGATAATTGCAAAGGACTTTTCAGCTAGCCCGGTGACGCGGGAAACGATGCGGACTGCGTTGCCGGCCTGAACTGGTTCGATCCTGGTCAGCTTCGTTTCAACAGCGACGCGACCGCAATTGTTTTGCTCAAGCCAATCAGTTGTCAGACCCACATGGTTCCAGACATGGGAGGCGCAGTCGGTGAACCTGGAAACAATCGCATGAAACAGAATGTTACCTTCGTGATTCGTCTCAAATGGCCGGACCACGCTCTTGTGCGAAACGATTGCATCGCCACCAGCAAGCAATGCTTCGAGATCCTCCGGTACCGGTGGTTCATGCGCCAGACCGCGGGGCATGGCCCTGTCAATCTGCGTATGATTGACGCGCCCAGGATATGCACCGTCAGCGCGAAATTTGTCGAGGCAGGTTGCCGATAATTGGCCGGTTTCGGAATTTTCCATCAGATGCACCAGCCAACCGTCATGACTGCCACCTTCTATCACGCCGGATTTGACCAGAACTGACTGGGCAGCCGGCAGTTCGCGCAGGTAGCGGACGTGAAACAGTTCCGGCGCGGTTCGTATTGTTCCGGGTGAGAATTCAGCGAGAAATACCTCCCGGGCCTGCTGAAAGGCGCGGAAATAGTACTGGACATTCCAATGGCTGTTTTCGTCGCACTCCCAGGTATTGACGAAGCTGCGATAGGATTCCGACAGATTCATGAGGTTCTCACATTGTCCGCCAAACAGCCGATCATTGCGGATCGGGATGATGCATCAATGCCCGCCCAACGCCGGTGGCAGGCCGCTTGGTCAGGAACGAAATCGCAACGATGGAACAAATGGCGAGGGGCATTGCAATAATTGCCGCGACAATCGGTACCGGCAGATTACTCGCGTTCGGCGCCAGGTAGGAGCCCATCGCAGTATAAGTCTGTTTCAGCCATGGTAGACCGAACCCGGTTTCGAACCGGGAAGCGAAAGCTGCAATCAATATGCATGCGGGTATCAACATTCCGGTAATTGCCGCCAGGAGCGTCGTTCGCCGCCACCAGATCGACAAAACAAGGCATGGCGCTATCACGCTTGCGCTGATGGCTATTGCCCAGAGCATCGGTTCCAGCGGATTGACATTCACATTTTCTGCCAATGCCGCGGCAGCAGCAATTCCGGCCAACACACCCAACCGAGCAGCAAATACCCGGGCAGTATCTGGCAGTGCCCGGACGGTAAAACAGGCTCTTCCATCTTCGCTCAACGCAGACCCGATCGTGAAAGCGAACATGTTTGCTACGGCGATTGACGCCGCAATCAGACCCGCCGCAGCCAGAACGGTCAAGGCCTCGGGAAGGGCCATGATTTCCGCCAGTGCATAGAGCGGCAATTCGCCATGCACACCGATATCGGCAGGACCAACAGCGTGATCGGGATTTCCACCGCAAGCGGTCACCACCTCGACTATAGACTGAACCGCTTTACCGCAGATCTTGAACAATGGCTCGTCTGGTGTGAGCACCGCTGTCTGCCCGCTCCACCAGAATATCCAACCTGCATCTTCACCGACCTCCTCTGCAGTGATACCCAAGAGGCTGCTGTAAATTCCAAGCTTGGTGAAGGCTGCAATGGCAGGAATGGCAGTCAGTACAATTGCGCAGAACAGGATTGCCCAACCAGCGCTCTTGCGCGCGGTGTAAGGTCCCGGAATTGGCTGGAAGCCCGATAACAGCGCCGGCATGGCCATGAATCCAACCGCCAAGATTAAGAAGATCAGCACAGCCTGCGAAATCGATGTAATTTGCGGCCAGCCGGTTTCCACACCCGCACCAATCCTGGGAATCCGGACTTCGTCCAGTTGGGATTCCAAGGCCGCGACAGGATCGAGTGCCGCGGATCCCATGCCAATTTGCGGAAACGGAATTGCGGTCGTGATTGCGGAAAGCCAGATGACGGCACCGAGAATGGCAACAGCCGCCAGGATGTAGCAGAACACATTGGCACGCAGGACCGCAAACAGACCGCCCGGTACAACGGTAATGGCCATGACAATTGCGACCGTGAACAGGATGTATTTCTTGTCTATATCTGCAAATTTAGTTCCCAACGCTGCGACAATGCTCAACTGAGACCACAGGAACAGCAAGCAACAGGCCGTGACCGCTAGAAGAACCAGCAGTGTCAAAACCCGGGATTTGTATCGTTTGGCCAGAAAGGCGCCGAGGGAAACGGTTCCGCTTTGGCTAATGAAAGGTCCTGTAAAAAACGAAGACAGGGCAAGGCCGGCCAAGGGTGCTGCGAGGATTGCGGGTGCCAACCTGCTTTCGCTGAAGTAGAGACCGGGCAATGTCAAAAGGAAACAACCGGCCATCCCCATGATTGCGAGCGCCATGCCATTAATCGGTGCCACCACCCGGGTGCCGCAGACGAACCAATCCGAGTAATAAACCGTGGCAGACCGAAAACCGATAATGCAAAGCGTTCCAGCCACGAACACGGCAAACAGGAAATCATTGTAATTCTTGGGGACGCCGATCTTCTCGAGCAGGAACATGAACATCGCGATCGCAATGATGCTCGCAAGCGAAATTGCGCTGAATTGGCCGCGGCCGGCGATCATCGGATCGGCGCTGGCATTGGTACGGACATTGGGCGGCAATTTCATCGGTGCCGCCTTTCGTCATAGCGCCGGTCGATAATTTCCTGTCGGAGACAATGCACGAACACCACTGCTATCACGATGAACGGAAAAATGAAGATTTGCAGGATGGTTCCAATCGGGATGTCCAATAGTCGCCAATCTGTAACCGAGCCCGTGTCATTGCCTGCCAGGTTAATGACGGCATAGGAAATCACCAAGATGATAACACCGGCGACAATTGCTGAAGCAATTGTGCGCCAACGCCAGGAATTCATTTTTGCGCTCCAATACGCAGTTGCCATTGAACACGATTATTACCGAATTCGTTTATCATGATATCTGCATAGCCGTTAAATTTCACGGAGTTGCATGGGTTGCAGGAAACCTTGTGCATAAGAAAATTGCCGCAAGATGCAAGTATTTGCTTTTTATTGGCAAAAGCGGATAATTTCCATACTGGAAAGCAATAACGGTTTCGGAAAGGTCGAATCATTTGCCGTCAGGAACCATAATCATAGCCGATGACCATCCTTTGTTCCGAGATGCCCTTAGCCAGGCTATCGAGGGCATGACTACCAAGTTCAGTGTTGCAACGGCGGGAGATTTTGACGAGGCACTTGAGGTAATCTCGTCGACGTCAAATGTTGATCTTGTCTTGCTGGATTTGAATATGCCCGGAAACAAGGGATTTTCCGGCCTGATGCGAATCAGAGCCGATTATCCGGCGCTTCCTGTCGTCATTGTGTCGGCGCTGGAGGATGCAGAGACAATTTCGAGATCGTTGGAGTTCGGAGCTTCGGGTTACATACCCAAATCGACCGATGCAGGTACCATTGCCCGTGCGATAGAAACCGTACTTGATGGTGAAATCTGGCTTCCCGCCGATATCGACATCAATGCCGAAGACACGGAATTCTCAGACATGGTGCAGCGGCTACAAAGCCTGACACCACAGCAAAGCCGGGTGTTGGGCATGCTTGGCGAAGGCTTACTGAACAAACAGATTGCCTATGAATTGAACGTGTCCGAGGCGACTGTGAAAGCCCATGTATCGGCAGTGCTTACAAAATTAGGGGTGGATTCGCGGACCCAGGCGGTCATCGTTCTGGGAAAGTTGGGTATTGGCGATACCTGACCGAACCCATAATCAGACGTAAGAAAGCCTATTCTGCGGCGTCCCGCTTGACCTTGCTGGCCGACAAGATGGCACGCAGGCTGGCCGGCCGCACCGGTTTGTTAAGCACCGAGATTCCCTCTCGTTCAGCGCGGGCCCTAAGCGAAGGTGTACGATCTGCCGTTACAAGCACGGCTGGTATTTCATTTCCAAAGCGAGTCCATAGCGCATGGATGGCCTCAATGCCTGTTTCGTGGGACAGGTGATAGTCGGCCAGAACGATGTCGGGCAACCGACCGGAATTGACTACTGCCTCGCAAGCCTCGGCACTGTCTGCAGCAGTATAGACCTCACAACCCCATTGGGTCAGGAGCAATCGCATTCCATCCAGGATTGTGGGATCATTGTCGATGCTCAATACGGTGAGCCCGGCGAGGCGCTGGCTTGGATGCTTTGCGGCCAACTTCGTCTCAATGGATTCGACGGCAAGCGCGTGTGTACGCTTTACAGTGACCGTTATCCGAGTCCCGCGATTGGGCGTTGACTGGACTTGCACTTCATGTCCAAGAAGCTTGGCTATTCGCTCGACAATCGATAGTCCGAGACCAAGACCCGAAGCGTGTTTGATCCCGCTTTCCAATCTGCCGAACTCGGTGAAGATTTTTTCCCTGTCAGCCTCATCTATACCGATCCCTGTATCGATAACCTCAATTCGGATGTTTTCTCCGGTACGGCGGCAACCGACAAGCACCTTGCCCTCGACAGTATATTTGATCGCATTGGAAACCAGATTTTGCAGCAGCCGCCTGAGCAGTCCGGGATCGGTTTGTATCCAGGCCGAGCTTTTTACGAACCGAAGCTCGATTCCGCGTTCATGCGCGAATGGCGCAAACTCCACTTCCATTTGATCGATCAGGGACTGTACCGGGCAAGACTGCATCTTGATTTCCTGCCGGCCTGTATCGAGCCTCGAGATCGCCAGGACCGCCCCGAGAATGTCTTCGACCGATTCCAGCGATTTGCAGATGTTTCCGGCCAGCTTGGAATCAGGTGCATCTTCCATGCGTTCCATCAATGCGGAAGAATAAAGTCGTGCAGCATTGAGCGGCTGCATGATGTCATGCCCGGCTGAGGCCAGGAAGCGGGTCTTGGAACGATTTGCCTCGTCGGCAGCGCGGGT
>JANQQM010000199.1 GCA_028289365.1 Salaquimonas sp. | reverse complement strand
GGCCGTGCACCCTATGACGCCGTATTGACCCATGGCTTCACCATGGCAGAGGACGGCCGAAAGATGTCCAAGTCGCTGAACAACCAGGTGGCGCCTCAGGATGTGATCAAGAAATACGGCGCTGACATTTTGCGGCTCTGGGTTGCTTCCGTCGATTATGCCGAGGATCAGCGCATCGGTGACGAGATCATCAAAACCTCAGTCGATGCCTATCGCAAGCTTCGCAATACCCTGCGCTGGATGCTGGGTACCCTCAGCCATTATGAGGGTGAGGAAGTCGCATTCGAGGATATGCCGGAACTGGAGCGGCTCATGCTGCATCGGCTCAGCGAACTCGATGCGATCGTAAATGAGAGTTACGAAGCCTTTGATTTCAAGCGCATCTTTTCCCAGCTGTTCAATTTCATGACCGTGGAGTTGTCGGCTTTCTACTTCGATATCCGCAAGGACACGCTTTACTGCGATGCGCCCTCCAGCCTCCGTCGCAAGGCATCACTCCAGGTGGTACAGCATCTGTTTGATTGCCTGGTTCGGTGGATGGCACCAATGCTGCCCTTTACCATGGAGGAAGCATGGCTTGATCGTAACGGAATGGATGCAGCGTCAGTTCATCTGGAACAGTTTCCTGAGCTACCCGGCCATTGGCGCAACGATGACCTGGCAAGGAAATGGAACAAGATCCGCAGGATCAGGCGCGTTGTAACTGGCGCGCTTGAGGTTGAACGGCGTGAAAAGCGTTTGCGTTCGTCGCTTGAGGCAGCGCCTATCGTGCACGTGACCGATCCGGAGTTGTTGGCGGCATTGGAGGGGCAGGATTTCGCCGAGATCTGCATCACCAGCCAGATCACCGTGACATCCGACGAAGCGGGACCGGATGCCTGGACATCGGATGATGTTGCAAATGTCGCCGTTGTTCCGGCCTTGGCAGAGGGTCAAAAATGTGCCCGTTCCTGGCGGATATTGCCGGAAGTCGGGTCCGACGCTGAATATCCGGAACTTTCATTGCGCGATGCCGAAGCAATGCGAGAGATTGATTCCATGCAGTGAGTCGACCCAATCAAGCCAAATTGCCCTGATTTGGCACGTTTTTTTCAGTTTGCAGTTGCAAGATTGTCACAACTGGCAAATTAAGCCGATTATCTGGACGATGCCGGAATAACGCCATATTTAAAGATCAAACCGGATACGTTATGGTAATCCTCAAAAAACAGGCGTGATTATTGGGATGGGCATGCATACTCGCAACATTTTTGGTTCAACAAGAAAAACCGCAATAGGCGCCGGTTTTGTTGCGTCCCTGTTTTTGCTCGCAGGCTGTGTCGGCGGCACGACTTACGGTACCGGTGTAAGCCAGGAAGAGCAGACCCTTAACGACGTCTACTCGATGTTTTCCCTGAAGAACAAGCCGAAGAATATCGACTATAGCGCGCGTCCGGACCTGGTCGTTCCCGAAAACAAGGCTGTCTTGCCGGAACCGCTGGACTCCGAGGTTACCACTTCCAATCCGGAATGGCCCGAAACACCGGAAGAACGTATAGCGCGTATTCGCTCGCAGGCTGAAGAGCCCGATGCCGAAACCGGCAGCTATTCCGTCCAGGAACGGTTGCGCAAGAAGGAAGGTATCGACATCGAGAAAGTTGATGCCACCCGCGAGGTTATTCCGGGCGTCACGGACAGTGACGGATATCTGCTTCCGCATATCGCCAATGACAAGGTGAAACGTCAGGAAGTTCTACGACGTCGGGCCGAGCTTGGCGTAGCGCAGGACGGCAAACGTCGTTATCTGACAGATCCTCCCGAAACCTACCGGGTGCCGGCTGAATCGGCACCTTCCGGCGAGGACGCTTACTCCGAAGAAGAGAAACTGGCGCGTAAGAAGATAACTGACGAAAAAGAAGCTGCCGAGATGCAGGACCTCATTAATCGCGGCCAGGATTAACCGTTTCCAAGCATTTTATAAAACGAGTTGGATCCCCACAGCTAACGCTTGGTGCTGAAGAACGCCTGCAGCAATCTTGCCGACTCTATTGCAGACATGCCCGAATAGACATCCGGCACGTGATGGCAGGTGGGATCGGCGAAAAACCGGACACCGTTCTCCACGGCACCGCCCTTGGTGTCTTCAGCGCCGAAATAGAGTCTTCGGATACGGGCAAACGAAATTGCCGCCGAACACATGGCGCAGGGTTCGAGCGTTACATACAGGTCGCATTCAGGTAATCGCTGTGTTGCCAAAGTCTCGCAAGCTTGCCTGATCACAAGAATTTCTGCATGCGCGGTTGGATCATTGAGTTCGAGGGTTCTGTTGCCCGCCCGCGCCAGGATCGTTCCTTGATGGACAATAACGGCACCAATCGGGACTTCGCCGCGTGATCCCGCCAGTTCGGCTTCTTGGAGAGCTTCCTGCATGAATTTAGACATTGCCCGACCAAACCCGTTATTCTGCTCGCCTGCAACCCCGTGTTTTGATAGGGGTGGATCATGAACAACCCAACACCCAGACCTTTATCGGAAGGCGGAGAACGAATATCCAAGCGCATGGCACGTGCCGGATTGTGCTCGCGCCGTGATGCGGAAAGATGGATCGAGCAAGGCCGCGTCGTTGTCAACGGAAAATTACTGAAGACGCCGGCACTGAATGTCGGGCCGAATGATCGCATAGAGGTGGATGGAAAACCATTGCCGCAGGCCGACCGAACGCGGCTTTGGCTGTACAACAAACCTTCGGGCTTGGTGACGTCCAATCGGGATCCGGAAGGACGCAAGACGATTTTTCAACAAATGCCGGAAGGCATGCCCCGTGTAGTGACGGTAGGGCGCCTCGACATTACAACCGAAGGTCTGCTGCTTCTGACAAATGACGGCGGATTGGCACGTGTCCTCGAACTGCCCCAGACCGGATGGCTCAGGCGATATCGTGTCCGAGCGCATGGCCGGGTTGACCAAAAGCAATTGGACAACCTTAAAGACGGCATAGCAGTCGATGGCATTCTCTATGGGGCAATCGAGGCTGTCATTGATCGACAGCAAGGTTCGAATACCTGGCTGACACTCGGCCTGCGCGAGGGCAAGAACCGCGAGGTCAAAAAGGTGCTTGGTGCACTGGGGCTTGAGGTCAATCGGCTGATCCGGGTTTCCTACGGACCATTTCAATTGGGGGAATTGGCAGAGGGAGAAGTTCGGGAAATTCGTGGCAGAACGCTTCGGGATCAATTGGGAGAACGTCTCATCAAGGCGGCTGGTGCCGATTTTGATGCGCCAGTCCGCAACCAGATTGCGACCAACAAGAAAACGAAACCTGCGCAAAAGGACCAGCAGGAAAAATCCCAGCCAAAAAACAAGAGCAAGCGCGACACAGTTGCATCGCTTGATCGGCTGGATACTCGAAAGCGCAAGAGCGGTTCGACAAAGTCCACCAATAAGACAATTAAACAATCTCGTAGTAGGAACCCCGCCCGTCGGCTTACCAATGACAAGACAAATGCGGATCGTCGGCGGTAGGTTCAAAGGCCGTCGCCTGGTCACCCCAGGCTCGGATGCGATCCGCCCAACGTCCGATCGGACACGGGAAAGCCTGTTCAACATGCTCGCCAACAGGCATGATTTGCAAGACGCGCGGGTTTTAGACCTGTTTGCCGGGACCGGCGCGTTCGGTTTGGAGGCGATATCCCGCGGCGCGGCTTTCGTGCTGTTTGTTGAAAATTCTACCCAGGGACGCGCACTTATCCGTGCCAATACGGAGGCGCTGGGTTTGCAGGGTGCAACAAGGCTGTTTCGCAGGGACGCCACCAGGCTCGGTGACGTTGGTAATATTCCGCAGTTCGACCTCGCATTTGCCGACCCGCCCTATGCCAGGGGTCTGGGTGAACTAGCGGCACAATCTTTGCTAAAAGGGTGCTGGTTGGAGACCGGCGCGCTGTTCATTCTGGAAGAAAACGCCAGAGACATGCCGGACGGAATTGACGGCTTTCTGCTTGAAGATCGGCGCGACTATGGTGATACGGCAATCGGCTTCTTTCGGCAAAACTCGGAAGAATGAAGGGCATCGGTTCGATCAATCACGTGAATATGACAAAATATTAAGGTGTCAGCAGTGGTTCGGCGCCTATATCATTGCCCAATATCAAATATGTTCCATGCGACAAAGGGAAAATCATTGATGAGACCTGCGCTGAATAGACCTGCAACCTTCGCTCTGCTGCTAATTTCCGGACTGACAGCCTTGATGGCCGTGGGAATAGCCAGAGCTGAACAAGCCATGAGGATTGCGGAACCGTCGAATTTTGTCCTCGACAACGGATTGGAAATCGTCGTCATACCGGATCATCGTGCACCGGTCGTAACCCATATGGTCTGGTACAAGGCGGGATCTGCGGACGAGCCTTGGGGTAAATCCGGCATTGCTCACTTCGTGGAGCACTTATTGTTCAAGGGAACCAAGACGGCAGAACCAGGCGAGTTTTCCAAGGCTATTGCTGAAATCGGCGGGCAGGAAAACGCATTCACCAGCGTAGACTACACGGCATATTTCCAAAAGGTTGTTCCCGATGCGCTCGAAATGGTCATGCGCTATGAGGCTGACCGGATGCAAAACCTCACCCTCACGGAATCAGACGTCGAAACCGAAAGGGATGTCATTCTTGAAGAGCGCCGCCAAAGGGTGGATGCCAATCCAGGATCCATATTGTCCGAGGCGCTAAACGCTGCTGTTTATCAGAACCATCCCTATGGAATTCCGATCATCGGATGGGAACATGAAATGGTGGGCTTGAGTCGTGAGGATGCGCTTGATTTCTACGATACCCATTATACGCCTAACAATGCCATCCTTATTGTCGCCGGTGACATCGAGCCGGAAGAAGTGCTGGAACTGGCGCGCAAGACCTATGGCATGGTCGAACGCCGCGCTGAACCGGGCCAGCGAGTTCGCCCGAGCGAACCTGATTCAGTTGTCAGCCGCAAGGTAAGCTATCGTGATGCGCGAGTAACCATACCGTCCATGCGGCGCATCTATCTCGCCCCCTCGTATCGTATTGCCGAACCGCGCGAGGCAGAGGCACTCGACATCCTGTCGACCATTCTTGGGGGCGCATCCACCAGCCGGATAAAACGCGCGCTGATGGTCGATCAGACAATCGCCTCCAGTGCAGGTTCTTCCTATTGGGGTGGTCTGTACGACAATGCTGAACTGTCGATCTATCTGACCCCGCTACCCAATGTCGAGCTGGCAAAGGCTGAGGCCAATCTTGATGGCATTATCGAAGACCTGCGCCAAAACGGCGTTACGCAGGAAGAACTTGATACGGCACGCGATTCGTTGATCAAATCCATGATGTTCTCGAGCGACAGCCAATCTTCGATGGCCCGGCTATTTGGTACGGTGCTGACTACCGGAGGTACCGTCAAGGATGTCGTCGAATGGCCGGACAGAATGATGTCCGTTACGGTTGAAGACGTAAACAAGGCTGCGAAGAAATATCTGGATCCGAAACGTGCTACCACAGGATATCTATTGCCGGAGGCAACGCTATGATTGCTGAATTTGCATCAAGAAGAGCATATTCCCCGACCGCGCTTACCTCGTTTGCCTGCGCCGTGATTTTCGCCGTTGCGTCAAATTTCATTGCTGCAACGAATGCTCGGGCCATAACGATCCAGGAAGTCGAGGCAGAGGGTGGCGTCGAAGCCTGGCTGGTCGAAGACTACACGGTCCCGATCGTGACGATTTCAGCCTCGTTCCGCGGTGGAGCCACCCAGGATCCGCAAGGCAAGGAAGGGATGGCAAGCCTGCTTTCCACGCTCTTTGACGAAGGGGCCGGACCATACGATTCCAAGGATTTCCAGGCCCGTCTGGAAAAGCTTGGTGTATCGCTGAGATACAATGATTCCAGGGATAGCTTCCGCGTTTCCCTGAGAACCCTGAAATCCGATCTCGACAATGCAGTCGACATGATGCGCCTTTCGCTTACCGATCTGCATTTCGAGGAAGACTCAATCAGCAGAATGCGCGAGGCATTAAAGGCTCGGATCGTGCGCCGCGAGAACAATCCGTCCACCAAGGCCGGCGAGGCATTGCGTTTGAGCTTGTTTGGCGAACATCCTTATGCCCGCTCATCCAGAGGAACAATCGAAGGCCTTTCGGCAATTTCGCGGGATGATCTGGTTGCCCATTTCAAACGGCTCTTCGCAAAGGACAATCTGACGGTGGCCGTGGTTGGCGCCGTTAATGCCGAAGAAACTACCGAGATGCTGGAGAAGATCTTCGGGGTCCTGCCGGAAACTGCGGATCTGAAGGCGGTCGACAGGGTTGATGTGAAATTTGGTGAAGATATCCGGATCGATGAAAATCTTCCCCAATCGACAATCACGCTGGCATTGCCGGGCGTTCCAAGGAAGGATCCGGAGTTTTTTGCGGCCTATCTGATGAACCATATTCTCGGCGGCGGAACTTTCTCCTCGCGTCTCTATGATGAGATCCGCGAGAAACGCGGCCTTGCCTATTCCGTCTATTCAAGCCTGACCAATTATGACAATGCATCGTTTCTTTCACTGGGCTCCAAGACAAAAGCCGAAAGGGCAGGCGAAACTCTGTCGATAATGCGTTCCGAAATCGAGCGGATGGCAACCGAAGGGCCAACGCCAGAAGAGCTCGAAAGCGCCAAGAAATATGTGATTGGATCCTATGCCATCAACAATCTCGACACGACATCAAAAATTGCCCGTGTCCTTGTTGCCTTGCAGGAGGAAGACCTCGGCCGTGATTACATCGACCGCAGGGAAGAGTACATCAACTCGGTGACACTGGATGATGTAAAAGCGATCGCGAAGCGGTTGCTGTCGGAAAAACCGACAATCGTTATGGTGGGACCTTCGGCCACGTGATAAATCTTCCTATCTAAGGGAAGTCGTCACGTGTTGAACGGAGGTAAGCTTGAAAGAGGTCGCGCTTGCATTGGGTGGTGGGGGTGCCCGCGGAATAGCGCATATTCAGGTGCTGGAAGCAT
>JANQQM010000196.1 GCA_028289365.1 Salaquimonas sp. | reverse complement strand
CTGGTATCGGATCGTAGAGAAGTAGAGCGTCATGGACAGCGGCACAATCATCCAGAGCAGCAATACAATTACACTGGGGGCCTGCAGCCATCTCGTAAGGGTGGAACTCATGATACGCTCCGGTTAGACAGGATTTCGATGAGTGATCGACATCGAAATCCTGTACAGGGAGTCGCGGCCTGGTCGGCAGCGACTATCGGGAGTTTCTAGTAGTATCCGGCTTTTCTCATTTCGCGGTCAGCCGCTTTTTGAGCGTTGGCAAGCGCCTGCTCAACGGATACTTTTCCGGCAAGAGCCGCCGTCATTTGTTGCCCAACAGCGATACCGATAGCCTGAAACTCGGGAATGGCCGCGAACTGAACGCCAACATAGGGCGATTTGTTCATTGTCGAGTCGCTTGGGTTCGCAGAAAGTATGGCCTTCAATTCGGCTTCGTCAAATGTGGCCGCTTCCTGGAACTTGGGATTGTCGTAAGTCGATTTACGCGTTCCCGTCGGCACGCTGCCCCAACCATTCTTGGAAGCAACGAGTTCGATATATTTTTTCGACGTCGCCCATTCGATAAATTTCTTGGCGTTATCGGCCTGCTTGGTACCAGCCGGGATGGCGAGAGCCCATGCCCAGAGCCAATTGGCGCCCTTCTTTGTTGCCTTGTAAGGCGATTGTGCAAAGGCCATTTTGTCGGCAACTTTGGACTGTTTCGGATCCGTTACAAATGATGCCGCGATTGTTGCGTCGATCCACATCCCGCACTTTCCTTCGTTGATAAGCGCGAGAATCTCGTTAAACGAATTACCTTCGGAACCCGGAGGTCCGTACTTGGTCAGCAGGTCAACATAAAACGTGACGGCATCTTTCCAGGCCTGACTGTCAAGGGCAGGTTTCCAATCCATGTTGAACCACTGGGCGCCAAAACTGTTGGCCATGGTGGTAATGAAGGCCATATTGTCGCCCCAACCTGGTTTTCCGCGCAGACAAATTCCGAAAACGCCCTGGTCGGGTTTGTGCAGGGCTGCGGCGACTTTACGGATATGACCCCATGTCGGATTGTCTTCAATTTTCATGCCCGCAGCTTCGACCAAATCCTTGCGGTACATGATCATCGAGCTTTCACCGTAAAACGGTGCGGCAAACAGTTTGCCGTCATGGCTCAAACCACCGCGCATCGCCGGCAGAATATCGTCAACATCATAACCTGCGCTGAATTCCAGCGGCACCAGCCACTTATTCTTGCCCCAGATCGGTGCTTCATACATGCCGATGGTCATGACATCGAACTGGCCACCCTTGGTGGAAATATCCGTCGTCACGCGTTGACGAAGAATACCTTCCTCAAGAACCACCCATTTGAGCTTGATTCCGGGATGTGCTTTTTCGAATTCCGGGGTGAGTTTTTGCATTTCGATCATATGACCGTTATTGACGGTCGCGATCGTCAGATCTGCGGCATTAGCGGCAAATGCACCCGTTGCACTCAACGCCAAACCGACTAAGGAATTGCGAATTCCCTTCATAATATCCTCCCTTGAGTATTATTCTTTTCAGCCGTTTAATACTCAATGGTCCACTCAAACAGGGAGAGTGAGCCAGTACTTTAATACCTATCACTTATACTTTTTTGACAATAATTGTCTCGATAAGCTCAATTTTTCAATGTTTTTATATCAGGATGTGTCGATTTATTGGGTAACACGGCGCTAAAACCAGATTATTCAGATCCGCTCCTTTATCCAAATGACCTGGCTGCCAGCACATGAATTTGGTTTCCGGACCGGGGTTGATTTCTTTCGCCAGGTTCAGCAAAGCAGCAATTCAGGTGACGAGTTCCAAGGTTACCTCAATCGGTTTTTGCTTTTCAAAGGCGGCACCAATTTCTTGGGTAAAAGACAAGCAGCGACAGATGGGCAAGGCAAAGAGAAAGAAAAGATCGCGTAATTTTCGGCACTGATGATTGTCCGCCGACAATCAATCCGCTATCAGGTGGAAGTGAAATAGCCTATTCTCGATAGGTGATGAGAAGGTTCCGGATTAACGTTGGTCGACA
>JANQQM010000195.1 GCA_028289365.1 Salaquimonas sp. | reverse complement strand
GGATTTCGCTGACCGCCCTCTC
Source organism: Salaquimonas sp. (assembly GCA_028289365.1). GTDB lineage: Bacteria > Pseudomonadota > Alphaproteobacteria > Rhizobiales > Rhizobiaceae > BOKV01. Next base: position 7,268 of record JANQQM010000195.1, on the reverse strand, counting down.
GGCTGCCTCCCGCAGCGGTTCGAGTTCCTGCGCGCGTTCGGCCGGGACGGTAATCGAAAAATAGACTTTCGAATCCGCGACGAATATTTCCGAGACCAATCCCAGATCGACTAGATTGCCGTCCAGATCTGGACCTTTGACTTTCTTCAGTTGTTCAAGAACAGCCTGCCTGTCTGCTTCCAATTTCAATCACCCGGATTACTGTCATTTAAGCCTAGACATAATGCATTCGGACCCCATGTCCAGTAAGTTCGGTAGGCTGCATTCAGGGCATAGATTGATGCAAACATCCTGCATTCGAATTCAGCAATGGCGTTTGCGTATTGCCGAAGCGCATGCTCATACTATATCCAGTCACACCCCTGCATTAATTGATGAGGATCAGATCGATGAAAACTGCCAAGGATTATTTGGACGAGGCTAATGAAGTTGTACCGCGTATCTCTTCCGAAGAGGGTATCGCCAAACATGGGGCCGGCGGCGTGGTCTTTATCGACGTTCGCGATTCCGGCGACATTGAAAAGACGGGAACAATTCCCGGCGCGCTCCGCATTTCACGCGGCTTTATCGAATTCGCCGCCGATGATGCTACCCCATTCCATAATCCGGCGATGAAGAAGGATGCCGATCTGGTTCTCGTTTGCGGCGCCGGCGGTCAGGCTGCCCTCGCAGGCAAGACCTTAAAGGATATGGGCTTCACTTCAGTGGTGAATGTCGGCGGAATTGGCGATTGGGAAAAAGCCGGCGGTGCGCTGGAAAAATAGTAATTGAGAATTGACCGCGCGGTTCCTATGAGCCGCGCGCCAGGTCTTCTATGATCGGACAGTCGGGCTTGTTGTCACCATTGCAATGTTCTGCAAGCGTGGTGAGTGTTTCCTTCAACGAATTGAGTTCATTGATTTTCCGGTCAATCTCCGAAATCTTGTCCAGCGCCATGGCTTTTACATCATGGCTGGCGCGGTTTTTGTCTTCATATAGAGACAGGAGCAATCGGCATTCTGTAATTGAAAAGCCAAGCCCCCTCGCCCGCTGCAGGAACCTAAGCCGATGGACATCGCCATCGCTGTAGTCGCGATATCCATTTTCCGCTCTTGCCGGATTGATAAGCTCAATCTCTTCATAATAGCGGATTGTCTTGGGCGGCAATTGCGATAGCGAAGCCGCTTGACCAATATTCATTACCAGTTTTCCTTGATTTCACGAGCATAGGTCTCGCGTATCTTCTTTATTTCTTCCTTGGAGAACCCCAGTTTGCGGGCACGTTCGAGAAATTCCTCAAGAGATGAAACTTCTGCTGCGCCTTCGAAGCGCGCGCCAATTTGCTGACCCACATCCTTACCTTTCTCGTCATCCGATTCATTCTCCATGAACCCTAAATGGCTCCAGTTACTGGAACTTCAAGCAGAATCGGCCTTTTTTGCACCCAACTGAATATTGTGTTCGCAATAAAAAGATGTTGCATGTGTGCTGGCGTCGAAGACTCACAAGGTAACCGCTGTACAAGCCATGTCCTTATCCATTGATGCATGCACCATTGATGATCTGCCAGAAATGCTTCAGTTGTTGGATGCTGACGCGAAGCTGCGGCATTCAACCAACCCCGTACTTTGGGCATATGATGAAAATACAAGAAGCAGAATCGAAACCAATTTACGCCTTGTGTTGGAAGACAATAACCCGCGTATCCGGGAATATTGGTTACTCGCCAAAGATGATGGCAGGCCTGTCGGCATAACACGTGCGATCATCGTTCCGGTCCCGCCAATCTATCAAGTCGAAACAGCGCCTGGATTGATGCTGGACGAGTGCTATGCGGTAGCTGACGCGCCCGCAGGAACGATCCAAAGTTTATTGGAATCAACTCAAGGAGCACTCCGCGAGGCAGGATGTGGGGCCTTTATCTCTTCTTGCTGCGCCGGGTCACCCTGGAGGCAGGTGCTGGAAGAAAATGGCTACGCGCCAGTGACACTATTCATGTCGAAGGACGGCTTTCAAAACAACGAGATATTGTCTCCGATGGACGTTGCAGCAGATGATGACATTGCGGGAATCATAGCCAGGAGTACCGAACACCGACAAAACCTGTCTGAAGCTAATCCAGTGTTTTGGAACATCCACCCTGACGCCGACAGCATATTTGAGAAATGGATGCGCATCAGCCTTACGCTGGAAGATCGGACAATGCTGGTGGCAAGGAACAATGAAGTGATTGACGGTTACGCAATCGCTCAGCCGGTAACAGCAGTACAGATGCCGATGACCCATGATCCTTCGGGGATTGGCGCCATAGACGATTTTTATCATCGAGATTTTGGAGACAGATCACGCCTCATGAACGAAGGTTCAGGGGCCACCGAGTTGCTAAAGGCTGCAGAAGGTGCATTTGAGCAAAGAGGCGTCAGGGCCGCACTTGTGGTTTGCCCCGACAACTGGAGATCCAAGAAAACTTTCCTGATAAATAATGGATACACCACTGCCAAGACCTGGATGTTGAAACACTAGGTTTACCCAACCAGGATTGCCATACGATATTCAGTCCAGATTCACGCCGCGTAATCTCAGAGCATTCGAAATAACCGATACTGAAGACAGGCTCATCGCACCTGCGGCGATCATCGGCGAAAGCAGTGATCCCGTAAACGGATAGAGCAGGCCGGCGGCAATCGGGATCCCGGCGGCATTATAGACAAACGCAAAGAACAGGTTTTGCTTGATGTTGGCGACAGTGGCATGGGACAGCGTTCGGGCACGGGCAATACCGGCAAGATCACCCCTCAACAGCGTGATCCCGGCACTTTCGAGTGCAACATCAGCACCGGTGCCCATGGCAATTCCGACATCTGCAGAAGCGAGCGCAGGCGCATCATTGACACCATCCCCTGCCATAGCAACCACACGACCTGTTTGCTTCAACTCGTCAATCAACTGCTTTTTGCCCTCCGGCAGAATGCCGGCCCGGACTTCATCAATGCCCAGTTCGCCGGCGACCGCTTCTGCAGTCTGGACATTGTCGCCGGTCGCCATGATCACGGTTATTCCCGATCCATGAAGCGCTTGGATCGCCGAACTTGCACCCTGCTTTATCGGATCTGAAACCGCCACCAGCCCGACTACCTTACTATTCACCGCAACAAACATTGCAGTCTTGCCGAATTTTCTCAGCTTGGCAGCCTCATCTTCTGCCGAACCGACTTCAATGCCGTATGTCTGCATCATCGCCTTGTTTCCGAGCGCAATTTCCTTGGTGCCAATTTTTCCACGCACACCTTTGCCGGTCACCGCTTCGAAAGACGAGATTTTCCCGATCTTGATACCGCGTTGACGGACCCCATCCACGATCGCTTCACCCAGCGGATGTTCGGAACCTTGTTCCAATCCACCAGCAAAGGACAGGATTTCTTCCTCCGCGATATCGGCCAGTTTGACGACATCGGTCAGAACCGGCTTGCCTTCGGTCAGCGTCCCGGTCTTGTCGACAACCAGCGTGTCGACGGCAGCCAATCGCTCCAGCGCCGCTGCATTTTTGATCAGTATCCCTGCCTGGGCACCCCTGCCGGTCGCCGTCATGATGGAGATCGGGGTTGCCAACCCTAGCGCGCAGGGGCATGCAATGATGAGCACTGACACTGCGGAGATAATGGCAAACACAAAGGCCGGTTCCGGCCCGAATATCAGCCAGGTCACAAACGCAATCACGGCAACAGCTACCACCGCCGGAACAAAATACGAGGCGACCTTGTCGGCCATGCTCTGCAAGGGCGCGCGCGAGCGTTGCGCGGAGGATACCATCTCGATGATTTGCGCCAGCAAGGTTTCGTCACCGACCTTCTGTGCCCGGATGATGATCGACCCGTTCTTGTTGATCGTCCCGCCGGTAACGTCCTCATCGACGCTTTTTTCAATTGGCAGCGGCTCGCCCGTCAACATGCTCTCATCAACGGACGTTGAGCCCTCCACGACCACACCGTCGACCGGAATGCGTTCGCCCGGTCGTACCCGCATCATGTCGCCGACAATGATGTTCTCCAGCGGCGCGTCATATTCGTCACCGTCGGGCGTGATCCGCCGGGCCGTCTTGGGCGACAGGTCAAGCAGCGACCGAATTGCATCGCCGGTCTTCTCGCGGGCCCGCAATTCCAGAACCTGGCCAACAAAGATCAGCGCCACGATAACGACCGCCGCTTCGAAATAAACTGGCACATGCCCGCTAGCTGTCTGGAAACTGTCGGGAAAATATCCGCCAAGGAATGTCGCAACGACACTGTACAGATACGCAGCCCCGACTCCCAGCATGATCAGGGTCCACATATTCAGATTACGCGTCTTCACCGATGTCCAGCCGCGATGGAAGAACGGTCGCGCCGCCCAGATGACGACCGGTGTCGCCAGCACGAATTCGATATAGACGGACAGCGTTTCTCCCAGCCAGTCACGAATGGGAAGTCCCACCATCGGCCCCATCGTCAGCAACAGCAACGGGATCGCCGCTCCGGCACTGACCCAGAGCCTGCGGGTAAAGTCGATCAGTTCATGATTTGGCTCATCACCGGTCCCGCCCGAAGCCTCAAGCGCCATACCGCATATCGGGCATGGCCCCGGCTTGTCTTCCAGGACTTCCGGATCCATCGGGCAGATATAGGTGACGCCCTCGGCCACCTTCGCGACAACCCGTCTATTGTTGCCCGACAGGTAGAAATAGGGATCGGCCTCGAACTTCTCATGACAGCTATCGGAGCAAAAATGGTAGGTCGTGTCGTGATAGGCGAAGGATGGTTTGCTGGCATTAGGATCGACCGACATACCGCATACGGGATCAATGGAGAGACCATCGGACTCGCCTTTCAATACCGGTTTTTCAACTGCTACAGCATCATCTGCGCAGGAACTGCAGGAAGATTGTTTTGCCATTCGGCTGATCCGCATAGTGAATTGTCACCATGCATATAGGGCTTCCAGTCACTGGAAGGTCAATGCCGATCGCCGGTGCGCCGGAATTCAGCTCGCCTGCTTGAAGGCGTACAACTCCACTGGATCAAGAACACCATCGAGCTTGTGTTCACCAACTGATTTCCAGCGTTCCGGTTGTAATTGCGCCAGCCTGCCGCCTGACAAAACGGGTTGCTGCAATAACTTCGTCATTTCTTCAATTCTGGCGACTTCATTTACCGTCGATCCGATCACGGAAAATGAAAGCCGCTGCGGAATTCCGATGTTACCGAATTTCAAAGCACCGACATTCAGCCCCACACCAAAATTATACCGGTCGAGCCCCTGCTTTTCACGCTCGGTATTGTTTTCACGGCCCAATGACAGCGTGTTATCCAATGCAGCAGTCGCCCGTGCTGAGGCATCCTCCAACTCTTTTTCATCCTCATAGGGGAAGATTCCCAGGACAGCATCACCGATAAAATCGAGCACTTCGCCGCCATGCTCGACCAGCGAACCCGCTGTCACCTCGAAATAGGCATTTAGCATGGAGAAATAATCCGCCGCCTCAAGCGTCTCCGCAAACATGGTAGAATTTCGCAAATCCGAATACCAGACGACTGCATTCGTTTCCTGCCCGTCGCCGCGGCGGATTTGACCATCGAGCACATTCCGCCCGGCCCTCAGGCCAAGATAAGTCGTGGCGATGTTTTCTGATATCCGGGATTGGATGACGGATTTGCAAAGAACCGCAAGTACCCGTTGGATCGATTGCAGGGCATTCAGATCATCGTCGGAAAATCCGTGTTCCCGGTTCGTTGCCCAGGAAACCAGAATGCCGCGCGGTTTGGCGGTCGCAATATCACTTTTGATGTCCACCGTCTGCATGGAAGTCACCATGACAAGGTAATCGGTAAAACCGTCATCCCGAAGCTCTTCAAGCATCGGAAAATCGACCATTGCGTCCGGCCCGGTAAGCCTGCGCCTGAACAATTTGAGATTGTTCTCAATCACATATCGCAACGGACTGTCAGTCCATTCCTTTGTTTCTCCATCCTGGTGGGGAAACTGGTCAAGCGAAGATTCTTTGCCGCAATCCCAAATCACCCTTTCGGATTTGAACAGCGGATGTAGCGTCTGCCAGATCAATCGGCCGCGCGTAACCGGCACACCGATTGCAGTAAGACGGGTGCAAAGCTCATCAAAAAGACCAACAATGTCGGGTTCACCCAGCGATTGATCCATCAACCAGTCGCGGATTGGACGAATTAGTGCGGAATGCGGCATATAGGAATCCAAATATATAAATCAAACAGACCTGTAGCCTGTGATGTGGAGCCAGCAATCACCAAGTTCAATGCCCAGTCGAAACAAAACATCTTTTTGATGAACGCCATACCTTCGATACGGGAAATAAAGTTTGCAAAACTGTATGTGATAGGTGGTTAGGTGCATTTTTGCGAAAATCCGCATAGTTTCGAAAATTAACTTTAGAGGATTCGCATGGCAAACCCGCAACAGGCTACTGCCGGAACTGCTGGAAAAGGCACGATTGTCCAGCGTGTAAGGCTATATACCGGCCTAATTCTGTTTGTCTTCGTTTTGGTGCACTACATCAATCACAGCCTCGGCCATATTTCCCTGGCGGCCATGGAAGACTTTCTGGACGTGCAGGAATTCTTCACCAATACCATCATCGTTCAGATTATTTTGTATGGCGCCTTGCTGATCCACGGCCTGCTTGGATTATACAAACTGGCCATGTTGCGAACCTGGAAACTGCCAGTCTGGGAGTGGGCACAAATCTTGTTCGGACTGGCGATCCCCTGGCTTCTGGTCAGTCACATTGCGTTTACCCGCGCACCGCAGCAATTACTTGGTATCCGAGTCGATTATGCCCATGAGTTGAGCCTGCTTTGGCCTGGCGCGGCGGTCCAGCAATCAATTCTGCTTCTGGTCGTCTGGATACATGGCTGCGTGGGCATCCATTTCTGGCTTCGCATTCGGTCTTGGTATCCGACCTGGCTGCCGGTTTTTGCCGCAATTGCACTGATTTTGCCGATCCTGGCGCTTACCGGCTGGATTGCAGCTGCAAGACGGATGCTGGATGTGCAGGCTGCCCTTGCGCTCGATAGTCCTGAGGCAAAGGCCGCACTTGATGCCGTAAGAAGCGAAAATCTGTTCATCATCCAGAACATGAGACCCATCGAAACGGTCTCCCAATACGTCGTTTTGGCTATTTTGATCGTGACGTTGCTTTTTATGCTGGGCCGATGGGTTCTGCATCTTTTTCACCCACGGATCCGCGTCAGCTATGCAAATGGAAGCGTGGTAACCAGTTC
>JANQQM010000191.1 GCA_028289365.1 Salaquimonas sp. | reverse complement strand
GGCCGTGGAGCTGGTTGTGGTCGGGCCGGAGGCACCCCTTGTTGCCGGTATTGTCGATGATCTGGAAGCAGAAGGTATCCGGACCTTCGGGCCTTCAGCGGCAGCAGCTCAGCTTGAAGGCTCCAAGGCGTTTACCAAGGAATTGTGTGCGGAGTTCAATATCCCGACCGCCGGATTCGCGCGGTTCAACAATGCGCCAAAGGCGAAGCTTCATGTCCGTGAATATGGCGCGCCGATCGTTATCAAGGCCGACGGATTGGCCGCAGGCAAGGGCGTGACCGTCGCCATGACGAATGAGGAAGCCTTTGACGCAATTGATGATTGTTTCGAAGGCGCATTTGGCGAGGCTGGTACCGAAGTGGTGATCGAGGAATTTCTCGAAGGCGAGGAAGCCAGCTTGTTTGCCCTGTGCGATGGGCAGAGCGCCATGCTGCTGGGAACGGCCCAGGATCACAAACGCGCATTTGACGGCGATACCGGCCCCAATACGGGTGGGATGGGGGCCTATACACCAGCTCCGGTTCTGGATCAGGAAGCGATCGATGACGTCATGGCAAATATAATCGTTCCGACACTTGCCGGGATGCATGCGCGCGGCACACCGTTCCATGGCATTCTTTATGCCGGATTGATGATGACCAAGGATGGGCCGGAACTGATCGAGTACAATGTCCGGTTTGGTGATCCGGAGTGCCAACCGCTGATGCTTCGCCTGCAATCGGATATCGTCGAACTTATGATCGCTGCGCTGGAAGGTGATCTGCTTTCGGTGGAAGCACAGTGGTCCGACCAGGCGGCGATGTCCGTGGTCATGGCGACGAAGGGCTATCCGGGTCCCTACGAAAAGGGTAGCTCAATCGGCGGTATCGAGCTAGCCGAAGCCACCGGCGCCGTTGTGTTCCATGCCGGAACGTCCCACAAGGATGGCGCGCTGGTTGCCAATGGCGGCAGGGTCCTGAACGTTACAGCCATGGGCGACACGATCGCGCAGGCACAAGAAAACACCTATCATGCCGTTGACCAGATCGACTGGCCGGGCGGCTTTTGCCGCCGAGATATCGGTTGGCGCGCCGTTGGCCGCAATGGCAAATGAGATTCGTCTGAAGGATTGAAACGATCAGTGCCGGTCAGAGCTTTCCGGTCTTGAGCCAGTCGGCACATTCGGCGCCCAGTTTTTCAACCGCCATTTTTTCGTAAACATCACTCAATTCAGCCGGCAGTTCATTTTGCCATCGCCCGTTCTTGCCCTTGTGCACGAATGTCTTTGCGCCGCCTTCCCAAACCGCACCACCGAGCGGGGTAGCCTGTTCGGCATTGGCCTTCATATAGTCGAAACTGCAGTGTTCCAGAATCGCTGGCCAGCGATCGGGCGAGACATCAATTTCAAGAAAATCGGCGACACGCCGAATCTCGCCGGGCATGTCTTCCTTCAGTTTTGCGTAATGCAGGAACAGCACATTATCCAGATTTCGGGCCGGCCACCAGGTGCCGATATTTTCCCAGTAGGACCAAATCGGATAGCCATCGTTTTCCAGCCAGTCGCGAAAATATTCGACGACCGAATCCTTCGGCTTGTCGATCGGCGGCCCGACGCGGCCAGGTGAATCATTCAGAATTTCATACCAAAGATCATTGGCATTGAGATGGTGATTGTAAAAACTCCAGACGACATCACGACCGTCACGGCCAATGTAAATGTACTTGGCCTTCGGAGAAAAAACCAAGGCGTCGAGCGGCAGATGCGTCTTCACAAATCGGCGATGATCCTGGCTTTCAATCATGCCGAATTTTTCCTCTTTCGGCGGTACGCGCAAATCGATCCACGGTGAAATTTCGCCGACCGCCACATCTTCATTTCCATCGAAAACAAGTTGGCCGACAATCTGCTGAACCCAGGTCGTGCCGGACTTCGCATAGGTGCCAATGACGATGTCATCATCGCGAAATTTGAAGTCGTTCCAGACGGTGGAATCGAAGTGATGATTATGCAGTTCGCGCGTTTTTTCCGGTAGCATATCCAAGCCTGCCTCCCACTCTTTTTAGCGATCGATTTAAGACCGATCTTGAACCTATTCGGCGGCAGCCTTGCTGCCGGTGTAGCCGTCAAGTTCGCCGCGAATTACATAGCGCAAAATATCGACAACCTGTGCCGGAACTTCACACACAGCGAGTGCCGCGGCATCGACTTCCTTGAGCGCATGTTGATGATCGGGGCCATGCAAAATGATGAGCGGCTTGCCAAGTGCTGAAGCATAGCCAGCATCGAAGGCGGCGTTCCACTGCTTGTATTTTTCACCGAACCGAACGACGACAATATCGGCTTCGGAAATAAGCGTTCGGGTGCGGATCGCATTCATCTGTGCACCCTTGTGGTCGTGCCAGAACTTGTTTGGTTCGGCGCCGAGAATAGCCACACCGCAATCATCGGAGGCTTCATGATTGGTAACCGGCGAAGCGGTTTCGATCGGCAGTCCTGCGGCACTTGCGCCGGCTTCAATCTCCTCGCGCCAGTCGGTATGGATCTCGCCTGATAGATAAAGTTTCCAGGTCTTCATGGGGTGCTCCTTCTATTTGGTCACGACGGTCCGGCGGCTGCCGGTGCCGGTGCGGGCGCGCTGACGCACCTCGCTCTTTACTTGCCAAATTCCTGTTGCGTCGATCCGGTCACAGACGTCGTCGAAAGCTCTCGAAACAGTCTAACCGCTGATTTTGGAGAAGTCAGCAACTGTTGCTGTCGCCTGTCGAATGCGATCCAACAGAGCGAGCCGATTTGCACGCACCGCTTCATCCTCCACATTAACCAATACGTTTTCGAAATAAACGTCAATTGGCGCACGCAGTTTGGCAAGCTCATGCATGGCAGAAGAATAGTCTTCTTTTTCAACAGCTTGCGTGGCATTGCCGATGATTTGATTCAATGCATTTTCAAGTTCAAGTTCTGAATCAGATTCAAGTAGTTCATGTGAAACTGAAGGTTTAACTTGCGTTCCCTTCTTCTCTTCGGCGGCAAGAATATTGGCCGCGCGTTTGTAACCTGCCAGCAGGTTTTCGCCGTCTTCGGATTCCACAAGATCCTGCAGTGCACGCACTTTCTGGGTGATGAGGAGGAGGTCATCAGTATCCGCCGTGATGACCGCATCGATCAGATCATGCCGTGCGCCAGTGTCGCGCAGATACACTTTGAGGCGGTCGTGGAAGAAGGAGAGAAGGTCTCCTTTGTTGCCTGCGGCAGTGTCCTGCTCCTCGAGATTTTGATAAAGCCGGAGACCGGAATCGTAGAGCGAATTGACTGACAATCTCAACCGGTTTTCCAATACCAAACGGATCACACCCAGCGCTGCGCGTCGCAATGCATAGGGATCTTTCGAGCCGGTTGGTTTCTCGTCAATCGCCCAGAAACCAACCAATGTGTCGAGCTTATCGGCGAGTGCAACGGCGATCGAAACCGGGTCGGACGGCACGTCGTCGGAGGGACCGAGCGGTTTGTAATGTTCCTCGATTGCGAGCGCGACAGAAGCATCCTCACCGGCTTCTTCGGCGTATCGGCGACCCATGCGACCCTGCACTTCGGGGAACTCGAAAACCATGGAAGATTGAAGATCGGCCTTTGCGAGCCGGGCTGCGCGTTTGGCTTTTTCGGGGTCGGCTCCGACCAGTGGCGCGAGCCTTTCAGCTAGCGCCATGATGCGTTTTACGCGCGCTCCCTGCGAGCCCAATTTGGCATGGAAGGTGACGTTGTCGAGGCCATCGATCCAGCTGTCAAAACCACCTTCGGCATGAGCAATTTGCAGGTCGGAATCCCAGAAAAATTTTGCGTCCGAAAGACGCGCATTGACGACCTTGCCATTACCGCGCGCGACCTCGGCACCACCATCCGTCGCCTCGATATTTGACACCAGGACGAACTGGTTTGTGAGCTCGGTGCCACCCTGTTTGCGCAGGACAAAACACTTCTGATTTTCGCGGATGGTTAGCCTTGTCACCTCGTCCGGAATGGCCAGAAAATTCTCGTCGAAATCTCCGATCAAGGGCACCGGCCATTCGACCAGATTTGCCGTCTCGGCGAGCAGGCCGGCATCCTCGACCAGTTCGAGCCCGCGCGCGAAGGCAAGATTTTTTGCATCCGTTGAAATCATTTCCTGGCGCCGTTCCGCGTCGAGCACGACATTTGCCTTTTCGAGGCTCGAGACATAATCATCAAATCGCCGTACGGAAATTTCACCCGGCGAAAGGAAGCGATGGCCATGGGTAACATTTCCCGAAGCAAGTCCATCGACCTCGAAAGAAATGATCTCGGGATCCTCGGTCTCCGGTCCAAAAGTGCACAGGATCGATTGCAGCGGACGCACCCATCTGAGCGAACCGGGTTCACGCGAGGCCGCTCCCCAGCGCATGGATTTGGGCCAGGAAAAATTGCGGATGATCGGCGGCAGGCACTCGGCAATAATCTCTTCAGCTGCCCTGCCTGGCTTCTCAATGACCGCGACGAGAAAGTCACCCTTCTTCGGATCGGTCCTGATCTCGGCCTCATCGACAGAAGACAAACCGGCGCCACGCAGAAACCCAGCGATTGCCTTTTCGGGTGCATCGGCCCGTGGGCCTTTTCGTTCTTCCCGAATGTCAGCGGAACGTGCAGTAACGCCACGAACGTCGAGCGCGAGGCGGCGCGGTGTCCAATATTCCTTGGCGCCTTCATAAGTAAGACCCGCATCAACGAGCGCATTTGTGACAGCAGCTCGAAGATCGCCAGCCGCCTTCTTTTGCATTCTCGCGGGAATTTCTTCTGAAAATAATTCGAGTAGTAGGTCAGGCATGGATTGACGCTATTGAAAAAGAGAAAAGGAGGATCGGTTTACTCGAGGTCCTGGCCAAATGCTATATCATGACCGTCTGGGTCCTGTATGCCGAATTCGAGAACGCGATAGGGTTGTTCACAAAGACCATAGTCGATCTTGGCACCATTGGCTGAGAATTCTTCGAACAATGCCTTGGCATCATCTACCCAGAAATAGGCATTCCACAATTTGTCCTTGATCTTCCAGTGCGGGACGATTTCGTGATCCGCAGGTTTCTGGCTCAGCATCATGAAAGCGTTGTCCCGACGCAGGATGGCAAAATCCGCGGGCTCGCCATAAAGCCTCGCCTTGAAACCGAGACTGTCCTGCCAATAGGCGACCGATTCCATCAGGTTTGAAACCAAAAATACGGGTGCCTGTTCTGTAAGCCTGGCTTTTTGCAATTGGGTGTCCCCGAGACGAGATAACAATTAACAACGCCCGGCTTAGCAAAATCATGGCTTCATGTCATCCTGACGACAGGCATGAAAAAAGGGCGCGCCGGTTGGCGCGCCCCAGGAAACAAGTGCTGTATTCTTAGTTTGTAGGTATCAGCACTTTATCGATCACGTGGATCACACCGTTCGACGTCTGGATGTCGGCAGTAGTGACGCGCGCAAAATCTACGGTCACATTATTGCCCCAACGGGTTGTGATTACCTTGGTGTCACCACCTTCCTTGATGGTAGGCACCTGGGTTACGCCAAGGGGAATATCAGCGGCGTTCACTTCGCCGGCCACGACATGGTACTTGAGAAGATCGGCCAACTGGTCGCGGTTCTCAGGCTTCAGCAGGTTTTCTACCGTTCCCTTGGGAAGCTTTGCAAACGCTGCATCGGTCGGTGCGAAGACGGTCAGTTTGGTGTTACCGGAAAGGGCGCCTGCCAGACCGGCGGCCTTGGCTGCAGCCAGCAATGTGTTGAACTGACCGGCAGAAGCTGCGGTCTGTACAATGTTAGCGGCGCTTGCCGGTGATGAAATGACGAAGGCTAATGCTGCCGCCGCAGCAAATACTGTTTTACGCATGGAAATCTCCCTAAATGCTCCAAGTTCTGATGATGGACCGTGCAAGCCAGCCACTGATCGGAAATACGGGAGAGCGCTCTACTGGATTAATAAGTCGCAGAATTTTGTGATCACATTTTTTTGCGTGATCTGATCAGGAATTCTGCGCGTAAACAGCGATTCTACAAATTGTTGTGACTTCCATCGCAAAACGGTTGGTTGTGGGTCTGCTTGCAGCAACAGAAATACTTCGTTTCTGATTTTTCGGCTTTCCAGGCCACGGGGGTAAATTCGGTTTCCTTGTGCGATCCATCGCAAAAGGGCTGACGGGAAGATTTCCCGCAAGAGCACCAGAAATAGTTTTTGCCTTCCTTGACCTCGACTGCAATCGGTTCACCGATTGCAACTTCACCTTTTTTCATCAATCTTTCTCCATTTGCATTGTAGTAAGAAGATAGGTCCAGCGAGGCGAAATCAAGCCCGCGCGAAATTGACCGTCGTTGACACCAAGTGAAGTCCTACAAGTTCTTACCAGCCACCGCCACCGCCGCCGCCGCCGCCGCCACCGGAAAATCCGCCGCCGGATGAACCCGATGAACTTTTTGGCTGTGGCATGGAGGATGCCATGGCTGCAGAGACGGCCGCCATGGAGGAAGCCGTTGCCTGTGTGAGTGAATCGCCGCGCCAGCTTCTGCCGTGGTACCAGGCGGGCCGGTAACTACGTTCTGTGCCTGGCGCGGTCCTGGCCAGATGGGCCGAATAGGCACTTGACCAGGGCTCCTCCACGCCCAGCCCGGCTGCATAGGGCAGATAGCGTTCATAGAGTTCCTCGGTCATTTCGGGAGCATCGCGCATGTTGAGCCGGTTGGCCTCGGCTGTTTCGAGATACAGCTTGAAACCCTCGATCCTGCTCAGCACCTTTGCGCCCCGAAGCGTTGGGGCGGAAATCAGGAAGAACATCGCCACGATGAGCGCTGCCCCCAAAAACAGCATCATGCCCGCCATGCGATAGACCGGCAATGACGTTGCAAACATTGCGGCGGACAGGGAAATCAGAAGCAGCAACAAGCCGCCACCCATGAACAGGACCGCGGCGATACGGCCCATGATCGTGGGAACCGGCGAATTGAACCGGTACCAGCCGACACATAACAAAGCCCATCCAATGACAGAGCTGAACAAGGTTGGAATGAGCGCGGCCAATCCATCCTCTGGCGGATTTTGCAGGATCATGCCCAGAATAAACGTCGCAGCAGCGACGACCACGCCGGGGATGAACCAGCCTATATTCTTGCGAAAGAACTTGCCGCCATATTCACGCGTGATGGCGGAATGAAGTGCAGAGCGGGCGGTCAGCAGCATTTTTCCGTATCGCTTGTCAAGCGGCACCACATCGCGGCCCGTAAAGAGTTTCGAGAACAAGGCCCGCTCGCCCGCAGACATCGGGCTGCCATCGCCCTCGCCTTTCTCGAACCTGATTTTCTTCTTGTCGTCTTCGTCAATTACCAGGAGCTTCTTGATGCCGAGCGACAACAGCGCGGCAATGAAGGCCAAGTCCGTTCCCCGGCCAATCTTGCGAAACGACTTGAAATGGACATAGGAAAGTGCAGCCGGTGAAAGGTCTTCGGGCGGATGATATAACGGTATGACCGTCTCTGCAGGCGGGTCCCGACCAACACGCCACCAAACCACCAGGAAATAGATTGGCACCAGGGTCCAGCCGATCGCAAACAGGATCGCGCCGAGATTGGCATAAATGTTGGAAAAGAACTCGGAAGTGCCTGATTGCTGGATGATACCCTTGGTGAAGCCGACAGCAATGGTCATGCCTTCCCTTGGTGCAAAGGTGCGCGTTGATCGAAATTGAGGATTGGACGTGGTCTCGCCGGATGCCCGATAGTCCGAGCCGGCCTGGCCAAATCCCCCGGTATATGCAGCTACTTGCTCCGCGGTTGCGCCCTCGGGCAACCTTACCCTGGCGATCGCCTCGTCAATTGGAAAGGACCAGAAATTGCCGGTCACGTTCCAGTAGAGCTCGTCATAATCGGCAAAAAACCGCAGTTGCCGGCTCGTCGTATAGGCAATCTCGTAAGTGTGTTCCCCATTTGGGATAAACACATCGGCATCGCCAATGTAGATTCGCAAAAATCGTCCGATCCACTCGGTGTTATAGGGTGAAGGCTCACCATTGTGCCTTATCTCTTTGATTTTGAAGCCGTTGCGGGTCCAGAGGCCCCAACTGTCCAATGCCCTCAGCGGGATGTCACGGAATATCCCGCGCCTGATTTCACGACCTTCCGATATGACCTTGATGGTTTCGACAACATCAAGATCGCCATTGGTCCTTACATCGATATCGGACTCGAAGGACAAAATCTGCTCTTCCGAGAGAGCATAAAGCGGAACAGAAAACAGCAGGAATGACAGCAGTAGAGCTGTGATGAACCTCATCGTAAACCGCCTATTCGAAGGAAACCTTCGGCGTCTCACGGTCGGCTGGATCGTCTATTTCGAAAAACTCCGCGGCGGAAAATCCAAATCGGCCAGCGATCAGGTTGGAAGGGAAGGATTCTACCGCGATGTTATTGTTACGTACCGCGCCATTGTAATATCTGCGAGACAGAGAGATTTCATCCTCTGTCTTTTCCAGCGCATCCTGAAACTCGGCAAAGTTCTGGTTTGCCTTCAGATCGGGATAGTTCTCGGCCACCGCCATCAACCTGCCGAGTGCACCGGATAGCGCGCCCTCGATCTTGCCGCGCTCGCCCGGCCCGGCGGAACCTGCCGATACCGAAGCCGAGCGAAGGCGGGTAATTTCCTCAAGCAGGGATTTCTCGTGCTTCATGTAGCCCTTGACGGTCTCCATCAGATTGGGGATCAGGTCGGCACGGCGTTTCAACTGGACCTCAATCCCGCTCCAGCCTTCGCTCACCATCTGCCGAAGTTTGACCAGCTTGTTGTAAAGCGACACGGCGTACAGGGCGATCAACGCCAGCACGACAAGAATGATCAGATTATCCATTTTTCCCACCTATCCGATTCGATTGCGGCCAGATTGTCGCACGAGTTTCGAGAATTGCATGTGAATTTGTGCCCAGTCCACAAGGCAAGACGCGGTAGTTACATAAGCATGCGGGTTAGAGCATTAAAGACGGGCAGGGCTGACCCAACCGACGATAGCGCCGCCGGGTTCGCACAACACTGCAACCCGGCCAACTCCAGGGACATCCCACGGCTCCCGTTTCACATCGGCTCCGATATCGACCGCGTTTGCCAGGCGATCGTCGACATTGTCAACATGAATGTAAGTGATCCAGAAATCAGCTTCCTGTTCTTCCGGGGTGCCACTTGTATCGAATATCCCACCCACCGGGACATCATTGGCCATGATAATCCAATAGGTTCCGCCGTCCGGCATGGTTTCGGGTCCGAAGCTCCACCCCACCGTCTGGGAATAAAACGACATTGCGGTCTGAGGATTGCTTGTGCGCAATTCGTTCCAGTTGATTTGACCATGCGTCGTCATGCGTAATCTCCTGGCTGGTTTTTGGTGGAGATTGCCGTCTACCGCATCGCGCAAATCAGTGAATTGACGCAAGTCAAAAATTATCGGTGCGTTCGCTAGCCGGGCAAGTTGCCACCCGCTTCGGTTTGCAGGAACGCCTCTCCGCAGGCTTTGGCGAGGGTTCGTACCCTTAAAATATAGCTTTGGCGCTCGGTAACCGAAATCACGCCGCGCGCATCGAGCAGGTTGAAGGCATGGGATGCCTTGATGCATTGATCATAGGCAGGATGAGCCATGACGATCTCTTTGCCTGTGGTCGGATCAAGTGCTTCCTGACCTAAGATCCTGGTACATTCGGCTTCCGCATCCTCGAAATGCCGGAATAGCGTGTCGGTATCGGCCACGTCGAAATTCCAGCGCGAATATTCCCGTTCGGTTTGCTGGAAGACCTCGCCATAGGTGACCTTTTCTTCCCCTTCCCGGCCGTTGAAATTCAGGTCATAGACGTTGTCGACATCCTGAACATACATCGCCAGCCGCTCGAGCCCATAGGTCAGCTCACCGGAAACCGGCGCGCATTCAAACCCGCAAACCTGCTGGAAGTAGGTGAACTGGCTGACTTCCATCCCGTCGCACCAGACTTCCCATCCCAGTCCCCAGGCGCCAAGCGTGGGACTTTCCCAGTCATCCTCGACAAAACGGATATCATGCAATTTCGGGTCAATGCCGATGGCATAGAGCGAACCCAGATAAAGCTCCTGGAGGTCCGGCGGTGACGGCTTCAACAGCACTTGATATTGGTAATAATGCTGGAGCCTGTTGGGGTTTTCACCATAGCGGCCATCGGTTGGCCGCCGTGAGGGCTGGACATAGGCGGCATTCCAGTCTTTGGGGCCAAGGGCGCGCAAGGTTGTTGCCGGATGAAATGTACCGGCACCGACTTCCATGTCATATGGCTGCAGGACAACACAGCCATATTCGGCCCAATATTCATGCAGGGTCAAAATCAGGCCCTGAAACGAACGCGTCGGGTGCATGTGAGGAGGAAGATCAGCAGTCATGTTCAGCCTTGATCGCATCGAATTTGTTGACCGCTGCTATGCCGGGGAATGCAAGCATGGTCAAGTATGGAGACCGATTGAAGGCTGAGACGCACGAAAACCGCCTAATCAGGCCAGGGTCAAGTGGCCTGAACTTACCGGAACCGAGGAACCGGAAATACGAACCGCAGTTATTTTCCGGTCCTCCACATCGGCTTCCAGCCCGATATCCGAGGGGCGTCCCATCTCATATCCTTGCCGCAGATTGTATGAATTTGTGCCCTCCGACAACTCACCGGCATCAAGCAATTGCGCGGCGAGAATTGCCGAGGCTGAGCCGGTTGCAGCGTCTTCGGCAATGCCGGCGCTCGGCGCGTACATCCGAGCCTGAAAGCCAGCTTTGCTACCGGTGGATCTTGTATAGATGTAGGTACTAAAGACGCTTGCGTGTTCTTCCATCTGGGTCCAGTGAGGGCTCGTTGGCCGTGCTTTCTCAAGCGCAGAAACGGAGTTTACCGGAATATACAGAAATGTCGGCCCGCCCTGCCATTGGCGAGGCTGATGGGTATCAAAGCCGATGTCAGCTGGTTCCAGTCCGAGCGCCGCTGCGGCCATTTCAACCGAAGGATTTTTGCCTGGTGCCGCAAAGGGGACCACCGGTGCCGTGAACTGGGCAATGCAAAGTCCGTCCTGACATTGCACATGGACTGGTACCAGACCCGCGACTTCCTCAAGCGTAATCAGCTCGGAGAAATTCTTGTTGCCGGGGTTTTTCTTCATTGCCAGATGAATTGCGCATCCAATGGTCGGATGGCCGGCAAAGGGGATTTCGTCGGTGGGGAAGAATATTCTGACCTTGGCAGTGTGCTTTGGGTCTTCCGGGGTCTGGATGAATATCGTCTCGGAGAGGTTAAACTCCCTGGCGATCGTCTGCATGGTTGCAGTGTCCAACCCATCCGCGCTCTCAACGATGGCAAGCGGATTTCCGGCAAACTGTTTTTGTGTGAATACATCAACTGTATGAAATTTCAGGGGTTCAGCCACGGGATGTCCCTATTTTTTCGGGCGGTATACGCCGTCCTCGTCTTTTTCCAGCGGCGTGACCTCTTTGGTTTCCGCCTTTACTTCCTGTTCTCTGACTTCATTGTCTACGCGGGCCATTTCCCGTTTCAGCACACGCCAGGCGTACCAGCCTACCAAGGCTATCAGAGCAATCCCGATTAATTGCGGCATCGAACCCTCCTTAGAAGTACAAACCGTTTGTCTTCAAGCCCGCCAGCCACTTTCCTACAACCCGAATCTTGACCAAAGGGCACGTTCTTCTGCAGCATCGACAAGGGCGTCAGGCAATCCCGCAGCCAATCCTACGCCAAGCTCACCGGCAAATCCGTCCTTGCCGGCAAATACGCCGACGCCTGGCTGCGGACGGCCAAACAGGCCGCGTTTGACCTGCATCAGTTGCAGTTCGGCCTTGTCGCCATATCGGTCACGGATTACTTCGCCCATCAGGCCGCAGGTGTCGATCAGCCCGAGCTCTTTCGCGCGGGCGCCGGTCCAGAACATGCCTGTGAACAAGTCGGGATCATCGGAAAGCTGTGCGCCCCGGGCTTGCTTGACCATGTCGATAAAGACAGTGTGGATCTCGGTCTGGAGAGATTTCAGATGATCGATGTCCGATTTCTTTTCCGGCATGAACGGATCGAGCATGGATTTGTTCTTGCCAGCTGTATAGACCCGGCGTTCGACCCCCAGCTTTTCGATTGCCTGGGTAAAGCCAAATCCGGCTGAAACGACACCAATCGAACCGACAATTGAAGATTCATCGGCAATTATCTCATCCCCGGCGAGCGCGATCATGTAACCGCCTGAAGCAGCGACATCCTCGACAAATACCAAAACCCGTTTCTTGTGCTTTTCGGCTAGCTCCCTGACGCGTTGAAAGATGAGACGAGACTGGACCGGCGAGCCTCCAGGCGAGTTCACGCTTAACGCGACTACCGGGGCACTCTTCATCTCAAACGCTCTTTGGAGTGGTCCTGCGACGGTTGCCAAAGAGAGATTTTGGCGAAAACCTGTCGTTGGTGGTGCAATGACACCAGAAAGCCGTACAACCGGGATTGCCAGTTCGCCTTTCCTGAAGCGCGCAGGCAATAATTTCTTGAGTTTCATGAATACTCCAAAACAGTTAGCAATCGCATTACCCGTGTTGCAGATGGCCCGTGCACCTGCCTTTTGCAAGGAAATTCGACAATTTTCGTGAATCGACGGTTTCCCAGCTGCTATCCGGCCGGTATTGATTGTTTTAGCGGTTGCTGGCGACAAATCCGTAGCAAATTCACAGCAATGCAGGCGGGAGAATAATATTGTCGATCAAGGTCATTGGCGCAGGATTTGGCCGTACCGGCACCGATTCCATGCGCGAAGCGCTAACGATTCTGGGGTTTGGACCTTGCCATCACATGAAAGCCGTGATGGCAGACGAGGAAAACAAACAGCTTTGGCGGGCAGTTTCACGCGGGGAGACGCCCGATTGGGACCATATATTCGCGGGGTATCATTCCTGCGTTGACTGGCCCTCGGCGCATTATTGGCGTGATCTCATAGAGCACTATCCGGATGCAAAAGTCATTCTTACCAACCGGTCTCCCGAAAGCTGGTGGAACAGCTTCGAAAGTACCATCCTCAAAGGCATAGAAAGAAGCACGGACCCGGAGTCTCTTGGCCTTGCACTTGTTGCCAATCAGGTTTTTGAGGGCAGCCCGCATGACAAAGACAAGGCAATGGCGATCTTTAAAGCTAACGTAAAGTCGGTCATCGAGACCGTTCCGGCCGATCGATTGCTGGTGCATAATCTGGGAGATGGATGGGATCCGCTATGTGCACATCTGGGTGTGGGTGTCCCAGATCAGGATTATCCAGGACTCAACAGTTCTGCACAATTCAAAGAACTTCTCGACAAGATGTGATCTAGCCAGAACTAGTCGATCAAACCACGTTTGCCATTGATCAATGCATCGGCAATTGCCGTTGGCTTTCCATCTGCCTCATGCAAGACGATGCCGGGCAGAATGGAGAGTTTCGCCCGCGAGCCCCGTTTGCCGCGCACCACGATACGGGAGGCTGCCTCATCTGCCCTTGCGTGAAGTGGAATGACGGATATCGCGCCAAATCGACCCTGCATGGATGAAATGATTTCGCCAATTGCTTCAGCCCGATAAATCAGGTGAACCCAGCCCCCTGGCCGCAAAATTGCCGATGCAGTGCGAAGCCAGGCATCCAGTCCGCCATCTTGCATTTGGTGGGCCAGTGCCCTGAGCGGCTGCTGGGACGCTTGTCGATCTGAATGATTATAGGGCGGGTTCATGATAACGTGATTGAAAGAGGCATCGGCAAGTCCTGAAAGCTTTCTCTCTTCGCCGGCCAGCGCAGCATTTGCCACCAAGACCTTTGCACGCTCTGCAAATTCGGCATTTGCCGGCAAGGACAGGGATTTTCTTGCAATCTCCGCCATTACCGGTTCGATTTCTACGAGGACTGCACTTAAGCCAGGGTTAGTCTTTAATGCGGCAAATGCGGCCACGCTCGAACCTGCCCCCAGCTCAGCCATGCTCCCGTTTGCGCTTTCGGGGAGCGACGCGGCAAGCAGGAGTGCGTCAGATCCGGAGCGGTGTCCTGAATCTTTGGGTTGAAACGCTTCGAACCCACCTCGAAAAAAGCTGTCGCGAGAGAGCGGCGGTAAAGAAATACCGAGATCAGGATCCACCCGATGTTCCGACCGGGATTGGTCCGCATCTTTTGCAAAATGGGTGTCCTTCACGCTTAGCGTTTCTCCTTGGTGAGCTCTTTTTCAAGCCCGGCATCGGTCAACAGGCGGCCTGCGACCGCGAAAATGTCGTCATCGACCATTATTCGCCTGGGGAAGATGCCGATGGAACCTTCCAGGATGCTCATATTTGTGTCCAGTACGATGTGGTCGATATTCTGTTCCCTGAACAAGGCTTCCACGAAGCTGACCAGTACCGGATCGTTTGTTCGTATGATTTCACGCAATTTCAGATCACTTTCGATTAGCTTTCAAGATAGCTTCAATTTGCGTATCCAGCCGAAACCGGGTTTAAGGGTTCTATTGTCGGCAATCACAGTCAAACCTATTACTGACGCAAATTGAAGTGCAAATGAGCCAATGTGTCGCTTTAAATAGGGGTTGCAAGCTGCATATGTTTGGTGTGAACAGATTACTTAGGGTAATCGGCGGCGTATGCAGCCTAAGGAGAAATTAATGTCTGGGGTAGTAATTCCGATTGGCGGAGCGGCACGTGAAGACGGAGCAGTCGATAGTGCTGTTGCACCTGGCACTCCGGCGGCCGCCAGTATTGACAGCCTGCTGCGCCTCACCCAAGCCGACATGGAAAAGGTGAACCGGCTGATATTGTCCAAGACCGGTTCGGATGTCGCCATGATTCCCGAAGTCGCAAAGCACCTGATTGATTCGGGCGGCAAGCGATTGCGGCCGATGTTGACCATCGCCGCTTCGCAAATGTGCGGTTATGAGGGTGAAAATCACATCTTGTTGTCGGCGTCGGTGGAATTCATGCATACCGCCACGCTGCTTCATGATGATGTGGTGGACGAAAGTGACATGCGTCGCGGCAAATTGGCCGCGCGGATGTTGTGGGGAAATCAGGCGAGCGTTCTGGTCGGGGATTTCCTTTTGGGTCAGGCTTTCCGCATGATGGTTGAAGCTGGTTCCATGCAATCGCTTGAAGTCCTTTCAAATGCGGCGACCATCATCGCCGAGGGCGAAGTGATGCAACTCTCGACCGCAAAAAATCTCGATACCAATGAAGATGAATACCTCAACGTAATCCGCTCCAAGACGGCAGCGCTTTTCGCCGCGGCGGCCGAAGTCGGCCCCATTATCGCTGGCAAGGACAAGGCTACAATCAGCGGGTTTCGGTCCTATGGAACCAATTTGGGCCTTGCCTTCCAATTAATTGATGACGTGCTGGATTATGGTGGCTCCCTGGATGATCTTGGCAAGAATGTTGGTGATGATTTCCGCGAGGGCAAGATAACACTGCCGGTTGTATTGAGTTACCGGCGAGGTACCGACGAGGAACGCTCTTTTTGGCGTGAAGCTTTGTCAGAAGGCAATAATGACGATGGAAATCTGCGCGAAGCAATGGCGCTGCTTAACAAATATGACGCGATCGACGATACTGTCGCACGTGCGCGGCATTATGCGGAAATCGCCAAGGATGCCTTGGCGCCGATGAAGTCCGGTGTTCACAAGGATGCCCTGATCGAGGTGCTTGAGTTCTGCATCAGCAGGGTCAACTGAATCTGAAAACCTGTGTTTGGTAGCTGCGTTTTGCACTCACAAAAATGTGTGTCTTGCTTAAGCGACCCAAATACACCATGTTTCAGATAAATAATGGTTATCCTTAGCGCAATTGACCTATCGTCAAATGTCAGGATCTACCTCCCAAGATCATTAGAAAATCGTTGATTGGAAATTCCCGGTTATGAAATTTCGCAACATCAGGAATATGGCAATTGTCTCCGGTCTGGCGCTCACGCTCGCCGGGCATGGCACTGCGCTGGCAAACAAGGATGCAGAAGAAAAAGCATTAGGCGATACGGTTGCCTCATCATCGCTGTCGGGCAGTTTTCTGGCCGGACAGGTGGCAGCAAAGGGCAATGATGATGAAGCTGCAGTCGCGTTTTATGAGCGAAGCGTCGAGCTTGACCCAGAGAATGAAGAGATCAAGCGGCTGCTGTTCCTGGCACTGGCTGCCAATGGGCGAATCGAGGACGCAGTCAAGCTAGCGCGAGAGAACAACCAGATTCCCAAACAGGCTACTTTTACCCGGCTCGTGGTTGCTGTTGATCTCTTGAAGAACAAGTCCTGGAACAATGTTTCGGAGACGTTGAATTCGCCGGCCGGTACCGAACTCGACAAGCTGGTTGAGAAACTGGTGGTGGCATGGTCGCAATTCGGATCCGGCGAAACAGCCAAGGCGCTGGAAATGACAGCTGAAATTGACGGCCCGGAGTGGGTAGTCGCAATCCGAAACTATCATTCCGGGTTGATGTCGGCAGCGATCGGAAACGACGAAGCAGCTATCCCGTTTTTCCAAAAGGCGACTGAAGACCGAGCCATGGCTGGCGTGCTGACTTCCGCCTATATGCGGGCACTCGAGGCACTTGCGCTCGCCCAACAGCGTTTGGGCGAACAGGATGAGGCGCTAAAGACACTCCGTTCCGGTCAGGACCTATTGTCAAACCATCCACCGTTCAAACATCTTCTGGCAGAATTCGGAGCCGGCAAAACACTGCCACCGCTGGTCACGTCCGCACAACAGGGCGGTGCAGAAATCTTCTACAATGTCGGGTCGGCCCTGAGCCAACAAGGCGGTGCGCCCTTTGCTCAAAGCCATTTGCAGCTTGCACGCTTCCTGCATCCGAAGAGTGACGCGATAGCGGTAGCGCTGGCGGGGCTGTTTGAAAAACAGAAGAAACATGCGCGTGCCAATCAGTATTATGAGACGATAGATCCAGAATCAGCCTATTATCGGCGCTCGCAGCTTGAATATGCACTCAACCTGAATGACCTCGAGCAATCCGATAAGGCGATCGAAATTCTTTCAGCACTAATAGAAAGCGATCCCGATGAATTGCTGGCCTATCTGACGCTGGGCAGCGTGTATGCTCAACATGAGGAATACGCAAAGGCAGCGGTCATCTATGACAAGGCTGTATCGCGTGTGGACATTCCGGAGCAGGAACATTGGAACCTGTTCTACCGGCGGGGCATTGCCTATGAGCGTACCAAACAATGGGAAAAGGCAGAGCCAAACTTCAAAAAATCGCTCGAACTCATGCCCAACCAGCCTGATGTCCTGAATTACCTTGGATATTCCTGGATTGATATGGGTATCAATCTGGACGAAGGCATGGAGATGATCCGAAAGGCGGTCGAACTCAAGCCGCGCTCGGGTTTTATCGTCGACAGTTTGGGATGGGCACATTACAAGCTGGGCAATTATCCCGAAGCGGTCAAAGAGCTGGAACGCGCAGTGAACCTGATGCCGGAGGACCCGGTCGTCAATGATCATCTTGGTGACGCCTACTGGAAAGTAGGCCGCAAGCTGGAAGCAACATTCCAGTGGAACCATGCGCTTGCCAGCAAGCCAACGCTTGAAGACCGGATGAAGATCCAGGCGAAACTCAAGAATGGCCTGACGGAAGAAGAGGCCGAGACCGCCTCCGGACAATAGTCTTGTCCGGGGCTTTACCGTCGAGAGTATTTTGCGACGCGCCGGCAAAAATCAATCTGGCCCTGCATGTGACCGGTCAGCGTGGTGACGGCTATCACGACCTCGACACGATTGTCGCGTTTGCCATGATCGGCGACCGCATAGTAGTCGCAGAACCCGATGACCGGTCCAGCGAGAAGCGATTCGAGATCACCGGACCGTTTTCCTCAATGATTGGCGTGGGTAGCGACAATCTGGTTGTTCAAGCAGCCAGCATGTTCCAGGCGGCGGCTGCGAATGTTGCCGAACGTCCGTTTCATCTCAAGCTGGAGAAGAACCTTCCCGTCGCAGGTGGTCTGGGCGGAGGTTCAGCCGATGCCGCAGCAACACTACTTGCCCTGGCTCATTTTCATGGCGTTGAAAGGAAGATTGATCTTGGACAAATCGCCAAAGAGATCGGCGCTGATGTGCCGATGTGTCTGGATTCACGTCTGTTGCGGGCCACCGGAACCGGAACTGACATTCGGCGTCTAAGAAACGAAGCAAGTTATCCGGTAGTACTGGTCAATCCAAGAATCCCGCTTTCCACACCTGACGTATTCAAGGCGCTGGAAACCAAGACAAATCCGGCGATTGATATCGATGATGGCGTGTTTGACACGGCAGCGCTGCAGGGATTACGCAATGATCTGCAAGATCCGGCCATCAAGCTGGAGCCCCAGATCAAGGATGTTCTGGCGCTGATCGAAGATTGTCCCGGCTGCCTGTTTTCAAGGATGAGCGGTTCGGGTACCACATGTTTTGGATTGTTTGGCAGCGCAGATGATGCCCGTGAAGCCGCGGCACGTGTCGGCACGGCTCGACCCGAATGGTGGTGTGCCGAAACCACACTGGGATCGTGGGACTCTAGCGAGCGGATCAGGGCTTTAGGAAGCAAGGCAGATATTGATGAGTAATTCCGACAGTAAACGAAGCTTTATCCCGATCTCGATTGCGGTGCTCACGGTTTCGGATAGCAGGACCATGGCGGACGACAAATCTGGCCAGATACTGGAGGATCGCCTCAAGAATGCCGGTCACAGGCTGGCTGCGCGGGAAATCGTGACCGACGATATTTCTGCAATTCGACGCCAGGTGCAAAACTGGGTGGCAGACAAGAATATCGATGCGATCATTACGACCGGCGGCACCGGGTTTACCGGGCGGGATGTTACGCCCGAAGCTGTAGAACCCTTATTCGAAAAACGGATGGACGGATTTTCCGCTATTTTCCACCGGATAAGCTATGACAAGATCGGGACCTCTACCTTGCAGTCACGGGCTTTGGCCGGTGTGGCAGGAGCAACTTACATATTCTGTCTGCCCGGCTCTCCCGGTGCCTGCAAGGACGCCTGGGACGGCATTCTGGAACAACAGTTCGATTACCGGCACATGCCCTGCAACTTTGTGGAGATCATGCCCCGGCTGGATGAACATCTGAAGCGCAGCAAGAGCTGACGCTGTTCAGGATGGCGCAATTGCTTTCGCCCGGAGGATGATGGATTTACCCCTGATTTTGGGCGGAAACGCCTGAGACGAATTTCCGATTATCGCCTGACGTCTAGCGATTACGGCCCGCGGCCGGATTGAGACAAATGGTATGTAAGAGGCAATCGCCACCGCGAATTCGACAATTCTGGGCCAGGCACCATATTGCTGGCTGGCATGGACAAATCCGGCTGCTTCAATTTCCTGATTTTTCAGTGTCGGTAGAACTTCCATAAATTCGACGACATCGCGCCACCAGCCTTCCTCCAGCACCACGCCCGCATCCAGGATCAACAACCAGTCTGACGCGCATTTCTGGGCTATCTGCGGCAGTAATTCCATGGGCTCGCCGGTTTCCCGGACACAGCCTGCAACATCTGCGATTTTCGCAATATCAGTGTCTTTACCACTGTCAATGATCCAGCCGTCGCGGACGACCCCTTCGGGTATGGCCGGTACGACAGAAGACAATGTCCGGGCGAGCAACATGGGCTCGGTATTCGCAGCTATGATTGCGCTAAGCATCTATAAAGGCATCTTTCTTCAGCGCATCTGGTTCTGCACCAATCAAACCTCTGTCGTGTAGCCGGCCATCTTCGGCCCAAACTGCCACAGCATATTTTCCTCGGGAACGTACTGCATATATGGAAGCAGGCAGCAAATCGAGTTGCCTGTGGAAATCACACCATTTGACAGATGTGAATCTACATTAGTTCTTGTTTTGTTCTCTTTTTGTGGTAGGAATATATTCATTCAACGAATCGCCGCGACAGACGGCAACGCGCAGGAAGCATTCAATGTCCCAGGCAAGAACAAACCGGAATGAAAGCAGGATAGGTTCAGCGCCCTTTCCGCAGGGAACCGACAACCGGGCGGGTCACAGCCATGGCGTATATCTGCAGGATAACAGCATAACAAAAAACGACGAGGCCTATGCAGCAAGGATGGATCCGGCAAGGATGCGAGGGCGCGGCGCAGGTATCAACCCATCCGGCCGGTATGAGAGAATCAGCAGGCATGTGTTTGACGATGGCTGGCAGACGATTGATGAACTGCCTGCATTCAAACGTGAAGTTCAGACCGAAAACCCGCGAAAGATAATCACGCAGAACACATCACCTGATATTTCCTTTGACCGCTCGATAAACCCCTATCGTGGCTGCGAACATGGCTGCATATATTGCTATGCGCGGCCCAGCCACGCCTATATGGGATTGTCGGCGGGCCTCGATTTCGAGGCAAAACTGTTTGCCAAGCCGGGTGCTGCGCGGCTGCTTGCGCGTGAGCTTGCAAAACCGGGCTATGTGCCCAAGACCATCGCGATGGGAACCAATACCGACCCCTATCAGCCAATTGAAAAGGATTGGCGGATAACGCGCGAAATCCTCGAAGTGCTGGAGGCTGCCAATCACCCGGTCGGCATTGTGACCAAGTCTTCATTGGTGGTCCGTGACATCGATATTTTAACGCGCATGGCTGCGAAAGGACTGGCAAAGGTGGCACTTTCTGTGACTACGCTTGACCGAAAGCTCAGCCGTGCGATGGAACCCCGCGCTGCGACGCCCAGCCTACGATTGAAAGCGATCAGCGAACTCGCCGATGCCGGGGTTCCCGTATCCGTGATGGTGGCGCCGATTATTCCGGCCCTTACTGATCATGAAATTGAACGTATTCTGGACTCTGCCAGCGCGTCCGGAGCGACGGAGGCTGGCTATATTCTGCTGCGTCTGCCGCAAGAGGTGGGGCCGCTATTTCGGGACTGGCTGTTGCGCAATCAGCCGGATCGCTACCGTAATGTGATGAACGTGCTGCGATCGATGCGCGGCGGCAAGGATTATGATTCCGGCTGGGGACGTAGAATGCGTGGTTTCGGACCCTATGCCTGGCAGATTGGCAGGCGGTTTGAAATCGCAGCCAAGCGGCTGGGCCTCAACATGTCCCGAAGGCAGCTGGATGTCAGTCAGTTCCAGGTCCCCGACAGTGAGCAGGAGCAATTGATGCTCATTTGAGGGATCACATTTTTTTACCAAAGGTTTGCCCGCCGGGAATTCCGCCGCCAATTAATTTCCGGCGGGCCTTGAAGAGAATCGGTGATTGGGCGATTTTCGCCGCATGTCCCCTTCGCCCGACACCGATTCTCCATTTTTATTGAATCTGGACATGGAACCGTCTGCGCCTGATTTCTCGCTTGAGCGCAGGCTTGCCAAGAATGGTGCAGATCAGATAGCAGGCATCGACGAGGCGGGCCGCGGGCCGCTCGCCGGTCCGGTTGTTGCTGCTGCCGTGATCCTAGACCAAGACAATGCTCCCAACGGCCTGAACGATTCCAAGAAGCTCAGCGCAATTGCGCGAGACAAATTGTTCGATGAAATTGTTCGATCATCACTGATTGCCTGGAGCGCAGTCAGTGCGGCACATATTGACCGGGTCAACATCCTGCAAGCAACCCTGGTTTCGATGACGCGGGCCGCGAAGCTTCTGCCGGTTACGGCAGATGCCATACTGATCGACGGAAGGGATGTTCCGACCGGATTGCGTGGTAGAGCGAAGGCGGTCATCGGCGGGGATCGAATCAGCCAGTCAATTGCTGCTGCCTCGATTGTCGCCAAGGTGGTCAGGGACCGGATCATGATCCGCGCGGACGAGGAATTTCCCGGCTATGGTTTCGCAGGAAACAAGGGTTACGGCACCAAGGTTCATCTGGACGCGATCCGGGAGTACGGCCCCTGCCATATCCATCGGCGCAGTTTCGCTCCAATTTCGAGCCTGAAAGGTCAGGATAGCAACAAAAAAAGCGCTGTCCGAAATGAACAGCGCTTGAACCTTGTCAATCCGGGCGGTCGTTAATTTAGCTTGGCTTTTACCTCGGCGATCGATTTGGTCACCAGCTTGTCGGCTGCAGCGCCGGTAAGTTTGGCATCAATGATCTTTTCAGCTGCAGAAACCGCTATATCGACTGCAGATGCCTTGACGTCCTCAATTGCCTGGGCCTCAGCTTGAGCAATCTTCTGTTCCGCCATGGCTGTTCTGCGGGTAACGAATTCCTTTGTCTTTTCAGTCGCTTCCTTGGCAAGGAGTTCTGCTTCGTGACGTGCAGCCGAAATCACTTCTTCTGCCTCGGATTCTGCCTGCTTGCGTTTCAGCTGGTACTCGGCCAGCAATTCCTGCGCTTCTTCGCGGAGCCTGCGGGCTTCCTCCAGTTCATCACGAATCTTGTCAGCTCGATCGTCGAGCGATTTTGATACCTGACCTGGAACCTTGAGGTAAACAATAAGCGCCAGAAACAATATCAATCCGACCAGAGACCAAAACGTAGCGTCCAATTCCATCTTTGGCTCCTAATCCCTACTTGCCGGAAACGGCTTTTGCCAATTCGGCTTTCGTGACAGTCCCACCAATCAGTTCCTTGACGATAGCTTCTGCCGTGTCGGAAGCAATCTCGTCAATGCCTGACAAGGCATCCTGCTTGATCTTGGTGATCTGTGCCTCTGCCGCAGCCATTTTTTCGTTAAGCTCGGCTTCAACCTTCTCGCGCTCTGCATCGGTTTCGGCCTTGGCTTCGTCACGTGCTTCCTGCGCTATGGCATGGGCACGCTTGCGCGCTTCGGCAAGTTCGTGCTCATAGGCTGCATGGGCTGCATCAGACTCGTCACTCAGCCGTTGGGCTTCATCGAGATCCTGCGAGATCCGGTCCCGGCGCATCTCAAGAATTCCGGCAATTTGCGGAAGTGCGACACGCTTCATAAGCAGGTAGAAAATACCGAAGGTTATGGCCAGCCATACCAGTTGCGATGCATAGGTGCTTGGGTCAAATGGCGGGAAGGTCCCACCATGTGCATCATCCCCGCTCCCATGCGCACCCGCAGTCTCGGTATGGGCGTCGCCTTCGGTTTCCCCTGCTGATTCAGCAGCGAAGGCCACGCCAGATATCTTGAACATCACGCTCATTTTTCACCTTCCGGCGACACATTAGTACAGGCTCGCAAAGGGGATATGCGAGCCTTAATTCAGTTACACTGCGAACAGGAGCAGCAGTGCGATCAGCAGCGCGAAAATGCCCAGGGCTTCTGTCACGGCAAAGCCGAAGATCAAGCGTCCGAATTGAGCGTCTGCTGCCGACGGGTTGCGAAGCGCACCCTGCAGGAACTGGCCGAACAGGTTACCAACACCAATGCCTGCGGCACCGGTTCCGATTGCGGCAAGTCCAGCACCAATGAGTTTTGCTGCATCTGCTTCCATGGTTATTCTCCTTGATAGATATCGTTTGTTGTTTGGTTGATTATCTGGCGGGGGACCGCCGTGTTGTTAGTGTTCGGTTGGATGGAGTGCATCGTTGATATACATGCAGGTCAACATCGCGAAGACGTAGGCCTGAAGGAATGCAACCAGAAATTCAAGGGCTGTAATCGCAACGGTCATCACCAGTGGCAGAATAGAGCCGACAACGCCCAGTGCGCCGAACGAACTGAGCGATACGATAAATCCTGCAAAGACTTTCAGGGTAATGTGACCCGCCAGCATGTTTGCGAACAAGCGAACCGAGTGGCTGATTGGTCGAGCGATGAACGAGATTACCTCAATTGCTACCACGAGCGGCATCAAGATGCCGGGAACACCAGACGGAACAAACAGCTTGAGAAAATTCAGACCGTTATTCATGAATCCGACAAACAGTACAGTGCCAAACACAAGAAGGGCAAGGGCAGCCGTGACGATCAGGTGGCTCGTTGTGGTGAAGAAATAGGGGAACATACCCAACAAATTGGCGACCAGGATGAACATGAACAGCGAGAATACGAAGGGGAAAAACTTCATACCGCTTACGCCCGCTGCATCTCGCAACATGGAGGCGATGAATTCATAAGAGATTTCGGCAATTGATTGCATGCGGGAAGGCACAAGACCGCGACCTGACGTCGACCAGATTAGGAATCCGGACGTCACAACCACGGTAGCAACCATAAATAAAGATGAGTTAGTAAATGACAAGTCCACGCCGTTGAAATCCAGCGGGACCAGCTTGTTTATCTGGAACTGGTGAATAGGATCGTTTGCCACCCAATATTCCCTTACCCGTTGTCGCCGGCATTGCCGGACTTATTCTTCCTACTGCCTAGTCCGTATCCGGACTTCCCCCGTCGCCGGCCTGCTTCGATGATGCACCGGCGCGAGGATCTGAAATCTTTCCTGCAGATCGCAGGACATTTAATACCCCGGCGCAAAAACCGAGTAGAAGCAGTACGATCATTCCCCAGGGCGCAATGCCCAGCAATTGATCAACGCCCCAACCAAGACCGGCCCCAACAAGAATTGCCGCAACGAATTCCGTCGACAATCTGAGTGCCATGGCAAAACCGGCATTGTCGGGTCTGCCTTTTTCAGCCTCCCTGCGTTCCACTGTCTTGCCATCAAGTTTGGCATCCAGCTTTTGCAGTCTTCTGGCCAATTCGGATTCCGACGTCGCCGTCTTCTTTACCACCTTTGCGCCTGATTTTCCGGATCCCGGACCCTTTTTGTCACCGGTCACCGCGATACTCCTGAACCGCCCAACACGGCAACAAAATTGCTGCCCGTGAAGATCGCGCGCAACATAGTTTCGCGGACATTAGCTGTCAAGCGAACATGGCCGAAGCGGGGACGTGTTCAGGGCGTAAAAAAGGGAAATTACGAGACTGCGACAATGCGCGCAGGGATTGGCCATTTGCAGGGCACTGATTCGCAGAAAAATAGGGATTTTAAGCGGAGATTACGAAGCGATCAGCTCCAGCCGCCTCTTTTGGTGCGGTAGAAGACGTGCAATCCGATCTTGCCCACCTTTTTCATGCGTTTTGCCCATTTGGGGCGAACATATGTCGCATGATAATGGGTCGATGAACCAACCTCGGTCAACCAGATGCGGCCTTCGGTCGTTTCGCGGGCCACATATTGGGCAACTTCCCAGAGCTCTGGGTTTCTTACCCGATCCTTGACCCGGTCGCAGGCGAAGGAAAACTGGCAACGATTACGCCATTTCTTGTTTTGATAAACGACGCCGCAAACGCTGTCGGGATAGGTAGGGTTTTTCACGCGATTGAGAATCACCTGGGCAACTGCTGCCTGTCCACGAACCGGTTCTCCGCGTGCCTCAAAATAGATGCCTGCCGTCAGGCAATGCTGTTCCTTGTCGCTGAAAACCGACAAAGGCAGCTGCTGGGCTGCCCAGGAATGATCGTCCTTGCCCAGTTTCGGGATCAGGCTGGCCGGCCGCTCTGTCTCAAGGACCGCTGCAAACGGTGAACGGACTGATTCCTCTTCATCGCCATATGCCAGGACATGATCGGCAGATTCACGGACCAGGCTCGCAATCATGAAAGGAAGATCGGCGTCCACTTCCGGCTCTTTTTCTTCCACATGAAAAAGGGAAGCGACCCGAATTGCTTCCCTGAAAGGCCTTGGCTCGACAAAGGCCAGTTCGAATTTCTCGTCGGTCTCCAACGGGGACAACATGCTCTGGCGCTGGAGAACCGAACCTGCCGTAAAGTTTTCCGGCGGGCGGATAGTTGTAGTGGAAACTACACGGTCACCCTTTAGTGAGCGATTGATGCGCTGGGGTACCTGTTCCTGTTTAGGGCGGGTCCGGATCAGTGCCGGTACGCTGTTTGGGTCCATTTGGTCGGACATCGCGCCGGTAATGATCGGATCGATTCCATCAGGCGCATCGGGAGTTTCACTACCCTCGACGACGGCACGGGCACTTCCAAGGCCCGAAACATTTGCGGCAATAGCAGTTTGACCAGGCGACTGGTTCATGTTCGCCAGCCAGCGCTGGGTTACAGGCGACGGCAGAAGCGAAGCGACATCCTGATAGGCGATCAATGATGGATAGGCAAAGAATACTGCCAATGCCACGACAGCGGGATAGATGAGCTTTTTTGCATCTCCTAAAAAGGAGTGAAAATGTTTCTTCAGATGCCCCAGAACCATTTTATTCTTCAATCGCGAAGTCAATGTTGAAAGCCGCAAAACCATACTCCAGACACAGTGCTTTAGCGCCCTCCTGGGCCAAGGCGAACCATAGTTGGTTAACCTTGATAGAGGGTTAAAGCTCTGTTTCGGCTTAGTTAATTTGCACGATTTCCCGCCGTGCCGAACCCGATAAACCTATTGCCTTTGAAATTGGGCAATAATCAGACGAAAATTTGACAATAGGCAGGGCATTGTTGATGAAGCGCAAAAATCCCTAGCGTTTGCGGGCTTTTCCCGCGTAAGGATTGTCCCCCTTCCGCATATGCAACCTTACCGGTGTGGCCCAAAGATCAAATGATTCGCGCAGGTCATTGATCATGTAACGGGTATAAGCCGCCGGCAAGGCTTCCGGCCTGCTGCAGGCCGCGACAAATGTCGGGGGACGGGATTTGACCTGGGTGATATATTTAATCTTGATCCGCCGCCCGGCAACGGCAGGCGGCGGATGATGATAG
Source organism: Salaquimonas sp. (assembly GCA_028289365.1). GTDB lineage: Bacteria > Pseudomonadota > Alphaproteobacteria > Rhizobiales > Rhizobiaceae > BOKV01. The sequence continues at coordinate 7,213 of JANQQM010000191.1, read as the reverse complement.
ATGACGTTATCGAGCCAGCGGTTCAGTTTGGCCGTTGGAATTCGGACGTTCCATTTCTTGTGCACGTCCAGAACCGCCTGCATCAGGCGATTCGTGCCCTCGCCGGTCAGGCCCGAAAGCGGGACGACCTTAAGCCCTTTAATTTGAGGTAAAAGCCGTTCCGCCTTTTCGTAGAGATCATCCAGGGCTTTCTGTCGGTCGTCGACCATGTCCCATTTATTGAGAGCGATGACCGGCGCCCTGCCCTCACGAATGACCAGGTCGGCGATTTGCAGATCCTGCTTTTCAAACGGACTTTGGGCATCAATGACAATGATGACCACTTCCGCATATTGGATGGCTCGCAATCCGTCGGCAACCGACAGCTTCTCCAGTTTTTCCTGTACGCGTGCCTTTTTGCGCATTCCGGCGGTATCGAAAAGCCTGATGGTGCGGTCCTGCCATTGCCAATCCACCGAAATCGAATCGCGGGTTATGCCCGCCTCCGGTCCGGTCAACAAACGATCCTGACCGATCAGCTGATTGATCAGCGTCGACTTTCCGGCATTGGGCCGACCGACGATGGCAATTTTCAGGGGCTGGGCCGGATCATATTCTTCATCATCGCTATCGGCATCCTCGACTGCCTCTTTGTCTTGCAATTGAGAGGCTGCTTCGGACTTTTTGCGGGAGCCACGAGATTTCCGCCTGCTCTTTTCGCTGACCTCTCCATCGGGATGAGCAACGCCCTCGCCTACGGCGGCTACAATGGCATCATAAAGATCAGCCAGACCTTCGCCATGTTCCGCCGATATGGGAACCGGTTCGCCAAATCCGATGCCATATGCATCGTAAAAACCAGGCTCGCCAGCCTTGCCCTCAACCTTGTTGGCAACAAGAATTATCGGCTTATTGGATCGCCGCAGCATATTAGCAAATGCCTTGTCTGCCGGTGTCACGCCTGCGCGGGCATCGATCATGAATAGAATGGCGTCAGCCTCCTGAACCGCCATATCGGTCTGAGCCCGCATGCGCGCTTCGAGGCTCTCATCATTGGCTTCTTCCAGCCCGGCAGTATCGATGACCTCAAAATTGAGCGGGCCGATCGAACCTTCGGCAGCGCGCCGGTCGCGGGTCACGCCTGGGGTGTCATCGACCAGCGCAAGACGTTTGCCGACCAGACGATTGAAAAGCGTTGATTTGCCGACATTCGGGCGCCCGACAATGGCCAATTTCAAACTCATCGGAGTGCATTCCTCAACTGGCGACGGCAGGCACTAAACCGGGTGGAGCAATTCATGCAATGCCGGCCAGGTTTCTAGCTGGCTCCGGTAACGCCACTGCCGGCAAGGTATTGGAGGACGACTTGCGCGCGACTGCGAACGGAGGCATCGCTGCCACCGTCTTCGGTAATCTGGCGATACCAGTTTGCCGCTTCTTCCGGTTGTCCGGCCTTAAGCGCAGCCAGTCCCAAAGCCTCTCGGGCAACAGAACGAAATGTCTGGCCAGCCGCAGCAAGCGGTTCGAGCCGCGTCTTGACGCTATCATAATCTTCTTCGTCGACCGCGAGCAAACCCGCGCGCAGTTTCGCAATATCCCTGAAGGAAGCGTCATATGAACTATCATTAGAAATCGCATCGAATTGCTCAATTGCTGTGACCTTGTCGCCCTTGGCAGCCAGTTCTCCGGCAATCCGTAGCTTGGCAAGTGCCGGATACTGGCCGGAACCGGAATTGCCCAGAAGCTCCAGTTCAGCAATTGCTTCATCATTCCTGCCATCATCCGCGAGTTCAACGGCCTTTAGATACATATCACCGGAATTTGCGGCCTGGCGTTGCGAATAATACTCCCAACCCCGAAATCCAGCCGTCGCGGCAACGATGAGCACTGCGGCACCGATCACAAATTTTCCATAGCGCGACCAAATCGACTTTAATTGATCCTGGCGAATTTCCTCATCTACTTCACGAATAAAACTGTCGTCAGACATCGTAGGTGCTTTCAATCTTGCTGGTTATTCGATGCGGGTCTTCCGCAATAATTGGCGGCGTTTTAGCGGCAAGACTGCATTTACGCAATCACAAGCGGGACGCCGATCAGCCATTCATGCAATTTCCAGATGAAAAGTACCCATATTATCAAGCCGGAAACAATGGCTACCAAATCATACGTGATCGAACCGGGCTGCGGCAGCGGATCTGTGCGGTGGCTCACCGCAATTCGATTCCATATCGACCAGATCAAAAAAGAACCGAACAATATGATTGACGCCAGATCGCCGTTTACCGTCAGGTGGGCAAAAGCCCAGATCATCACTGCCAACAACATCGGGTGTTTGAGTGCTGGTTTCAACCTTCCGGGCGGCAGATTTCCGACCATCATGGACACAAATGCAATTGCGACCAGGAGAAATGCCAGATGACGGGTCCAAACCGGCGTGATGTAGATGATTGGAGCTTCCGGCTGGGCGTAGGCATAACCGTAGATCATGATTGCCAGGCCGACGAGAGAGAGAACGGAATACATCCCCTTCCAAGAACCTTCGCCCAGTTCTTTGATTTTATCTTCCCGCCATTGCGGCGCCAGCATTCGAACCGAATGGATGCCCAGAAACAGGACAAGGCCGAGGACAAAGATTGTCATGTTCACGATTGTGGTCCTTTAATAAGTTTCGTCCTTGATTGCTCCGGTGCATTGTTAGTGCAAAGATATAGCTGGTGCGGGGGCAAACAAGAAGCAAAGAATAATGCCAATTGACCCGGAGATCGCGCGCAAGAAGCTGGAAGCGCTCAAGGAAACGCTGGAACAAGAGTCCGGATTATCAGATGAAGCACGCCAAACCGTCGAACTGGATCAACAGGCGGTCGGCCGATTGTCACGGATGGACGCGCTGCAAGCCCAAGCAATGGCGCAAGCCCAGGAACGCAAGCGCCAGGCCGATATAATTCGTATCGACATGGCGTTACGCAGGCTTGCCGAAGACGAGTATGGCTATTGTTCGGAGTGCGGGGAAGAAATTCTCGCCGCTCGTCTTGAAATCGACCCGATGGCCGAACGCTGTGTCAATTGTGCGTGACCGGTTGAACAGCAAATCAACCTATTCAGCTGGTCGCCCCTGTTTTTCCATGAATTCACGATCAATTTCGGGCAAGGGCTGGTCGTTCAAGGTAGCCTCAAACGCCTTCAACCTTTTGTAAATCGACAACAGTTCGACAATTGTCGGCCAGGAGTTCACCAGGTACTGGAACGAGTTCGATACCTGGTTGAAGGCTGTCAAAATCTGCTGCAAGAGCCCGAAGGTAATCTTGCCGGCTGCGATGGTTGGGACCAGGATGAAATAGGCGAAGATATTGTCTGCCTGCAGATAAAATGCCCGGGTCAGATTGAAATACATATAATGAAAATAGAGCCGGAAGTAATTCTGCCGGACATAGCCGAACAATTCGACCACAGTCATCGGTTCTGCCCTGTCGGCGTCATCTTCACCGTAGACCAGCTCCTTGCGGTAAGCCGCCTCAACGCGCTGGTTCTTGAATTCCAGGCCAGGCAGTTTGATCCCGACAACGGCCAGCAATACGGTGCCGAACACCGACCAGAAAATTGCAGCCTGCATCAAGGGTGCCGGAATTTCACCGACAATGGGCATGGACGTGACATTGGAGGACAATCCATAAAGGATGGGCAGGAACGCAATAAGCGTCATCACGGAATCAACCATGTTGACACCGAGACCCTCGACGGTCTGCGCAAATCGCATCGTGTCTTCCTGGACACGCTGTGATGCACCCTCGATCTTGCGCAGCCTCGTCCATTCGCCCATGTAGAAATCGTTCATCGCGGTGCGCCAGCGGAAGATGTAGTGGCTGACGAAAAACCGGGTCACCACAAATACCGCAATCCAGAGAAATGCGATGGCGGCAAAATCCACCAGCAACCAATAGAGCTCGCTTGGCTGCACTTCAGAGTCAGGCGTAAGCGCAGTCTGAACCAGATCGAAGAACGGACGCCGCCAATTGTTGATGGCAACCGAGACCTGCACGGAGAAATAGGTTGAAAACAGAATGAATGCCGACCCGCCAACCGACCATGTCATCCAGGGATGATGGGTTATGCGATACCAAAAAAGCCAGAATGCACCGGCGAAAATGATGTAGTACAGGTAAAACCACAGGAAATCATTGGTCCAGAAATACTTAGCACCAACAATCGTGCTCGATCCTTCCTGCGGCGGCAGGCCAATATAGGTTCCGAGTGCATAACCACCGGCATACCAGACAGCTATGGCGATGGCGCTCCAGGCGACAAATGACAGAAAAAAGTAGCGTGGTGCGGGGAAGAATGAGTGAAACAAAGAGATATTGCTCCGAGTGACTTCGTAACCGGTTTAGAATTTGCCGCCTCTTTGACACTTTAAATTGGCAAACATCAAGCAATATTCCATGCACATTGATGTGTGTTTGGAGTGATGGCGTCAGAACAAGACGGTACTGTCTAAATATTGGATCAGATTGCGCTTGCCGTCATCGCTGCGAATTCACGCATACAGCAAATCATGAAAGCGCTTCAATCCTGTGCGACAGAGGGTTTCTATTACGTCGCTGACGATCACAAGCAAATTGAGGAAACCATGTCGCAAATGGTTAGAGAAGTGCTGCAGGAAAAACTGGCTTTTTCCAGGTGAGTGCCGGGAGGTGGATTTAGCGGGATCTTACAAGATGATATCGGGAAAACTCTTATTTTAACCCATTCGTAATTTTCCGTTAACTCCCCGCTTACCTTATTTCCGCGACAATGAGGCTTCCCCAATGCGATTCGTACGGAGTACGCAAATGCATATTGTCGAAGGCAAAAATATTTACTCGCCGGCTCATGATGAGGAAGCGGAAGCGGAGCGTTATGCGCGCATGATGGACGAGATATTTCTGGACGAAGAAGACATGGATCCGGTCGCCTGCCCTCCCGATCGCCGGTTCTATCTGGATGGAAAACAGGCCTGGATCTATGAGCACGGCAATATCTGCGAGTTGGTGTTTATTCGAGAGAGCTGAACTCCAGGCCGATTTTAGTCGACCAGGATGATTCCGCCGTAATCAAGGCCTATCGCTGTCGAACAGGCTTGCGGGTTCCGGTTCCACGGTTTCAGTATTGGTCTTGCCCGATTTGAGATCCTCGAGATATTCGGCAGTTCCCGCTGTCGCCTTGCCAATCAGCCGCATCAACTGCCTGCGCTCGGATATATTTAGTTTTGAAAGCATGCGGCGGTTTCTCTCTCGGGACAAGCTCATGATTTCGTCGACAATGGATCTTCCCTTCTGCGTCAATTTCAGGACCGTGCTACGACGGTCGGTCAGGTTCGCCTCGCGCTGCACCAAGTCATTTGATTCGAGGTCCACAGTCAGGCGACTGATCTGGCTGCGTTGAATGCCCGTGCGTTCCGCCAGCAGGTTCAGCGGAGCAGCCTGCAAAAAATCAAGCACTGCCAGGGCCCGCCATTCGAGCGTGCTGAGGCCGAATTTGGGTGCCAATTCATGTGCCGCGATCCGGGAGGACATGCCGGCCAGTCGCTGTAGATTGTAGGAGAATAGATAACGGATATCTCCATTCTCATCGCCGATACCATCAAGCTCTTCAGACAAGTCTTTATTCATTTGCGAAGTTATCCTTTTGCCGGAGTTTTCCCTTTCAGGGCCAAATTGACAAGGGAATACAAGCAAAATTGAACGACTATATGTGCAAATCCGAAAATTTTGCACCCAGATGACGAATGAATACGATTGATATTTACAACTAAATAGTTGCTTATAGCACATATCAATTAAATCATGACGGGGATGAATTATGACACCGCTAACCCTTATGCACATCGCTGGAGAATTGTGCGTGGGTGCGCCGGGGTAACCAAATTCAAGAGCCAGGTCTGAAAGTAGTTAGAGCAACCGTATGACCTTAGCGCCGGTAGGCGCTCACTCCCACTCAATTGTTCCGGGCGGTTTCGAGGTAACATCATAGACGACCCTATTGACGCCCCGGATCTCGTTGATGATGCGGGTGGCGGTCCGACCAAGAAATTCCATGTCATAGGGGTAAAAATCAGCTGTCATGCCGTCTACCGAGGTGACCGCCCTGAGCGCCAGTACATATTCATAGGTGCGTCCATCGCCCATGACGCCGACCGTTTGAACCGGTAGCAGAACCGCAAAAGCCTGCCAGATCTGGTCGTAAAGGCCGGCCTTGCGGATTTCGTCGAGATAAACGGCATCCGCCTGGCGTAATATTTCGAGTTTCTCCCGTGTCACACCGCCGGGACAACGAATGGCCAGGCCCGGGCCCGGAAATGGGTGGCGGCCGATAAAACTCTCCGGTAGGCCAAGCTCGCGGCCCAGGACCCGGACTTCGTCCTTGAATAATTCGCGCAAGGGCTCGACCAGTTTCATCTGCATGCGCTCAGGCAAGCCGCCGACATTGTGGTGGCTCTTGATCGTCGCAGACGGCCCACCTGAAAAAGAAACGCTTTCGATGACATCCGGATACAGGGTTCCTTGAGCAAGAAATTCCGCGCCGCCCAGTTTCTTTGCCTCTTCCTCGAAGACCTCGATGAACAGTCGACCGATGATCTTTCGCTTGGTTTCGGGATCAGATTCTCCCGAAAGCTCAGAGATGAAACGATCCGAAGCGTCAACCAGATCAAGGGCCAGGTTGTAGTGCTCGCGGAACATCGCGACCACTTCAGCCGCCTCATTGAGGCGCATCAAACCGTGATCTACCAGAATGCAGGTCAGCTGATCTCCGACCGCCTCATGAATGAGCAGAGCGGCAACAGAGGAATCCACCCCACCTGAGAGTGCGCAGATAACCCGACCTGAGCCTACCTGTTCCCGGATTTTCTCGACCATCTCCTTGCGATAGGCCGACATGCTCCAATCGGGTTCCAGCTTTGCGATGTTATGGACGAAATTGGACAGAAGCCTGGCGCCATCCGGCGTGTGAACAACCTCTGGATGGAACATGGTCGTGAAGTAATTGCGCTTGTTATCGGCGGCGATTGCAAAGGGTGCATTGGGGGAAGTTGCGTAAACCTCAAATCCGTCCGGCAATTGGGTAACCCGGTCGCCATGGCTCATCCAGACCGGATATTTTCCGCCTATCTCCCAAATCCCCTCAAATAGTGGGCTTGATTTCAATATCTCGATATCGGCACGCCCGAATTCCCGGTGATGCCCGCCTTCAACCTTGC
>JANQQM010000184.1 GCA_028289365.1 Salaquimonas sp. | reverse complement strand
GATATCGCCGTCATTTCGGAGGACACCAGCAGCGGAGCGGCCGTGGCCATGACCGAAGGAGGATGTGGGCGGCTTACGGAATTGTCCTGGATTTGGTTCGAGACGCTGGACTTTGCTTCAGCGTTGGCGGTCGGTTCAAGGGCTTTCCAAGAGGGACCGTCCGGACAGTGTGCTGAATAGCCGGGCCGTCACATCAAATCTCCGCGCAGGGCGGTGCGGGCACGCACACAGCCCAGAAATACAAGGCGTCACCGCCCTGCAGTTTGTGCAACCCCAACTTCCACTCACGGCTGAACAAGCCGGGAGGTGATTGCGTGTGGCCATCTCCCCCCTTGAGGGAGAGAGCGTTTTCTTGGAATTGGCGAAGCCAAACCTTAGAAAACGCCAGATGGGGGATTGGTTCAACAATTTCGGAGTACCCCCCTCTTGTTTTGCTAGGGCTTGGCGCCGCTTCGCGTCACCAAATCCAAGACAAAACATTCTCCCCCTCAAGGGGGGAGATTGGGTTCGGTGCTCACCGCCCCTCAAGGGAAGTAATGATCGCATAGTACAAGCCCTAGCCGACGAGGAGCGCGTGATGGCCAGTGACAGGATTTCACAGTTCAAACTTCTGAAGGCGGAAGCATATTTTTCCGGAGCCTGGGAAAGCTGCCCACATGCAGAATGTCGAAAACGCAAGACTTGCACCGGCGGGCCGCGCGGAACCTTTCGGAGAACAGGAAAACCCGTTTGCATGGTCGACCAGGAGCGAGTTGGGAGCGTTGAAAATGATTAACTGACTGGCAAGCGAACCAGATCGAGTAAATTAAAAAAAGCAATTTGGACCACTTTAAAACGCCCTATAATCAGCAGCTTATACAACGGCGCTTACAACCAGTGTAAAAAAGTGTATTGCCGTTGTAAAGCATAAGAATTCATCAAGAATAGCATTCTGGATTACGATTTGCCGATAGAAAAAAGAGTCGGCCGCGCTGTAAATGGGAGTCACGCAGTACGCGTCGGCAAACATGTCGGCCGGTTTACAGCACAGACTCTACGCGAAGTTTGGGGAAGAAAGATGGCACCGGACATCCCAATGCCCAAAGTGGAAATCGAGCATTGTGAAATGGTCACGTAGTGATGCGCTGGTAGCAGGGATCAGGTACAAGGAACAAGAGATCGAAAATTTGCCCTTGGGACGCCATTCACCTATATGGGGTTGGTTGATCACGCGCTTGCCTTCCCCTGCCGGGATGCCACTGAATACAATCTGGCCGGATTTGAAATTTACCAAAACTGCCGGTAGGTGATTGCTCGTTTCGGATCGGTGTGAATAATTTGTCACTGGAGTTATGACCCGTGTTTGATTCGCTAAAGAAGCTGATTTTCGATCGTCCGGTTGAAGAAGATATCCCGGCCTCGTTTTCGGCTGACGAGAAACAGCTCGCGGAAGCCGCCTTGATGTTCCATGTAATCGCCGCTGACGGGATCGTCACGGATGACGAACGCAAGACGCTTTCCAGATTGCTGTCGAGCCAGTTCGGACTGGGTGCCGATGAAACGGCGGCCCTGATGGAGCAGGCGCGGAACGCGGACAATGAGGCAATCGATCTTTATGGATTTACGCGTGTGCTCAAGCGCAGCCTGACCCATGAAGAGCGATTGGAACTGGTCAGAAATTTGTGGAAAATGGTATTTGCCGACGGCGTTGTCCACGAATTTGAGGACAATGTGGTCTGGCGGGTTGCCGAACTTCTGGATGTCGACTCCCGTGACAGGATGGAAATCAAGCGGTCGGTCAGCCGCAGTCAGGCTGACAGTTAGAGTTTAGATGGTCTGGATCAAGCAAAGGGAAGAAGGACAGCCGCAGATCCTGGTCGTATTGCACCAGGAGAATTCCACGCCCGGCCGGGTCGGCTTGATCCTGCAGGAAATGGGCTATGCGCTTGATATCCGCCGTCCGCCGCTCGGCCACGCACTACCCGAGACACTGGAAGACCATGTTGGCGCAGTGATATTCGGCGGGCCGATGAGCGCCAATGATCCGTATGATTATGTCAAGCGCGAAATTGACTGGATCGAAGTTCCGCTGCGGGAAGAAAAACCGTTCTTTGGCATATGCCTTGGCGCGCAGATGATGGTCAAACATCTGGGCGGGGAGGTCGGGCCGAAAGATGACGGTTTCGCCGAGATCGGATATTATCCGCTGCATCAGACCAATGAAGGCGGCAGGATCATGGAATGGCCATCCATGATCTATCAATGGCACCGGGAAGGATTTACGTTGCCGACCGGTGCTACACTTCTGGCGACCGGTGAGGTGTTTGAAAACCAGGCATTTCAGTTTGGAAAGAATGCCTATGCCGTCCAGTTCCACGCCGAGCTTACCCATGCGATGCTGAACCGTTGGACCACTTCGGGTGCTCGCAGGTTCGATCTGAAGGGTGCCCAGGACCGCAAGCGGCATTTCGAGGGTCGCTACATGCATGATGCGCCCATTCGCGAATGGCTGGTAAACTTTTTAGAGCTATGGGTGGGACCGGCGGAAAAACATCTGCAAAATTGCGGGATGCAAGGCTTGAAGAAGACTAACGGCGCCGGTAGATGAAGAGCCGAGCCATTCGATTTGGAGAACCAAGATGCGCGCAATACTGGATGTTATCCTGCTGATACTGGACCTTTATGTCTGGATCATCATCGCGAGCGCGATACTTTCGTGGTTGTTTGCCTTTAACGTCGTCAATCCGCGCAACCAGTTCGTGGCGACCATTGGCAATATTCTCTATCAGCTGACGGAGCCGTTATTGCGGCCGATCCGCCGGGTCATGCCCAATCTTGGCGCGATAGATATTTCGCCAATTATCCTGCTGCTTGGCATTTTCCTGCTACAGCGGATTATCGTTCTTTATCTATATCCGAACGTGTTCTGACCGGCAGCCGGCTAGTGGTAACGACCTGATTCTTAATATGAAATTACGCCTTGGCGCGCTCGATTGCTTCGGTTATCATCCGCTTCGCATCGGTTGACCCCATCCAATCACCGATTTTCACCCATTTGCCCGGTTCCAGATCCTTGTAGTGCTCAAAGAAATGCTGGATCTGCTGAAGGGTAATCTCGGGAATGTCCGAATATTCCTTGATATTATCATAGCGCTTTGTCAGGGACGGGGAGGGAACGGCGAGGATTTTCTCGTCCTCGCCGGCATTGTCTTCCATGATCAGGACGCCGATCGGGCGGGCATTGATCACACATCCCGGCACGAGGGGGCGGGTATTGCAGATCAGGACATCGATCGGATCGCCATCATCAGACAGCGTATGGGGAACAAATCCGTAATTTCCCGGATAGGTCATGGGCGTGTAGAGAAACCGGTCGACGATCAGCGTGCCAGCGTCTTTATCCAGTTCGTATTTGATCGGTTGGCCGCCGAGCGGGACCTCGACGATGACATTGACGTCTTCGGGCGGATTATTGCCATATGAAATTGCATCGATACGCATCTTATCTCCCCATGAAAAATCATGGCATGCTCTAAAGGCTTATCAATGAAACCGCAACTTGGCGTTTGGTCTCATAAGTCTGGAATGATCGGAAATTGTGTTTTCAGTCGAAGCAGTAGGCGAGCTTGGTCAGCCTGTCGCCATCGAAATGCTCTGCACCTTCGGCGACCGCGCGACCGCCGGCATTCTCGTAAAACGTAATGGCGCGGTCGTTTTCGGCAAGTACCCAAACCACGGAGCCTGAGAGCTTGCGGCGCTTCAGTTCCGAACGGGCGGCAAGAAACAAACGTGTCCCCAAACCTATGCCCTGATGTTCGGGGTTGAGGTATAATTCATAAATTTCGCCGTCATAGGGAAGCGTACTGACGCGGTTTCTGCCAATTGTGGTGTATCCGACAATCTCACCATCAATCTCCAACACCAGCACAATAGTGGAGCGGCGGATGGCATCGGCCCACCATTTTTCGCCGCGGCGGCGGATCATGCGATGAAGTGCGCCATGGGGAACAATCCCGTCATAGGCATTTGCCCAGGCGGCATCATGTACGGAAGCAATGCCTGAAGCATCCTTCGGTTCCGCACGCCTAATCTCTATGACCAGTGTTCCCATGGCCTGATCATAGATTAATAAATGATTAACCAACAAGGGGGTTATTGTTCAAATATTGATCATGTCACATGATTGACACGTGAATCAGGTTGCAAAACCGGCTGATTTCGCCTCAGCCCCTAGGCTGCACCCGCATTGCGTGCACGATCGAACCGTTTTCTCTCGTGGGTATCGAGGTAGAGCTTGCGAAGTCTGATTGTTTTTGGTGTCACCTCGACCAATTCATCATCCTCAATCCAGGACAAGGCACGCTCCAGGGTCATGCGAATGGGCGGTGTCAGCTTGACTGCCTCATCCTTGCCGGAAGCCCGCATATTGGTCAGTTTCTTGCCCTTGAGAATGTTCACCTCAAGGTCGTTTTCACGGTTGTGAATGCCCACAATCATGCCCTTATAGACGCGAATGCCCGGATCAATCAGCATCGGACCCCGATCTTCGAGGTTCCACAAGGCATAGGCCACGGATTCCCCGGTCTCGTTGGAAATCAGAACACCATTGGTGCGGCGGGCGATTTCTCCGCGATAGGGTTCGTAATCATGGAAAAGGCGGTTCATGATCGCGGTTCCGCGCGTATCGGTCATCAGTTCTGACTGATAGCCGATCAATCCGCGCGTCGGTGCATGAAAAACCAACCGGACGCGGTTGCCGCCCGAGGGCTTTAATTCCAGCATGTCGCCACGGCGCTCGGACATTTTCTGGACGATGGTTCCGGAATATTCATCGTCGACGTCGATTACGACCTCTTCGACCGGTTCCAGCAGATTGCCGCCTTCGTCGCGACGCATGACAACCCGCGGGCGCGAGACTGCCAGTTCGAAACCCTCCCGGCGCATGGTCTCAATCAGGACCGACAATTGCAATTCCCCGCGGCCGGAAACGTAGAAGGAATCCTTGTCTGCCGACTCCTCGACCTTGAGCGCAACATTGCCTTCCGCCTCGCGTAGCAATCGGTCGCGGATGACGCGGCTGGTGACCTTGTCGCCTTCGGTTCCGGCATAGGGCGAATCATTGACCAGGAACGACATGGTGACGGTTGGCGGGTCAATCGGCTGGGCTTCCAATGGTTTGACGACTTCCGGGGCGCAGAATGTATCGGCGACCGTGCCCTTGGACAGGCCGGCAATCGCAACGATGTCGCCTGCAATGGCTTGGTCAATCGGTTGGCGCTCAAGACCCCTAAAACCAAGGATTTTCGATACCCGTCCGCTCTCGATTTCCTCGCCGTCAACGCCCAATACCTTGACCGTTTGGTTTGGTCGAAGCTCGCCGGAATGAACCCGTCCGGTAATGATCCGTCCCAGAAACGGATTTGCCTCCAATATGGTTCCGATCATCGAAAACGGACCCTCTCCGACGTCGGGCTCGGGCGTGTGTTCCACGATCAGATCAAAAAGTGGCGCCAGTCCTTCATCGGCTGGTCCTGAAGGATCCGCATTCATCCAGCCATCGCGGCCGGAACCATACAGGATCGGAAAATCCAATTGCTCATCAGTGGCATCGAGTGCCGCAAAGAGATCGAATACTTCGTTGACGACCTCGTCGGCACGGGCATCGGTCCGGTCAATCTTGTTGATCGCCACAATCGGCTTCAAGCCGACCTTCAGCGCCTTGCCAACAACAAACTTGGTTTGCGGCATCGGACCTTCTGCGGCATCCACAAGAAGAACGGCGCCGTCCACCATATTCAGGATACGCTCGACTTCGCCGCCGAAATCTGCGTGGCCGGGCGTGTCGACGATGTTGATCCGCGTATCTTTCCATTGAACTGACGTCGCCTTGGCCAGAATGGTAATACCGCGTTCCTTTTCCAGATCGTTGGAATCGAGCGCGCGTTCCTGGATACGTTGATTGTCCCGGTAGACGCCTGATTGCTTCAGCAATTCGTCAACAAGGGTCGTTTTCCCATGATCGACATGGGCGATGATCGCAATATTGCGCAGTTTCATTTTGATTCACCGGGAAATATCAGCACGCATCAGGCGTGCTACATCATTTGGCGCTGCTCATACATTGTTTTTGTGCGTCGCGAAAGGGTTAGCATCCAGTTAGTCGGATTTGGCCAATGTCTAAACCAGCCCGCGGCCTTCCATCATGGCGTCAGGCGAGGGCAGTTTTCCCCTGAATGCGACATAGGCATCTTCCGGATCCATGGAACCGCCGGAACCATAGATGAACTGCCGAAGCTTCTGCGCAGTATTGGGATCGAAGGCATCTCCGGTTTCCTCGAACGCCTGGAATGCGTCAGCATCAAGTACTTCGGACCATAGATATGAGTAGTAACCGGCTGAATAGCCGTCACCGGAAAATATGTGAAGGAAATGTGGTGTACGGTGGCGCATGGTGATTTCGCCTGGCATACCGAGCTTTTCCAGGAAATTTGCCTCAAAATCGGCAATATCGGAGACATCATCTGCCGTGTGATACGCCATGTCGACAAGGGCGGAAGCGGTAAATTCGACTGTCTGGAAGCCGGAATTGAACTTCTCGGCGGCCAGTACCTTTTCTACCAGCTCGTCCGGAATTGCCTGTCCGGTCTCGAAATGAACAGCATATTTCTTCAAGACATTCGGCTGGGTAAGCCAGTGCTCGAAAAGCTGTGAAGGTAATTCGACAAAGTCGCGGGAGACGCTGGTGCCCGAGATCCTGGGATATGTCACATCGGACAACAGGCCGTGCAGCGCATGTCCAAATTCATGGAAGAGCGTCTTAGCATCGTCCATCGACAATAGCGCGGGTGAGCCTTCCGCCGGTTTGGCAAAGTTCATGATGTTGTAGATGATCGGGAGTTCGCCGCCATCCAGCTTGTGTGAAGCCTGGAAACCACTCATCCAGGCGCCGGAGCGCTTTGAACTGCGGGCAAAATAGTCCGCGAAGAAGAGGCCGATTACTTTGTCGTTGTCATCAATGACCTCGAACGCCCGGACATCGTTATGCCATGTCTCCAATTCGATTGGCCTAAATCGTACCGAAAACAGTCGCCCGGCAACGTCAAAGGCAGCTTCAATTATGCGCTCAAGTTGCAGATATGGCTTTAGTTCGGATTCAGAGAAATCGAATTGCCGAGTGCGCAGTTTTTCCGCGTAGTGACGCCAATCCCAGGCTTCGAGATCATGGTTTCGGCCCTCTTCGGCGATCAGTTCGGACAAGGCTTCGGCTTCCTGTCCGGCGCGTTCGCATGCTTTCTGCCATACAGGCATCAGCAGTTCATCAACGGCAGACGGGGTCTTGGCCATGGTGTCTTCGAGTTTGAAGGCGGCATAATTGTCATAGCCGAGCAACAGCGCCTTTTTCTTCCTCAAGGCCAGGATTTCTTCAGCGATCGGCCGATTGTCGTTTTCACCTTCACCGCGGGATATCCACGCCTGGAAGGCCTTTTCGCGGAGTTCCCGTTGATCGGAAAATGTCAGAAACGGTTCGATGATCGAACGCGACAGTGTGACCGCATAGGCACCGTCTTTGCCGGCTTCGGCGGCTGCCTGGGCCATGGCATCCCGCAGAAACTGCGGTAGTCCGGCCAAGTCCTCTTCCTCGGTCAGGAACAGGCGCCAGTTTGATTCGTCTGACAAGACGTTCTGGCCGAAATTCGTACCGAGTGTCGCAAGACGTTCATTCATTTCCGCAAGGTGCTTTTGGTCTTCGGGGTCCAAATTTGCACCCGCGCGGACAAATCCTTTCCAGTAACGCTCAATGACGCGAAGCTCTTCCTTGCCGAGTTTTGCCTCTTTGCGATTTTGCCAAATGGTATCTACCCGTTCGAAGAGGGGCCGGTTCTGGGCGATCTCGGAGTAATGACGCGACATTACAGGTGAAATTTCCCGTTCGAGCGCGCGAATCGTATCATTTGTGTGCGCACCAGCACGGTTCCAGAATAGCGCAGAGACGCGCGACAGCGATTTGCCGGCGAGTTCGAGCGGAATGATGGTGTTTTCAAAGCTAGCCGGTTCTGAATTTTCAGCGATTGCCGCTATTTCGCTCTTATGGGCTTCAATAGCCTGGTCGAAAGCGGCGCGAAACAAATTTTCATCAATTGCCGCAAAGTCCGGCAAGCCGTGTTTGCCGGTCCAGTCAAGAATAGGATTGGTCTCAATATCGATTTTGTTCATGTCGTACAGATTCCTCGTTTCCAGCAAGCAGATGGGCGTCGCATGCAAGGCTGACAAGGGGCGGGCAGGTATTAGTTGGTTTTGGCTTGTTCGATCTCGGCCAATCGTTCGTTCAGGACCTTTCGAACCGAATCCCAGAGCAAGGAGAACGATTGGAAACCTTCCTCGGTTACTTCGTCGGTGTCCAGAGCACGAACCGTCGTGTCCAGCAGAGCAACCATCTCGGCCTTCAATTGCCGAATGTTGTCGGTCGTGGTCGCATTTCTTGCCTTTTCGGCAATATCAAGCAATGCGTAGTTATAGGTGTCCACCCGGTTCTTCTGCCTGTTCACAAAGCTTGACCGGAGGGCGAAAACACCAGAGGAGATCAACGCGATCAAGGCAACCATCAAGGCGAGTGGTTCGGCATTTTCCTGGATGAAGTGGGGTTCGTTGCGGTCATAGAATTGCGCTGCACCTTCATGGAGCGGGACATTCAGGCCTTTGCTGTCGTCCGGTTGGCGTACGGCTGATGCCAGGGCAAATCGAATGGTCAGATCCAAACGATGTTCGAACAGGACCCGCGTCAATTCGGCAATTGCAACCGGGTCGATATCCCTGCGGGTAACCAGAACGCGCGTAACCGCGGGTGTTATTTGCGGCCGTATTGGCGTGGCCTGGTTGCCGCCATAGGTCCCCTTGGGAATCGATGCCGAAAACAGGAATGGCCATTTCAGGGCAATTGCTTCTGCCTGATCAATCTCAATCAATCTAATGGGAATTTGTTTCAGCTTCGCATCGGCAAACAGATCGAGCAATAGGCGGTCGCGCAGAGAGCGAACGGTAAAGAGTGCGTCGATTTCGTGTGCCAGCAGATCAGAAGTGGCTTCCTGAAACGGCATTGCAATCCACTTCACGCCGGTAATCGGCAAGTCGTAATGGTCCGCGATTATCCAGAAAGACCTGAATTCGTCGGTGCCGAATGGTGGAATTGCGACCTTCTTGCCGACAAGATCACTCACCCCAAATATCTGGGAACGGGGATTGGTAATGATCTGAAAGTAATCGGGAAACAGATCGGCTACCAGGCGGATATTGGAGATGACCGGCGTGTCTGACCGGATGGTGACCAGATCAAGTTCGCCATCGTTCAGCAGAGATATGTTCTGGCTCGAATCGCGAGTGGCCACGACATCAAGCCTGACCACATCGGATTGGCGCTCGACGACGTCGGCTGCTTCCTTCATCAATTCGTAGGAATCAGAACGGAATGGGCCGGCGCCGACTTTCAGGTGGATAAGCGGCACATCCCGGTTGATGTAGAAGTATCCGCCGATCGCGACCGCGGCAATTGCAATTAATGCAATCAGGAACAACGTCCAACGTGAGCGGCTTACCGACGACCCGGTATTGGCGCGCCTCACAGTAATTGGAGTTGGTTCCGGTCCTTCCTGCATTAACTCATGTGGCTTTTATTCGTGTTGATCATCATTTGTTGTCGCGGGCAGCCAGGGTACGCAATCGAAGTGCGTTCAATCTGATAAAGCCGTTGGCGTCCTTCTGGTCATAGGCACCCTGATCGTCCTCGAATGTTACCAATTCTTCGGAATAAAGAGATTTCTCACTCTCGCGACCTGCGACAATGACGTTGCCCTTATAGAGTTTCAGCATGACCTTACCCTCGACATGGAGCTGAGACTGATCAATCGCTGCCTGCAACATGAGGCGCTCCGGCGAGAACCAGAAACCGTTATAGATAAGCTCGCTATAACGCGGCATTAGTTCATCCTTGAGGTGCGCTGCACCGCGATCCAGCGTGATGGACTCCATGGCGCGATGGGCGGTCAGCAATATTGTTCCGCCGGGCGTTTCATAAATGCCGCGGGATTTCATGCCGACAAACCGGTTTTCAACCAGGTCGAGCCGACCGATGCCGTTGTCGTGGCCAAGTTCGTTTAGTCGGGTAAGCAATTCTGCGGGCGACAGTTTTTTCCCGTCAATCGCGATCGGATCACCCTTCTCGAACTCGATTTCGACCATTGTCGGTTTGTCGGGCGCTTCTTCGGGTGAAATTGTCCGCTGGTAGACATAGTCGGGCGCCTCAACGGCCGGGTCTTCCAGCACCTTACCTTCCGAAGACGAGTGAAGCAGGTTTGCATCCACCGAGAAGGGTGCCTCTCCCTGCTTGTCCTTTGGCACAGGGATTTGGTGGGCCTGTGCAAATTCGATCAGGTCGGTGCGGGATTTGAACTCCCAGTCGCGCCAGGGCGCGATAATCTTGATTGCCGGATTGAGCGCCAATGCCGCCAGTTCGAACCGGACCTGATCATTGCCCTTTCCCGTCGCGCCATGGGCAATTGCATCGGCGCCGGTTTCGGCGGCAATCTCTACCAGGCGTTTTGAGATCAACGGGCGCGCAATCGAGGTTCCGAGCAGGTAGACACCTTCGTAAACAGTATTTGCCCGAAACATCGGGAAAACGAAATCTGCGACGAACTCCTCCCGAAGGTCCTCGATGTATATCTCCTTGATGCCGAGCATCTCTGCCTTTCGGCGGGCCGGCTCGAGTTCCTCGCCCTGACCCAGATCTGCGGTGAAGGTTACCACTTCAGCATCAAATTCGGTCTGCAGCCACTTCAGGATGATGGACGTATCAAGACCGCCGGAATAGGCCAGTACGACTTTCTTGACGTCGGAATGCTTGCTCATGATATTCTCTTATTGCGGGAAGTGTGGAACTATCGAATATCGTGGGCACTTTAACGGGATGTTTTTGTGGTGCAACCACCAGAGGGCGACCAAGAAGTGTAAAAACTGGAAATTGTTTCGATAGATCTACCCATTTGGCCCTGCTGCCAGGCGGATTGGTGAATACGGAGTTGATTTGGTCATGAATTTTGTGCCCGACCTGGCAGTGTTGCTACCCTATGTGCTTGGCGTTGTCATCATCACGATAACACCGGGTCCCGACATGACCTTCTTCCTGACCCGCACGATTACCCAGGATGTTGCGGCAGGGATCTCGGCGATGCTGGGGGCGATCTGTGGGACGCTTATTCATTCAATGCTGGTGGCATTTGGCTTGTCGGCGCTGATCATTGCTTCGCCGACCCTGTTCTTGGCGATCAAGATATTTGGTGCGGGTTATCTACTGTGGCTGGCGATTGATGCCATCCGCAACGGTTCGGCCATCAATACCAGCAACCGGACCATGAAAGAACGCAGCAATCATC
This sequence comes from Salaquimonas sp., assembly GCA_028289365.1. Taxonomy (GTDB): domain Bacteria; phylum Pseudomonadota; class Alphaproteobacteria; order Rhizobiales; family Rhizobiaceae; genus BOKV01. Next base: position 14,392 of record JANQQM010000184.1, on the reverse strand, counting down.
AAATCATGGCGCAGGGTCTGGTCATCAATCTGATGAATCCGAAGATCATCCTGTTCTTCATGACCTTTCTGCCGCAGTTCGTTTCGCCAACGGATCCGTATGCTCCGGGGAAACTGCTGTTCCTCGGTTTCATGTTTTCGGTCATTGCCATTCCGATGACCTTGCCGATGATCTTTGCCGCGGGCAGGTTGACCGGCTTTCTTAAGCAAAATCCGAAGGTGACACGCTTTGTGGATTATCTGTTCGCTACCGTCTTTGGCGCATTTGCGGTGCGAATCCTGCTGACTGAGCGCAGCTAGGTTACCGAAGACCCTGGTCTACTCTTCGGGCTCGGATCGCGGCCTGCGGTCTTCCAGCCAGTTTCCCGCGCTGCGACCGGCGATGATCCAGTAAACGAAACCGCCGACAAAACCAGCTGCCAGGAGAACGATCAAAGTTCCGTCGGAAAGGGGCGGGTTGACGTCCAGAAGAAACTGCTGCCAACCGACGAAGACTGCAACAATCCCACCGAGTATGAGGTTCGTGATCATGCCACGCCAACGCATCAGTTCGGCAAAGGCAATAACCAACAGGGCCGGTGCCATGACGGCTGCAGCGACAAATGGGCTTGCAATCAATCCAAAGAGAGGGACGAGGAAGCCATCCGCCCCGGTATCGAAATGAAACTGCATTGCGGGGTCGACAACATCGCGGACAATACCCAGCGAAAGGAACATTGTTGCGGCAAGGATCCCCATCAATAATGCAAAAATGACGGAAACCAGCCTTACAATCAGGTGACCGAGTAACTGCATAAACCTGCTTTCGTTTCGCCGCGAAATGCTCGAAGTGTCATTCGCCGTGGCCGGCAATCATCATCGCTTCCAATGCCAGCCGGTCGGTTTTTCTCAGCCGTTCTGATTCTGACTTCAACTGACCGCATGCCGCCAGAATGTCGCGTCCGCGCGGTGTGCGAATTGGAGAAGCGTAGCCATTGTCATTGATGAAATCGGCAAATTTTTCAATCTGCTCCCAGCTGGAACATTCATAGCTGCTGCCGGGCCAGGGATTGAATGGGATGAGATTGATTTTTGCCGGAATTCCCTTGAGCAGGCGAACCAGTTCCTTGGCATCAGCAAGTGAATCATTGACGCCTTTCAGCATTACATATTCAAACGTGATCCGCCTGGCATTGTTGGCGCCGGGATAATCCCGGCAGGCTTGGAGCAACTCTGCGAGCGGGTATTTCTTGTTAATGGGGACCAGCTCATCGCGCAATTCGTCATTTACTGCATGCAGGGAAATGGCGAGCATGCAGCCGATTTCGCTGCCGGTCTTTTCGATGAAGGGCACAACGCCGGATGTTGAAAGGGTAATTCTGCGCCGCGACAGGGAGAGGCCGTCGCCGTCTGCAGCAATCAACAAGGCGTCCTTCACATTGTCGAAATTGTAAAGCGGTTCGCCCATTCCCATCATGACAATATTTGAAATCTTGCGCCCTGTGGCCGGTACAATCGCTCCCTGGGGCGTATCGGCTGCCGGGAAATCTCCGAGCCGATCACGTGCAACAAGAAGCTGTGCGAGGATCTCGTCTGCGCCCAGGTTCCGAACCAGTTTCTGCGTTCCGGTGTGGCAAAACGAGCAGGTCAGCGTGCATCCGACCTGGGAGGAGACACACAGGGTGCCCCGACCTTCTTCCGGTATGTAAACCGTCTCCACCTCAACCGGTTTGCCGGCACCCCTTGAAGGGAAGCGCATCAACCATTTGCGGGTGCCGTCGCCGGAGACCTGCTCGCTGGTAATCTCCGGACGGTCAATCGTGAAAACCTCGTCGAGTTTGGCACGCAGATCCTTTGATATGTTGGCCATGGCGCCGAAATCAGAAACGCCCCTGACATAGAGCCAGTGCCAGATCTGGGAGGCCCGCATTCTGGTTTGACGCTCGGGAATATCTATATCGGCCAACTTACCCGCCAAATCGGCCTGCAAAACACCAATCAACGGCGTTTTTGCGGAACCCGACGCGTCTTTTGCCGCCGTTGATTCGCTGGAACGCCGTGTTGTCAGATCAATCGTGTGAGGCATTGGTCATTTCCAGACTATCGGAAACCTATTGGCCGCGGGTTAGATTTGAAAAGCTGTATAGCACCATTAAGCGAATATGACCCCAAGCGGTTTGTAAACGGTCACGAGCAAACAATGGTTGTTCGACAAAATAAAGGGCCCGGCCTGTCGTATCAAGGGACGGGCCGGGCCAATTCCTGCTACCGTTTGAACTTCGTCGGCAGCACGTTCCGTTTCGGAACCGATGTCTAGTTACATTCCTGAATATCCTTCAGCGAAGCAGTCACGCCTGAAAGCGAATAGGAATATTTAGTTTGTGTTCCGCGCCGAGATTCGCCCGATAGCGACATGCTGGAACCAGCACGCATCGATTCGACAACCATCGGCTCTTCGGCGGGATTCTCCATCCAGGCATTGTTGCCACGGGTAAACATGGCGAATTTCTTGCCATCTATATCAAGAGTAACCTGAGAATCGTCCTTGAAGGCGTAGCCGACGACAAATTGCGGTTCCAAAGAGGAGTTTTGTCCAGGATGCTGCGCCAGCATGAAGAAAACATCTCCATGGTCGCGGTCTGCCGGAGCTTTGTCCTTTGGCATTGACAGAATGTAACATGTCTTGCCGTTGTCCGTCTGGTGGCTGTAGGACCCCCAGTCCTTGTTCTGCTTAATACGCGTCGGCGCCTGCGCATTTACGGGCGCTGCAGCAATTGTGCCGGTCAGCGCCAGAGTGAATACCATTCCGATCGAACCAGTTTTCATGATTTCCAGCCAATTTTTCATCTACTCAAATCTCCTGCCGGATGCAGGCCACCATAGCCTTTTACATCTAGGCTGCGATGACGCAAGCCCGCTCAGTTACAAAAATGTGCCCCGTAAAGATGCTTTATGGTCAGTTACCAAACCGTGAACATTTTTAAGAAACAGGGCCTTCTTTGTCCGGCAAGACAGCAATTTTTCAATTGCCCCCTTTGATTGAGAGAAAATATGGGCAAGAGTTTGACTTTAAATGGGCAAATGAGACTTCTTTTTCGTCACAAGATAGGACATTGTCGACAGTATTTGGCTGTTTCCGGTGCCGGAAAAGAGAAAATCGAGTAACAAAAGACACTTATGTCAGCGGGTAATTCAAATCTGAGTGGGGAACAAATGGCGGAATTGGCGGGCAAAATAGCCAATGCCCGCGATACGGAAGCCTTTGGACTGCTGTTTGACCACTTCGCGCCGCGAATCAATGCCTACATGCGCAAGCTTCGCCTGGATACAGGTGAAGCCGAAGAAATTACGCAGGAAGTGATGTTCACGCTCTGGCACAAAGCAGGAATGTTCGATCCATCAAAATCCAATCTTTCGACCTGGTTGTTTCGAATTGCCAGGAACCGGCGAATCGATCACGCCAGGCGGGATCGGTCGGGTGATCTGGACGTGACGGATCCGAGCCTTACCCCGGAACCGGAGCCCTTGCCGGATGCCGGTATCGACATGGTGCAGCGCGAGGCATTGCTGAGAAGCGCCATGTCGGATCTGCCGGCCGAACAATTCGGAATTATCCGCATGGCGTTTTTTCTTGGATTGTCCCACAGCCAGATTGCCGAGGAGACCGGACTGCCGATTGGTACGGTGAAATCGCGGATCAGGCTGGCATTCAAACGGCTTAGATCGGCACTAGAAGATGATCCGGCGATCGATTCGGGCCGTTTCTAGTCAAGGCCTTGATTTATTTGGGTTTATCTTTCTGAGCCTCGCTGTCACGCAATGCGGCGCGGGCCGCGGCATAATGGGCTGGTGTCATTGAGGAACGAATGGCCGCAATTGCGGCGGTCAGCACCGCTACGTCATCGGTAAAACCGACGCCCAGGATAAAATCGGGCACCCAGTCCAGCGGCAGCACGAAATAGGCCAGTGCTGAAATCAGGACCATTTTTGTACGATGCGGGGTTTGTGGATCAAGCGCGCAATAGTAGCTGGCCACCAAATCTTCGCTAAACGGAATTTTGTCAGCGGCTTTTCTGAACGTTTTCCAGAACTTGCTGCGAACCTTGCGTTCATCGGCGCGAGCTTTCCTACTACCAGCTGTGTTTTCGCCAGTTTCAGGATCATCTGTCAGGATTTCGCCTTCTAAAACTTGCCCCATAAATTACCTCCTACACCTACCTAGATGGCGATTTTGGCAAGCAATTTCAATTTTTCGGCTCGGAATCGCCCGTGTTTTCAGCCGTAATTTAAGCCTGGGTGGCGCTAAAGCCGCAATATTGGTTAACAAATTCAATCCGAATCAGATCGGGTTAGGCAATTGATACTTAACAGTTATTCCCGCGCGATAAGATCCTCGATCAGACAATCGAGACGTGATCGAGATCATCCCTTGTCCCTGGCGAGGATGATTTGGCGATCAGCGGGTATTCCTGTTCGATGATATAGGGTCCGCCACCGACGGAAGCCTTGGATGAATAAAGCACAAAGCGGCTAACAGTGAAGGGCAGGGTCGAGAAACTACCGCGCAAAGCAAGATATTTGGCAACATCCGGTCCCTTGGCGCCCCGGGTTCTGGCAAGCGTTATGTGAGGTATGAACTTCCGGCCTTCAGGTTTCAAACCAATTCTCTGGGCGATGCGCTCCTGTTCAGCATGGAGTTCCTGCAATTGCCTGGATTTTTGCAGACATGCATGGACGGAATGCGGCTTGTTACCGCCAAATGCATTAAGGCCGCTAAGGCGAAGCTGGAGCGGCGGACGGTTTATTCGTGCAAGCCCGTTGGCGATTTCCTCTGCCATGAGACCATCCACATCACCGATAAAGCGTAGCGTGATGTGATAGTTTTCGGGATCAATCCATCGTGCACCGGGCAATCCACCCCGTAGCATTGATAGAGAAAGTGCGGTGTCCTTGGGTATTTCGATAGCGGTAAACAAGCGCGGCATTTGCGGTCACCTCGAATCAGTTTCCCTGTGGCCAGAGAATCACGGTGTCAGTCTGTCGGCAAGCAATTAGTTTGTTTGCCCAATAGGTATTTGTTTCTGTCCCGTCTAATCGGGAATTGAAGCAATAAACTGTTTTACCGTTGGCGTAATGTTTCTGACGATTACCGCGACGCCTGCCTCATTTGGGTGAATACCGTCGAGCTGGTTCAGATTTTTGACGGTAGCGACGTCCTTGAGGAAGAACGGATATAGTGGCACGTCATGTTTCTTTGCAAGGTCAGTAAAGATCGCCCTGAATGCATTTCCATATTTGCTGCCCATGTTCGGTGGCGCCAGCATTCCGGTCAGAAGAACCGGGATATTTCTTTGCTTGAGGCGTGTTATGATGGCGTCCAGATTGGCTTTTGTTACCCGGGGATCAACGCCGCGCAAACCGTCATTGGCGCCAAGTTCGATAATTACCCCGTCAACATCATCCGGCACGGACCAATCAAGGCGGGCGAGGCCACCCGCCGTCGTATCGCCTGACACACCCGCATTAATAATGTTTGCCTGCACACCTGCCTGACGAAGCGCTTCATCCAACCGATCCGGAAATGCCTGACCGGGGGGAAGGCCGTAGCCCGCCGTAAGACTATCGCCCAAAACCAGTATGTTCTTCTGGTTTGCCAGGGCACCTTGCAGCCCGGCAGACAGAATCAATAGCGCGACGAAACAGACTGAAACGGTTTTCGACATAATTTTCTCTCAATCTTAACGTTGCAGGTAGTATTTCACACTATCAGACAGCAATCGATCATTGTCATCGCCGATACAGGCACCATATGAACCGGGCACGCTCAAGCCGTGAAAACTGCATGTGGCTGAATTAGGGCTGTTAAGCAAGATGTACAACCAGTTAGGAAACAAGCGTGCGTGATACCCAGATAATCAAGTTCAGCGATGTTCAACTGACGCTCGGCGAAGGTGCGTCGAAAGTCAGGGTGCTTGACGGGATTGATCTTCAGATCAATGAGAGCGAAGCGGTCGCCGTCCTGGGGCCGTCGGGCTCCGGTAAATCCACGCTATTGATGGTCATGGCCGGTCTGGAACGTGCCGATTACGGTTTGGTGGAAGTTGGTGGCCAATCATTGACCGAGATGAGCGAGGATGCGCTGGCCTCCTTCCGTGGCAGATCGATCGGGATCATCTTCCAATCCTTTCATCTCATTCCCAACATGACGGCGCTTGAGAATGTCGCCGTGCCGCTGGAACTTGCCGGTGAACCCAATGCCTTTGAAAAGGCGGCAAAGGAACTGGAGTCGGTTGGCCTTGGAAACCGACAGAGTCACTATCCTGGCCAGTTGTCCGGTGGGGAACAGCAACGCGTGGCGATTGCACGCGCCCTTGCACCCGATCCGCTGATCCTGATCGCGGATGAGCCAACTGGTAATCTCGATGGCGAGACCGGCAACCAGGTTGCCGATATCCTGTTTTCGAAACAGGCAGAACGCGGAACGACGCTGGTTCTCGTCACCCATGACACTAGCCTTGCCAAACGATGCGAACGTGTTTTGCGGGTGCGGGCCGGGAAGATTGAGAGTGACGGGCGCCAGTCCAAGCCCAAGGTTGAAAGCAAACCGAAACGCGCGCGTGCCAAAAGCGGAGCGGCATGATCGATGCGGGCTGGAATCGAGGAAAGCGGCAACAGCGCAGCCCTAAACAGTAATCTTGCCGGAAAGCAAAGCGCTGAGAAGATCGCCGGTGGGGCCAATCCGGGCTTTATGCTTGCGCTACGATTTGCCGTTCGGGAAATGCGCGGTGGGTTGTCCGGGTTTTACATTTTTCTTGCTTGCATCATGCTTGGTGTCGGTGCCATTGCCGGCGTCAACTCTGTTGGTGCATCGATCTCGCGCGGCATTGCTTCAGAAGGTCAGGCTATCCTGGGTGGCGATGTAGCGCTGAGCGTTGTCCAGCAGAATGTTTCCGACCCTGCGGTCGAGTTTGGCCAGGCGCGTGGAACCATTTCGCAAAGCGTGACCATGCGGGCAATGGCCAGGCTTCCTGATGGTGAGGATCAAACCCTGGTCGAATTGAAGGCAGCCGACAATGCCTATCCGCTATATGGCGACCTTACCGGTCAGGATGCCGGGAGTTCGACGGCTGAAGAAGTTCCCATTAATATTGAGGAGCTGGGTTCAGACCAGGCCTGGGCCGATCCGCTGTTGCTAGAGCGGCTTTCCATTGCGGTTGGCGACACCATCGATCTTGGCAGCCAATCCTTCACGATTGTCGGGGAAATTTCCAATGAACCTGACCGTTTGTCGGGCGGGCTGGGTTTTGGACCTAGGCTGCTGATCAGTTCAGCAGGCCTGGAGGAATCCGGCCTGGTTCAGCCGGGTTCGCTCTACCGATCCATTTTGAGTGTCCGCCTGGATGATGCATCCGAGGCAGGTGTTAAAAGTTTCATTGATGACATAGGCGAGCAATTTCCACAGGCGTCCTGGCGGATCAGATCCCGTGAAAATGCCGCACCTGCGTTATCGCGCAATATTCAGCGTTTCAGCCAGTTCCTGACCCTGGTCGGGCTTACGGCACTGATTGTCGGTGGCGTCGGCGTTGCAAATTCCGTTCGTGCTTATCTCGAGACCAAACGTAATGTAATCGCGACATTCAAGTCGCTTGGCGCCCCGGGAAGTTTCATATTCGAGACCTATCTGATCCAGATCATTTTGCTCGCACTGGCCGGTATTGGCGGTGGGCTTTTGCTAGGCATGGCGATGCCGCTGATTGCGCGCGAAGCGTTACGCGGCCTCATCCCGGTCGCTTCGACCGGAATTTTCGACGGGTTTTCGCTTGCGCTGGGTGCGGTCTACGGACTGCTGGCCGCCTTTATTTTCGCGGTCTGGCCATTGGGCAAGGCCAGGGAAACGCCGGCGACAGCCTTGTTCAGATCCTCAGGCTTCGAGGTCCGGCAATTGCCGCGTCCGGTTTACCTGGCGATGATGATTGCCGGATTGGCTTCGCTGATTGCGATCGCAATCGTGTTTTCCGGCAATATGCGCATAGCGGGGATTTTCATTGCTGCGATTGCCTTTGCGTTTGTGCTGTTGCGTGCCGTCTCTGCGCTCATTCAGTGGGCAGCGAGGAAACTGCCGCCTGTTAAGAGCACAGAGTTACGAATGGCGATCGGCAATATCTACCGGCCGGGATCGCTGACGCCGTCTGTCGTTCTGTCGCTTGGATTGGGGTTGGCATTGATCTGCGCGCTGACCTTGATCGACGGAAGTCTGCGCCAGCAGGTCAGTTCCAATATTCCCAAACAGGCACCGGCATTCTTCTTTGTCGATATTCAAAGCGACCAGATTGATCCGTTTACGCAAAAGCTTGCCGAACTTGCACCGGATGGAAAGGTCTTCTCGGTTCCAATGTTGCGTGGCCGGGTGACGGCCTTGAAAGATATTCCGTCTGAGGAATACAAGACGGAGGAAGGTCAATGGGTTTTGCGAGGGGATCGCGGCATCACCTATGCACGAAACCTGCCGGAAAACTCGACCCTGTCAGCCGGCGAATGGTGGCCAGAGGATTATTCGGGTGAGCCGCTAGTTTCCTTTGCAGCAGAAGAGGCGGGCGAGCTCGGTCTCGAGATCGGCGACAAGATTTCCGTCAATGTGCTGGGCCGGCCCATAGAGGCTAGAATTGCCAATCTGCGAAATGTGGAATGGGAAACGCTTTCGATAAACTTCGTCATGGTATTTTCACCCAACACCTTTGCCGGCGCGCCGCATGGATGGTTGTCGACCCTGACGCTGGACGACAACGTTTCGGAGGATGGAGAAGTTTCGAACGGAGCCAGGGACGGGCAGATTCTTCGAGAGGTAACCAAGGCGTTTCCGACAGTGACCAGCGTGCGCGTGCGTGACGCGATCGACACCGTGAACACGCTGATCGGCCAATTGGCGACGGCAATTCGGGCGGCATCTTCGGTTGCGCTCGTCGCCTCGCTATTGGTTCTTGCCGGAGCGTTGGCTGCGGGCAACCAGGCGCGTCTGCATGATTCGGTTGTTTTGAAGACGCTGGGCGCCAGGCGGGCAACGCTGATCAGGACCTTTGTGCTCGAATATGCAATATTGGGGTTTGTCACTGCGATATTCGCCATGGCCGCAGGCGGAATCGCCGCCTGGTTCGTCATCACGCAAATCATGGAGTTTCCGGCGGTGTTTGCGCCCGGAGTAGCGCTGACCATGATTTCAATTGCCTTGGCGGTAACAATCGGGCTCGGTCTGGCCGGTACCTGGCGTATCCTTGGCCACAAGGTTGCGCCGGTGCTGCGCGAACTCTAAGTAGGGAATCCACTAAAAATCGCGAAAACACGCTGAAATTCTTTACCAAATTCGCCAAAATCGGAATGTTCGGGGGTTGCCGTTTTTGCGCGAAAGCACCATATTAACATCGGATCTCCGTAGCCATCCGGCTGGCGGGGCTTGAGTTTTACCTATTCAAACTGGAGAGAAAGCCACATGGCTGACTATCAAAATAATATCGGCCGTCATGCTGCGACCGCTGGTCGGTCGGATGCGGTCTATGATGAGGGTCTGCGCGCATATATGCTGCGCGTGTACAATTACATGGCGCTTGCGATGGCGTTTACGGGTATTGCCGCGTTGACGACATTCAATCTTGCGGTAAGCGACGGACAGCTTACGCAGTTTGGTGCAGCTATTTATACAAGCGCATTGAAGTGGGTCGTAATGCTGGCACCGCTGGCGCTGGTGTTTTTCCTGTCGTTTCGAATAAATTCGATGAGCGTTGGTGCTGCACAAATTACGTTCTGGGTATTTTCGGCGCTGGTCGGCGTTTCATTGTCGACAATTTTCCTGGTTTATACCGCGACCTCGATTACGCAGACGTTTTTCGTTACTGCTGCCGCCTTTGGTGCGCTGAGCCTTTACGGTTACACAACCAAACGTGACATGTCAGCGATGGGATCGTTCCTGATCATGGGTGTGTTCGGGCTGATCATCGCGATGCTCGTAAACCTGTTTCTGCAATCCACGGCGCTGCAATTTGCGATTTCGGCAATTGGCGTTCTGATATTTGCAGGACTGACTGCTTATGACACACAGAAAATTAAAAACATGTATGACGTTGTTGCTGCGGACGAAACCATGATGGGACGTACTGCCATTATGGGTGCCCTGGCGCTTTATCTCGACTTCATCAACATGTTCATGTTCCTGTTGCATTTTCTTGGAAACCGGGAATAAGCTACATTCCATAAAACAAAAGGGCGGTCCTTGTGACCGCCCTTTTTGTTTGCGCCTATATTGGCAGATGTCCTGCAGTACTTATGGAAATAACCCGTGTCAGATGAATTCACCATACGCCCAGCCACTATAGAAGATATGCCGTCAATAATGGAGATTTATTCAGAATCCGTCCTGAACGGCATTTCCACCTATGAACTTGTTCCACCAGATACAGCTGAAATTACCACACGTTTTGAAGAGATCACGTCAAACGGCTATCCCTTTATTGTGGGCGAGATGGGAGACGAGATTGTCGGCTACGCCTATGCGTCTGCCTTCAGGACACGGCCTGCCTATCGGTTCATTGTCGAGAATTCGATCTACATGGCGCCCGAAGCACGCGGAAAGGGCCTGGGCAAAAAGTTGCTCTTGCACTTAATCGACCAGTGCACGCAGTTGGGATTCAGGCAAATGTTTGCGGTGATTGGCGGCCCGGAGCCTGCATCGGTTTTTCTGCATCGGCGTTGCGGATTTGAAGATTGCGGTTCGATGCGGGCGAGTGGGTACAAGTTCGGCAAATGGCTTGATACCAAAATCATGCAGCTGCCGCTTGGCGAAGGCGATACTACACATCCCGAATAGTCAGGCGAGGCGGCATTCCAGCCTGTCACCTAATCGGATTTGCTAACGGCCAGACTACAGAGACACCAGTTTCGGCTTGCGCTCAAAATATTTGAGCACTTTTGCCAGTTCCTGGCCGCGTTTGAGGATTTGGCCGGACGCGTTAATGATCGAATAGGCGCCCTGTTTGCGCGCCATTTTCGGTCTTTTCTCAATCATGAACATGGGAACTTCAGCTGTTCGGCGGAAAACTGAAAAGACCGCGCGGTCCTTCAGCATATCAATTGCATAATCACGCCATTCGCCGTCTGAAACCTTGAAACCGTAAATTCGTAAAATTTGATCCAGTTCGCGTCGATCGAAAGAAACGATTTCCATCGTTTGCCTTTTTCGGGCCGGATGAAGCTGAACGACATTGTCAGACCATCCAGCGGAACTCACTGGCTCACTATCCTCCGAATACTCCGTCATACTCATAACTCCTGATAATTTCACCAGCATCATGCGGCGCAAATGCGCAATTGGCAAGAGATTGACGCTTACAAGTATTCAGATCGAAGATCAGGGAGACCAGATATGAGATAGTTTACGTAAGGTAATATTTCGCTAAATGCGGCAAGTCACGATTAACGGTCAGAAAGAATTCACGAAGTTGCCCCAATTCAGTCATTGACTTGGCCAAGTTGACCGACATCTTGCCTGTGTTGCCTCAGACGGTCCGGTTTGTCGAACCTGGTTTTTCAGCCCCCCAGCCCCCAGGGCCGGCAGATCGGACCAACTTACAGAGTGCAATTCAATCCCCATATACTGCGGTCGGACATTGTGCCGACCGTTTTTTTATGACGTCAGGTCCTGAATGAATGCTGCACCAATGATTGCGCCTGGTGTGCCGTCCTTGTTTGTCTTCTGCAGGATGAGTGCGCAGGATTCATGGCCGCGACGGCCGACATCCTTCAGGGCAAACTCTGTCTGCAATGTCTGCTCGTGCACCATGCCGATCATTTCCATATCGCGCACGATATTTGCATAGCGCAGTTTCTTGCCGCGATTTTCACCCCGGGTAATTTCCACCTCTCGAACATTGTCATAATAGACCATCCAGAGGGTGGCATCCTTTGCTGCGGGTGCGGCATCGATGCGGATCTTGAGCATGCCGTCGGAAATGCTTGCGTCAATCGGAACGCTCAGGCCCTTTTTCGTGCCGGCATATTCGTTAAGCGTATCTTCAACAATCTTGCCCTTGGAGCCGACAACGTCAGTATGTCCGTTAATAATGGCCTGCGGTGTGTAAACGCTACGACTGCCGAAACTACGCGCATAGGCCTGCTGGCGCTTGGTTGAATCGGGGCTTCCAAACGTGTCTTTCCAGCCGAGATAATCCCAATAGTCCACATGCCAGGCCAATGCCAGGGTATCGCCCTCCTCTGCCAGTGAGTGCAGAACCCGATCTGCAGGCGGGCATGAATGACAGCCTTGGCTGGTGAACAGTTCCACCACACCACTAGGCTGGGTTATTTCGGCGGCTAAGGAACTATTTGCGGAAAACAATAACGAGGTGCCACAAAGTACCAAGGTGGCGGCCCAGTTTCTGGAATTTAGAAGAGAAGACAAAAATTTTCCTCACTGTGAATAGTCGTTCATCCACAGCCATCATTCGAAGCCATTCAGGTCATGGATCGTGTGTATTCGATACCACAAAAATAGTTGGATGCCCCTTCAAATGCGACTCACGTTCAGTTGACACTGGCGTGTGACACTTAGATGTGAATGAATCCGCCGGCAATCATGCCGGCGGAAACAACGGATATGGTCAATTGAATAATGGCTAGGCAGCCTGCTTATTCAGATTGCGCAGCACGTATTGAAGAATGCCACCGGACCGGTAGTAGTCCAGCTCATCCAGCGTATCGATACGGGTAAGCAGCGTAACCTTCTTGACTGAACCATCATCGAAGCGGATCTCGGCTTCCAGTTCCTGTCTAGGTTCCAGTTCCGCCAAGCCGGAAATCGAGACTTCCTCGCTACCGGTGATGCCCAGCCCATCCCAACTGTCACCTCCGGTAAAGACCAGCGGCAATACGCCCATGCCGACGAGGTTGGAACGGTGGATACGCTCAAATGATTCAGCGATAACGGCTCGTACACCGAGGAGGCGTGTGCCTTTTGCGGCCCAGTCCCTGGATGATCCGGTGCCGTATTCCTTTCCGGCAAAAATGACCAGCGGTACATTTTCCTCACGATAGCGCATGGCGGCATCGTAAATCGGCATTTGCTCTCCCGATGGCCAATGGCGCGTGAACCCACCTTCAACCTCCTCAAGCATCTGGTTCTTGATACGGATATTTCCGAAAGTGCCGCGCATCATCACATGGTGATTGCCGCGTCGGGAGCCATAGGAATTGAAATCCACGGGCCGCACCTGCCGATCGGTCAGATACCCACCCGCCGGTGTGTCTGCCTTGAACGATCCTGCAGGGGAGATATGGTCAGTGGTTATTGAATGCAGGAACAATCCTAGGATCCTGGCATTGACGATGTCGGAGATTGGTTCTGGTTCCATCGTGATGCCCTCGAAATAGGGAGGGTTCTGGACATAGGTCGATGATTCCGACCAGTCGTAGGTCGAGCCACCAGTGATTTGAATATCCTGCCAGCCGGCATCCCCCTTGAACACATCGCCATATCTTTTCCTGAACATTTCCTCTGTGACAGAGGTACGGATAAGGTCGGCAATCTCCTTCGATGTCGGCCAGATATCCCGAAGATAGACATCGGTGCCATCTTCAGCCGTTCCGAGAGGTTGGCGGGTCAAATCCACATTCAGGGAACCTGCAATTGCATAGGCGACAACCAGTGGCGGCGAGGCAAGATAGTTTGCCCGTACATCCGGGTTCACGCGACCTTCAAAATTCCTGTTACCGGACAAGACCGAACAGGCGACCAGATCATTCTGGTTGATGGTCTCGGAAATCTCCATTGGCAGCGGTCCGGAATTACCGATGCAGGTGGTGCAGCCATAGCCGACCAGATTGAATCCCAATGCGTCGAGGTCTGGCATGAGCCCCGCTTTTTCGAGATAGTCGGTCACCACCTGTGAACCCGGTGCCAGCGAAGTCTTGACCCATGGCTTCACAGAAAGACCCTTTTCGCGGGCCTTGCGCGCCAGCAATCCGGCACCAATCAAAACGGATGGATTGGAGGTATTGGTGCAGGAGGTGATCGCGGCAATCACGACATCGCCATTGCCCAGATCATGGTTGCGATTCTGAACCGGGAAGCGGCCGGGTTTTGCATAGGCCTTGAACTCGGTCTCCATTGCCTTGGCGAATGCGGGTGCCGCTTCGGAAAGCGCAATCCTGTCCTGAGGCCGCTTCGGCCCCGCGATGGATGGAACCACGGTCGAAAGGTCAAGCTCCAATGTGTCGGTGAAGGCTGGATCGGGTGTATCGTCGGCGCGCCACATGCCCTGTGCTTCTGCATAGGCTTTCACGAGTGCAACGCGGTCGGTCTCGCGACCGGTTGCTGTCAGATAGGAGATCGTGTCGTCGTCGATCGGGAAAAAGCCACAGGTGGCACCATA